>SKQU01000378.1 GCA_007118855.1 Spirochaetaceae bacterium
AAACTCAACTCGTTGCGGTTCGCGCTCGCTGCCGCGACCGACCTCCGGATTACTGTTTGAACGCGAGCTCGCTCGTGAAGGTGATTGTCGTGTCCATCCCGCGATGATACTGTAGGACGAACGATCAATCCCACGGAGGAGCATGGCACTTTCCATCGTGATGATCGGGCTCGGCAGCCTGTTTCTGCTCGCGGGGGCAATCGGGTGCATTGTCCCTGCGATTCCGGGGCCGCTGCTCGCCTACCTGTCGCTCATACTCATATCGATTCCCGGCGGCTGGGCGATTCTGCCGGTCTGGCTGCTCATCGCCCTGGGAGTGATTGCGGTGGGAACGACGGTGCTCGACAATGTCCTCCCCGCGATGAGCTCGAAGAAGGCCGGCGCGAACAAAGCCGGGGTCCTGGGGAGCGTGATCGGCATGATCGTCGGCAGCTTCTTCACCCCGGTCGGTACGATCCTGGGCGCCTTCGCAGGCGCCTTCGTGGGTGAGGTGCTGTTTCATCGCGAGAACCGGGCTCCCCTCAAGGCGGCGGCGGGGGTCTTCCGCGGGACGCTCCTGGGGATCATGATCAAGCTCGCGGCTACCGGGATCATCGCCTGGTACTTCGTGCGCGGGGCGGTTCGTCTCTTCTCCTGAGTCTGCTCGCCTGCTACAATGAGGTATGCGAACCCTCGTATTCGGCTCCGGATCATTCGCGCGCAAGCACGCCGCCTTCGTCGAGGCGGTGCGCACCGGCGATGCGAGCGGCATACGCTGACCCTACGCCGATGCGCTGCTGACCCACGAGCTGTCCATGGGGATCGTGGAGAGCTCACGGACCGGCGCGCCCGTCGAGCTCTGACCCCGGCGGCCCGCCGCTACTCGAGGGACACCTCGATGTCGTCGATCGCGGCTTCGTCCCGCCCTCCGCTTCCGCTGTAGTCCTCACTCGACCATCTGATGTGGAGCGTGTCTCCCCGGGCGAGACCGAGCGCGGAGACGTCTACCGAATGGGTGAGACGGGTGGATTCCCAGCTCGCCGGCGACACGGCCTCCTGGGGTGTCACGATCTGCAGCTCGGGGATCCCGGTCCAGCTCGCTGCGTCCGCCGAGTAGGCAACCGACCACCTTGACGAACGGTTCTGGTCGTTGTAGACCCAGAGCGTATAGCCAAGGTCCAGTTCGGTAACCGCGTCCAGGGTGACCGGGATGCGCATCGAGATGCTGCCCGGCGAGAAGTCGTCCGCGGTGGGTTGCACCCCAAGCGCCACATTGCCGGGCTCCACCTCAAAGGCATAGAGTCCCCCCGTGCCGACGCCTCCGGGGCTCGTACCCCGGGCGAAATCGCCCTCGCTCGCCTCCTCTCCGTAGAGAAGGTCCCCGTCGCTGAAACCGAGAATCTGCCAGCCGTCGGCGTCCAGATACCCGGGCGGCGGGTTGTGAACAATGCCCGCACCGGCGAATTCTTTGGCCACGTAGCCCGGGGTTGCGGTGTCGAAGTCGATTGCCAGGCGCTGGCCCTGCGCCCCGGGCGGGGTGTCGTCCGGGGAGGCCGGACCGTCGGCGGTCTGAACGCCCCCCGGGTCCACCGGCCCTGTCGGGGCCGCGCATCCGAATGCAAGGGCAACGACCGCCAGCGCCGTGGCGGCCCACAGGATTCCTTTTTTTCTCGTACCGTGTGTCATGTGTCCTCCTGCACAGTAGTACGGGCGGAATTCCGCCGGCGCTTCACTTGACACCGCGATCTGTTCACCAATAGGCTAAGCCAGCAAGGAGCCCCCTCGTGAAACCCATCGCACGCGCACTTGCGCTTCTGACACTGCTCCTCGTTACCGGGTCAGCCCTCTCCGCACAGGTGTTTCGCGTGGGCAGCTCCGCCCCGGAAAACTCGCCCTGGGGGCGCACGCTCAACCGCCTCGCGGCCGAGTGGCAGCAGATATCCGGCGGCAGGGTGCGGGTCCAGGTCTTCCACAACTCGATTGCCGGCGACGAGGCCGACATGGTTCGCAAAATGCGGATCGGCCAGCTCCAGGCGGTCGTCATGACCAATACCGGGCTGTCGAACTTCAGCGACGGGATTCTCACGCTGAGTATGCCGCTCCTGATTCGTGATCAGGGCGAGTATGACTATGTGTTCGAGCGGGTTCGCGAGCGGCTCGAGTCACAGATCAACGCTCACGGGCTTCATGTCCTCTCCTGGTCGACCGCGGGCTGGCTCCATTTCTTCAGCCGGGATCCCATGCGCAATCCGGCGGAGCTGCGCCGGGTGCGGCTGGCCGCGAGCCCGGAGGAGATGAAACTCGTTCGGGCGTACCAGCTCATGGGCTTCCAGCCGATTCCCGTGCCCTATACCGAACGGCTTGCGGCGCTTGCGAGTGGCATGGTGAACGCCTACCTCACCGTCCCCATCCTTGCGGCGGGGTTCCAGTGGTTCGGCTCCACGCCCTATATGCTCGACGTTCCCGTAGGTCCGGCTCCCGGTGCCGTCGTGATGTCCGAGCGAGCGTACCGGCAGCTTCCCGGCGACGTGCGCGACGAGATGATCTCAGCGGCACGGAGGATCGCGGCGGGACTCGATCGGGACATCCTCGAGCTCGAGGCTACGGCGGTCGAGACGATGAGCGAGTACGGGCTCCAGATCGTCAACCTCAGCGAGGAAGAACTCGGCGTCTGGCTCGATGAGTTCGACGCGAGTTACGAAGTGACCCTCGGCCTCGTGTTTGATGAGAGTCTGTACGAGCGGATCCAGGAACTCCTGCGTGCATATCGAGCCGACCGCTGACGCGCCCGGTTCCGTCAGGCTCCATGAGGAGATCGAGCCCCGTTCAGACACGCGGCTGCGGCGGATCGAGAACACCATCAACCTGCTCGTTCTCCTCGTGCTCGGATTGCTGCCGGTCGCCGAGATCGCCTCGCGCCTGCTTTTTCGCGCCGGGATCGTTGACGGTTCACTGCTCATTCAGCACTTCGTGCTGCTCGTCGGGTTCGTGGGCGGTATGCTCGCCGCCCGTGAGAACGCTCACCTTTCGGTAGCTGCCGCGACGGTCATCCGGTCACAGCGCGCGGTGGGCGTCATCCGGACGATTACCCACGTGCTCGCGTTCGCCTTCACAACCTCCTTCACCGTCTCGGCCGCCGAGTGGTGGATCACCGCCTTCGGGCCGTCGACGACCATCTGGTTCATCCCCATTCGCGTCTTCGCCGCGGTGGTTCCCGTCTCGTTCGCAGTCATGACCGTGCGGTTCGCGCTCACCGCCCCGCGGCGCCGCGGGACGCGGATCGCGCTCGGCGGAGGGCTCCTCCTGGGCCTGTTGCTCGCGGCCGGCTCGGTCACGAACCTCATCTTCACCGTATCGCTCGACGCGCCGGACTGGGTCTTCGGCCTCGAACGGTTCTGGTTCTCCTTCGTCGACCTGGCGTCGGTTCCGCTCCTGGTGATCCTCGTCGCCTCCGCCTTCGCCGGCACGCCGCTCTTCGTGGTACTGACCGGCGTGGCCTATCTGCTCTTCGCGCGAAGCGTCGGTATCGTCGCGGTCGTGCCGAACGAGGGGTACGCGATGCTTACCTCGGGCACGATACCCGCGATTCCCATGTTCACCTTCGTCGGCTATCTTCTCTCGGAGAGCAAGGCCGGAGTCCGGCTCTTTCGGCTCTTCCGTGCCTTCCTGGGCTGGATGCCGGGCGGGATGGTCGTCGCGTCGATCCTCGTCTCGGTCTTCTTCGCCACCTTCACCGGCGCGAGCGGCGTTGTGATCCTCGCCCTCGGCGGGTTGCTCTACGTGATCCTCCACGAGCGGGGCAGCCAGTCCGAGTCATTCACCGTCGGTCTTCTCACCGGGGTCGGCGACCTGGGGCTGCTCTTTCCCCCAAGTCTCGTACTGATCCTCTACGGGACGACCGCGCAGGTGAGCATCATCGACATGTTCCTCGCCGGGCTCCTCCCCGGCCTCCTGACCGTCGCGGTCTTCTGCATCGTGGGGATCGTCGTGTCGGTGCGCCGGGCGGAGGAGCGACATCGCTTCGATCTCACGGAGGCGATCAAGGCGCTCGGCGAATCGGTATGGGAGATCCTGCTCCCGCTGGTCATCATCGTCGGTTACTTCACCGGGGTGACTACGCTCGTGGAAACCGGCGCGGTCGCGGTGCTCTACGTCGTGATCGTGGAGGTCTTCATCCATCGCGAGCTCTCCTGGGCCGACTTGACGCGGGCCGGCGTGAAGAGCGCCGTGATCATGGGCGGTGTGCTCGTGATCCTCGCAGGCGCGCGGGGGCTCTCCTACTACATCGTCGACAGCCGGCTTCCCTTCGTCCTCATCGAGTGGGTCCAGGCGACGATCGGGAGCCGTCTCGTATTCCTCCTCCTCCTCAACCTCGCGCTCCTGGTGGCCGGCTGTTTCATGGACATCTTCTCCGCGGTGCTCGTCATCGTGCCGCTGATCCTGCCGCTCGGAGAGGTCTTCGGGATTGCGCCGGTGCACCTGGGGATCATCTTCGTCTCGAACATGGCGCTCGGTTTCATCACGCCGCCGGTGGGCCTGGAGCTCTTCCTCGCCTCCTACCGGTTCGGTCAGCCTCTGACGCGGATCTACCGGTACGTCTTTCCTTTCTTCGTGCTTCAGCTCGCCGCGGTGCTGCTGATCACCTACGTCCCCTGGCTCTCGACCGCGCTCGTGGGGTGGTAGCCGCGCCAGCTGCCGCCGCGGCCCCGCGCCATTGACCCGGGCACGGGGTGTGGGTAGTCTCCCGGTATGAAAATCGGCCTCATCGGACTCCCCAAGTCGGGCAAGACGACGATCTTCAACGCGCTCACCCGCTCGCGGGCCGAAGTGGCCGAGTACAGCTCCGGCAAGATCGAGCCCAACCTCGCGGTCGTCGACGTCGAGGACCCGCGGGTCGATCGGCTTTCCGCGATCTACCAGCCGAAGCGGACGATCTACGCCACGATCGACTTCATCGACTTCGTCGGCGTGGACCGCGGCGAGGGCAAAGAACTGTTCAGCGCAACGGCGATGAACCTGGTGAAGAGTTCCGACGCGCTCGCCGTCGTGGTGCGGAACTTCACGAACGACGTGCTCGACTCGAGCCGCGGCCCGGCGGATCCTGTTCGCGACGCGCAGGCGGTACACGGCGAGCTCCTGCTCTCGGATCTCGTGCTCGTTGAGACGCGGCTCGAGCGCATCGACGCCGACCACCAGCGGGGGAAGAAGACGCCGCAGTCCCAGGCCGAACAGAAGGTGCTGCAGCTCCTGCAGGATGCGCTTGCGAACGACACCCCAATCCGCGACATCGAGCTCAACGACGATCAGCGGCGTACGATCTCCGGGTTCCAGTTTCTCTCGCGGAAGCCGGTGATGGTGATCGTGAACTCAGACGAGGATCGCTACGGTGCGTCGACCGGAGTCGTTGAGCGAATCGGCGCAGATTTCCCGACGATCGAGTTTGCCGGTGACTTCGAGATGGAGCTGTCGCGGCTGGAGGCCGATGAGGCCGCCGGCTTCATGGAGGACATGGGGATCAGCGAGTCGGCGCGCAGCCGTCTCACGCGTCTCGCCTACGAATCGCTCGGACTGATCAGCTTCTTCACCGTCGGCCCCGACGAGGTGCGCGCGTGGACGATCCGTCGCGGCGAGACGGCCGTGGACGCAGCGGGAACGGTCCACAGCGATCTCGCCCGGGGATTCATCCGCGCCGAGTGCTTCACCTACGACGCCCTGACGGCCGCCGGCAGCGAGAAGGGTGTGAAGGAGCAGGGGCAGTTCCGCCTCGAGGGGAAGGAGTACCGCGTCGCGGATGGTGACATTCTCAACATCCGGTTCAGCGTGTAGGAGAGGGCTCCATGAGGGACTCGTTTCTCGTTGTATGTCTCAACCCGACCCTCCAGAAGACCTTTCGGCTCGATTCGCTCGCGCCTGGACAGGTGAACCGGGTGGGCTCACACCGGCTCGATCTCGCCGGTAAGGGGGTGAACACCGCGAGGATCCTCGGACAGCTGGGGGAGGATGCGGTTCACCTGACCCAGGCGGGAGGCCGGCACCTGGAGACCTTCCTGAGGCTCGCCGCCGAAGACCGGCTCACCGTGCGTCACGTCGCAGGCGACATCGAGATCAGGCACTGCTACACGCTCCTCGACACCGGCGCCCGCACCACGACTGAGATCGTCGAGCCGGGAAGCCCCGCTTCACCTGGCCTCGAGGAGGCGATCGAGGACGAATACCGTGACCTCCTCGGGCGGGCGCACACGGTGATTATCAGCGGATCGAAGGCCCCCGGGTTCAGCGACGAGCTCTACCCATACATGGTGAACGAGGCGCGCTCGCGCGGCCTGCAGGTCGTGCTGGATATCCGGGGGGCCGACCTCGTGAACGCACTGCCGTACGGTCCGAACGTGCTCAAGATCAACGTCAACGAGTTCAGCTCGACCTTCCTCGACGAGCCGATTCCCGAGGAGACCGACCCTGCGCGGATGCCACCGGAGCTCACCCACCGGATGCGTGCCGTCGTCGCGGAGCGAGGGTGCCGGGTCGTGCTTACCAACGGCGCGAAGCCCGTGATGTACGTGGAGGACGGCCGGATCGAGACGATCGCACCGGCGCGTGTGAAGCCGGTGAACGTGATAGGAAGCGGCGATGCGGTGACCGCGGGGCTTGCCGCGGGTCTGCGGCGCGGGCTGCCGCTGCGTGAGGCGATCGAGCTCGGGCTCGACTGCGCCCGGCGGAACGTCGTCCTCGAGAAGCCGGGCACGATCGGGTAGAGGATCTCCACGCCCGCCCGCACTTATCCTACGTATTCGAGGTGTCTGGGCGCCTGCGCTGGAATCGCCGCGTAGGCGCCGCGAAAGCGCGGGGGAAGGGTTCGCGCCATCTCGTACATCATTTCGTCGGTGATCTCGCGCAGGAGCGCTGCGCCCGGTTCGGTCCCCTCCGCGACGCGGACGCGAAACGGCCGCCCAACGCGGATCGTCACCTGCGACCGGCGCAGGCGCGTGAAGTTTCGAAGCGCCTCGCGCATCCCCCAATGCACCATCGGGTAGACGGGGACCGGGCGTCGTGAGGCAATGAGGGCCACCCCCGGATGCGCCGGCCGCAGCGCCCCGGTTCGGCTTCTCGTCCCTTCAGGGGCGACTCCAAGGAAGTAGCCGCAATCGAGCGCGTCGAAGGCCGCGCGCAGCGCCGACCGGTCTACCCGTCCTCTTGCCACCGGGATGATCCCCCAGAGGTTCATGAAGAATCTGGTGGGCCACCGGCGCCACAGCTCTTCCTTGCCGAGGGCCGTAGCCTTGCGCGGCTGGATGAACACGTAGTAGGCCGGCCCCTCCAGGTTGGTCGTATGGTTGGACATGAGGATGGCCGGACCGCGCCGCGGCAGCCGCTTCAGATCCTTGACGTCCATACGGGCGACGAAGTGGAGAATCATGCGAACGGCGGCGTTTACGATGCGTTCGGTGCAGGTCACTGACTCCATGGTACGGTTTGCCTACGGCGGTTGCAAGGGCTCGCCGCACACCCTACAATCGCGCTGCGGAGAGCACATGAAGTACGAACTGCAGACCATCCCCGTCTGGAAGGCATTCGAAGCCGAACCCGAGTGCGTGCTGTGCTCGCTCGAGCAGGAGAGTGAGCAGCGCAACGTGAGCTTCTTCCTGGGGAACTCGATCATGACGCCCGAGATACGGGTCAAACTGAACGAGCGCGGCTTCTGCCGCAGGCACTTCCACCTGCTCCTTGCCGGTGAGGGGAAGCTGGGGTACTCGCTTGCGCTCAACACGCACCTGGAGACGATTGAGAAGCGTCTGAACACGATCCAGCGCCGGATATCACGGGCCGGCCGCTCGGCGGGGAAGGTGATCCGCGGTACCGCCGAGGAACTGCGGCATCAGGAGTCGGACTGCCTGATGTGCGACCGTATCCGGTTCAACGTGCTGAACTTCACGTACACCGTGGCGAAGCTCTTTCTCGATGAGCCGGAGTTCGCCGAGGCGCTGCGCGGGTCGAAGGGCTTCTGCCTTTCGCACCTGCCGGGGCTGCTCGAGATGGGCGCCGAGGTCATTCCCGCGAAACGCCAACCCGAATGGCACGCGCTTATCTTCGAGATAGAGTCGAACGCGATCGGCCGCATCAGAGCGCACCTCGAGGAGTTCACCTGGCAGTTCGACTACCAGACCGACAAGAAGACTCCGCCGCATGCCAGGGACGCGGTGCAACGCGCCATCGAGCGTCTCGCCGGTTACGGCCCACGCTGAGGTTCGCGCGAGGAGGCGGCTACTGTGCCTCCGGATCGACTCTGATGTCCATCTGGTGCCCGTTCACCGTGACCGACGCGCGAATGCCGTCGGTCGCCGCCATCTGTTCGGCGCCGATTCGGAATGAGATTGTCTCCACGACGCCGCCGGTCATCACGAAATCGACCTCGGCCGCCTCTTCGGTGGACTTCACCGTGCCCGAGATCGTCTGGTAGTCGGTCTCAAGCTCCGATACGTCAAACTCATCAAAGACGATCGCCTCGTTCTCCATGTCCAGACTGAGCCCGGGAAGCGGCTGGCCGAACTGCGCGGCCATGGATCCAACGTAGGCGCCGCCAAAGGCGACCATGAACGCCTCTTCCGCCTGCGCTTCAGTGACTTCGGCCCCGACGGCCACAGGTCTGTCCGCCCGATCGCATGCGGCGAGGAAGACGAACAGGACGATCGTGAGGAAAGCGCCCGTTGCGGTGCGCCATGCTGTTGTTCTCATTGCTTCCATCTTCGCACCTCCTCGCCCTTCGCACAAGGGCACCCGACCCCCTGCGCTGCGCTCCACAGGACAGGGGCTTCATGATACGATGCCCCATGGTTACGACGGCAACACTTCCACAGGTCGAGCTCGGACGGACGGGCAAACGCCTCAGCCGCCTTGCGCTCGGCGGGTTCCACCAGCTCGAGATCTCGACTGAGATCGTCGAACGCGTGGTCGACCGCTACCTCGATTACGGCGGCAACTACATCGAAACCGCTCGCGGGTACGGGAACGGTGCGTCGGAGGAGAAGCTCGGCCGCGTTCTGGCCGGACGGCGCAGCGATGTCGTGCTCGCGAGCAAGAGCGGCAGCCGCGACGCGGAGGGGATGAAGCGCGACCTCGATGCGAGCCTGACCGCCCTGCAGACCGATCACATTGAGTTCTACTACCTGCACGGCGTTAACTCGACCGACGAGATCGAGCAACTGCGGGCCGACGACGGGGCTCTCACGGTTCTGCTCCGGGCCGAGGAGGAGGGTGTGATCGACGGCATAGGGCTGTCGAGTCACCGGCCGTGGATCTACCTCGAGGCGATCCGGACCCTGCCGATCAGCCTGATACTCATCTGGGACAACTACCTCGAGGAACAGTATCTGCCGGTCATCCACGACGAGATCTACCCGCTTGCTCGAGAGCGCGGCGTGGGTATCACGGCGATGAAGCCGCTCGCCGACGGTTTCCTCTACCGCTCACCGCGCGAGGCGCTGCGGTACGCCCTTGGATCCGGGTCGGATCTGCTCGTGTGCGGCATGAACACCGTTGAGCACGTCGATCAGGCGGCGGAGGCAGTCTGCGCGGGCCCTGCGACCGAAGCCGAGCGTGCCGGGATCCTGCGAAGCGCCGTCGAGCTCGGCTCGTACGTGTGCCGGCAGTGCGGGGAGTGCCCGGCGTCGTTGATGCACCTGTTCCGTCTCGAGGGGTACCTCGACCGGCAGATGATCGACTATCTCGAGCATGACCCGGCGAACTACGCCTTGCGGCTGCGGCTTGCCGGATGGTTCGCGCTTGCCGACTACGCGAAGGCGCAGTTCAGCGACGCGGGGTTGGACGCCGACGCCCTGCTCGCCGAGTCGGAGTCGGTGGAGTGCCCCTACGGGATCGACGTTCGCCGCAAGACGCGGCTGGCCTTCACGAAGCTCGCCGGAGACGACCCGAACCGGGTGTGAGGCACCGGGGGACGATTTTCTGAGAGGGCCTTGTCAGAAGCCCGTTTACGCGCCATATTATGCGTGGCGCCGATTATGTGAGTCGCTTCTGCTTGAGACCCCTGCCTGGCTGTGATCCCAAAGCAAGCCGTCACAACTCAGTGCTGAGAAATGCAGGGCTCGCCCGGAAAGGGTAAGGCCGAAAAGGAGTTAGCAAGTGGCTAACAAGTTGTATGTGGGAAACCTCAGTTATCGCACTGAAGAGGAGAGCCTGCGCTCGCTCTTCACCCAGTATGGTGAGGTTGTATCCGCCACCGTCCTGACCGACCGGGACACCGGTCGATCGCGCGGGTTCGGCTTCGTCGAGATGGCCGATCAGGAAGCGGCAACCGCTGCTATCCAGGGCCTCAACGGCACCGAGTTCGAGGGACGCATGCTCAAGGTCAACGAGGCCCGCGAGCGTTCCAATCGCGATTCAGATCGTCGTTACTAGAACGATCCGTGAGAAACGGCCCGGTTCGTCCGGGCCGTTTTTTATATGCCCACGAGGCACGGCCCCCACAAGGAGAGCCAATGGCGCGAAACCCATATGGTGGAGACAAACGGCGACGCGAGATAGCGAAGAAGAAGAAGCGGGAAGCAAAGCTTGCCCGCAAGCATGGCGCAAAGGACGAAGAGCAGACGGAGGAAGACACCTCCTATCTGGAGTACCTGCACCCGGGCGGCCTGCCCGAAGAATCTGATTCCGAAGAAGACGACGACGAGGAGACCTCGTCCGACGACAACGAGTAGGCGCATCCTCGCGCCGTAGATCAGCGGCGGCTCCTGCCCGCGAGCAGCCGGTTGATCGCGGCCGCGGCCTTGCGACCTTCTCCCATCGCGAGGATGACGGTCGCCGCGCCGAGGACGATATCGCCGCCTGCGTAGACCCGGTCCATGCTCGTCCGGCCGTTCTCGTCCGTGGTTATATTACCCCACTTGTTCGCCTCGAGCTCCGGGGTCGTGCGCGTGATCAGCGGGTTGGAGTCGTTGCCGATCGACACGATGACCGTGTCGAGGTCGATCACGCTCTCGCTTCCCGGTATGGGAACCGGCCGACGCCGCCCCGATTCGTCGGGCTCGCCGAGCTCGTAGTCAAGGACCTCGATCCCGACGACCTGCTCGTCTTCGTCCCCGAGGATGCGGGTGGGGTTCTTCAGCAGGAGAAACTCGATGCCCTCCTCCTCGGCGTGGTCGACCTCTTCGGCTCGCGCCGGCATCTCGACCCGGCTTCGCCGGTAGATCACGGACACCTTCTCGGCGCCGATGCGCAGGGCAGTGCGGGCGGCGTCCATCGCGACGTTGCCACCGCCGAGCACCGCGACGCGTCGGGGCTGGAAGATGGGCGTCTGCGCGCGATCGCGGTCGTACGCCTTCATGAGGTTGCTGCGGGTGAGGAATTCGTTTGCCGAGAACACGCCGACGAGATTCTCGCCTTCTATGCTCATGAACCGCGGAAGCCCCGCGCCGGTCCCGATGAACGCCGCGTCGTACCCGTCCTTCTCGAGGAGGTCCTTGAGCTTCCGGGTCTGGCCGACGAGGAAGTTCGTGCGGATCTCCACACCCATCTGCTCGAGTGTGTGAATCTCCGCTTCAACGATCTTCTTGGGCAGCCTGAACTCCGGGATGCCGTAGATCATCACGCCGCCCGGCTTGTGAAACGCCTCGAAGATCGTCACGTCGTGACCTTCTCGTCGCACGTCGGCCGCGACGGTGATGCTCGCCGGACCGCTGCCGATCACGGCGACCTTCTTGCCGGTGGGCGGCTTGACCTGCGGCACGCCGCCGGCGCCCGCGTGGACGCCGTCAATCGCGCGGTCTGTGTCCGGCTCGCCCGCATCGTCCACGCGGGCACTCGGCGGCAGTGGATTCGGCTCATCCAGACGGTCCTCCGGCAGTCCGTGTAGCCCGGCCTCCCAGTCCGCGACGAACCGCTCGATCCTTCCGATCGACACGCTCTTGAAGGTATCCTTGAGCGACTTCCCGACCGTGCAGTACTCCTGGCACTGATTCTCCTGCGGGCAGACCCGTCCGCAGATCGCCGGAAGGAGGCTCGCCTCCTTGATCACCGCGAGGCTCGCCGCGTAGTCGCCTTTGGCCGCATGTCCGATGAACCGCGGTATGTCGATCCGCACGGGGCATCCCTCGACGCAGGGGGCGTTGCGGCACTGGAGGCACCGTTCTGCTTCCGCGCGCGCCTGATCCTCAAAGTAGCCGTAGGTCACCTCGTACATGTTCGCGTTGCGCTCATGCGGGTCCTGACTGGGCATCTCCTGCTGCGGGATCGCGATGCGGTCTTTGGCCCGAATCTTTTCCAGGCCCTTGAGCTCCTCGAGGATCCTCTTCGCCTCTTCGCGCAACTCAGACGGTTTTCTGTGACTCATGCGTTTCCTTTTCAAGTTCCGCGGCCTGAGCTTCAGCAAGGCACTCGTGCCGCGCGCGATCCTCCTGAGCTTTGTAGCTTGCGAGGCGTCGCATCATGTTGTCGAAATCGACCTGGTGTCCGTCGAACTCGGGTCCGTCCACGCAGACGAACTTCGTTTCCCCGCCCACGTTCACGCGGCAGCCGCCGCACATGCCGGTGCCGTCGACCATGATCGTGTTGAGACTCACCATCGTGCGAACCTCGAACGGGCGCGTGGTCTCCGCGGCGAACTTCATCATCACCGGCGGCCCGATCGCGACGACGAGATCAGGTCTGGCGTCGGCTTCACAGAGCTCCCTGAGCGGTTCGGTCACGAGCGCCTTGCGGCCGTACGATCCGTCGTCGGTGACGACGATCAGCTCGTCGGCTATCTCCCTCATCTCCTCTTCGAGGACTACGAGCTCCTTCGACCGCGCGCCGACGATGACCGTGAGCCGATTCCCCGCGGCCTTGAGCGCCTGCGCAATGGGGTAGAGCGGGGCGACCCCGATCCCGCCGCCGACGCAGACCGCGTGACCCACGCGCTCGATGTGCGTAGGGTGCCCGAGCGGCCCGAGGACCGCTGCGACCGCCTCGCCTTCCTCGAGGGTCGCGAGCTTCATCGTTGTCCCGCCGACGGCCTGGAAGATGATGCGTATCCACCCGGACTCGGCGTCGGCATCCGCAATGGTGAGCGGTATCCTCTCGCCGAAGTCGGTGTCGACCTGCAGGATGATGAACTGTCCCGGTTCGCGCGCCTGCGCGATGAGCGGCGCGCGGATGCGCATCATGTAGACCTGCTCGGACAGCTGCCGTTTCTCAAGAATCGTGTGTTCCATGCACTCCTCGTGGCGGCCAGGGTATGGGCGATGTTGGTTGATGTCGCTCGATCGGACGGTCCTATTCTATTGGACGAGGCGGGGTGTGTACAGGTGGGGCCGTGATGGCCGCCGCGGTTGACCGGTCCGTGACCAGTACGTTGACGTGTCCGGCCCGCAGGGCGGCGAGGATGGCTTCGTGCTTCTCCGTGCCGCCT
Organism: Spirochaetaceae bacterium; assembly: GCA_007118855.1. Classification (GTDB taxonomy): domain Bacteria; phylum Spirochaetota; class Spirochaetia; order DSM-27196; family SLST01; genus SLST01. Next base: position 13,376 of record SKQU01000378.1, read on the forward strand.
GCGACGCCGACGCGGCGGCGAATCCCCCGCAGCTCGTCGAGTTCGATCCCGATTGTTCGCTCGTCGTACGGGCTTGCCGCGGGGGTCCCGTCCGCCTTGAAGAAGCGCAGCGCGATATCGCCGACGACTCCTGCCTCGAGCAGGCCGCTGCAGTCTTCGGCGGAGAGCACCGATCCGTGTCCGCGCAGTACTGAGTGAGGACCGAGCGCGCCGATGCCGAGGACTGCAATTGCCGCGTTGCGTCCGAGCTCCAGCGTGTGCGCGACCTGGGGGTCTTCAACGAGCGAGTCGCGGACGCCCTTCGTCGCGACGATGCCGGGCGCGTGGATGTTCCGGACGCGACAACCGAGACGCTCGGCGGCGCGCCGAGCGAGCTCTGCCCCGTGTATCTCGGCCTCAGGGTGCCCGAGTCCCCCGAGCAACTGCACGACGCGGCAACCGGAGAGGCTCGCGCTCGGGAGCGAATCAACCGTGGCCAGCACCGAGTTCCCCCAGGTGAGACCGATTATGTCCCCGTCCTGGACGATGCGGCCGATGTACTCGCCGGTGGCTCGTCCGATCGCGCTGATGGTGTCTTCGTAGGAGCCGGACGACGGCGATACCACGAGCGCTTCCTCGAGCCCGTAGGACTGCTCGAGACGTCGCTCGAGATCTGTGTTATCTTCCGGGGGAGGCACTACGGTGATGCGCACCACCCCGTCGTCGCGAGCCCTGGTCAGCAGGCGGGAGACTTTGATCCGCGACACGCCGAAGCGCTCGGCGATGTCCGCCTGTGTCAGATCCTCTTCGTAGTACGCCTGCGCCACGCGGTAGAGCAGGCGACGCGAGTCTGTTCCATAGTCCATGAAGCCTCCCCACCGGATCGAGTTCTGAACATTAGAACGCACCCGATCATCCGTTCGTTCAATGGTACCGGCAATGAGTGGGCGCGTCAACACCCCGCCGCCATCCTGTCTGCCGGGGATCAGCAGTGACATCCTTCGAGCTCCTCGTCAGGGCAAGAGAGCGAGATAGTTGCGACCGCTGCCCCTGGACCGGTTGCGAGGTTCGGCCAACCTGAGTAGCATTGAAGACAAGAGACAACGTGACGAGGACGGCATGTGCTGTCCGAAGGAGGCAGGAGATGCGTAGGGTGAACATCGCACTGATTGGGCTGGTTCTGATCGCGGGTGTGGTCGGTCCAGGCTTTGCCGCGCCGCAGCCGGAGGTTACCGACGAGGACATCCGGATCGGGGTCGTGTTCTCTATAGGAGGGCTGGGAGACGAGTCTTTCAACGACGCCGCGTTCCGGGGAATGCAGCGCGCGGTCGAGGACTTCGACATAGTCTTTGACTACGTGGAGCCCGACGACGTCGCCGAGATGGAGGATCACCAGCGCGCCTTCGTGGAGGCGGGCTACGATCTGGTGATCGCCATAGGGTTCCTGCAGGAGTCCGGGCTCGAGGCCGTCGCCGCGGACTATCCGGATGCCCAGCTCGCGATCATCGACGCGGTTGTCGACGCTCCCAGTGTTGCGTCGCTCGTCTTCAAGGAGCATGAGGGGTCCTTTCTCGTAGGCGCGCTCGCGGCGATGATGACGGAGACCGGAACCGTGGGATTCGTCGGCGGCATGGAAGTTCCCGTGATCTACAACTTCCAGGTGGGGTACGAGCAGGGAGCCCGACATGCGGATCCCGACGTCGAGGTGCTCATCAACTATGCCGGCGCCTTCAACGACCCGGGCCGGGGCAAGGAGCTCGCCATCAGTCAGAACGCGCGCGGCGCCGACATCGTGTATCACGCCGCAGGCGGCACCGGCATGGGGGTATTCGAGGCCGCGCAGGAGCAGGGCTTCTACGCGATCGGCGTGGACTCGGATCAGGATCACATAGCACCGGGCACTATCCTCACCTCCATGCTCAAGCGGGTGGACGTGGCGGTCTACAACGTGGTCGGGGACGTGGTCAGGGGTGAGTTCCGCGCCGGGGTGCACGAGTTTGGTGTGGCCGATGACGGGGTGGGAACGACCGACTTCACCTATACCGAGGACATCATCCCCCGGGAGGTGATGGACAGACTCGCCGAGATCAAGCAGCAGATCGTCGACGGGCAGATCGAGGTGGCGAGCGCTCACGACTGAGCGCGACGAGGCCCGGCCGCGCGGCCGGGCTTCCGTCCGTCAGGATACCGGGGAGGATCCCGATTGGCACCCATTCTGGAGATGAGGGGCATAACCAAGCGCTTCCCCGGCGTCGTTGCGAACGACGACATAACGCTCAGCATTCAGGAGGGCGAGATCCACGCCCTCGTCGGCGAGAACGGGTCCGGGAAATCGACCCTCATGAATATCCTCTACGGGCTGTACCACGCCGATGCCGGTGAGATTGTCTTCAGGGGCAGACCGACGACGATTTCCGACGCCCGCGACGCGATCGAGCTCGGGCTCGGCATGGTATTCCAGCATTTCATGCTGGTTGATACCCTCACGGTGGCAGAGAACGTCATACTCGGCGCTGAGCCGGCGAAGCTGCGTTTCGTCGACTACCGGACCGCGGTTGAACGGGTCGAGGCCCTCGCCCGCGACTACGGGCTGGCGGTTGACGCTCGGGCAAAAGTATCCGATATCTCGGTGGGCCAGCAGCAACGAGTGGAGATACTCAAGGCGCTCTATCGGAACGCGAAGGTGCTGATCCTCGATGAGCCCACCGCGGTGCTCACTCCCCAAGAGACCGAAGAACTGTTTGATGTTCTGAAGAACCTGAGGGGGCAGGGCACGACGATCGTCTTCATCACCCACAAGATCAAGGAGGTGCTCGCGATCTCGGACCGGGTGAGCGTGCTCCGGCGAGGGAGGCTCGAGGGGACCCGTGATACCGCGGAGACGAGCCACCGGGAGCTCGCGGAGATGGTGGTCGGGCGCGAAGTGCTGTTACGGGTAGAGAAGACGCCTGCCACGCCGGGAGAAACGGTTGCGTCGGTCGCCGGACTCACCGTCCGCGACCGGCGGGGCGGCGTGCTCGTGAACGATGTGTCACTCGAGGTTCGGCGGGGTGAGGTGCTCGGCATCGCAGGGGTCGAGGGCAATGGTCAGCAGCCTCTCGTGGAGGCGATCACCGGGCTCCTGAGGCCGGAATCAGGCGAGATAACGCTCCATGGTCAGCCGATACACGGGTTGGGCCCCATGGCCATCAAGAAGCGCAGAGTCAGCTATATTCCGGAGGACCGGCATAAGCGGGGACTCATTCTGGACTACAGCGTTGCCGACAATCTGATACTCGGGCTCCATTCCGAGGCTCCCTTTGTCGAGCGATACCTTTTCCGCAATGCGAAGGAGATCGCCGAGCACGCAGAGAAGCTGGTCCGTGAGTACGACATCCGTCCGCCGAATCCGCGACAGATCGTGCGCACCTTCTCCGGCGGCAATCAGCAGAAGGTCGTCGTTGCCCGGGAGTTTTCGCGCAATCCGGAGTTTCTTGTCTGTTCACAGCCGACGCGGGGCCTTGACATAGGCGCGATAGAGTTCATCCACGAGGAGATCATCCGCCAGCGCGATCAGGGTACGGCGGTCCTTCTCGTTTCCGCGGAGCTCGACGAGATCCTCTCGCTGAGCGACACGATCGGCGTGATGTACGGCGGCCGGATCGTCGCGGTGATGCCGGCCCAGGAGTCGGACGAGCGCCGCCTCGGGTATCTGATGCTCGGGGGAGATCCGGACACGGCCGAAGGAGCCCACCTTGATACCCCAGCAAGCTAGCCTCACCAGCCGTGACGTGTTGGTTCCGGTGTTCTCGGTCGTCCTCGCGCTGCTCGCCGGCTCGGTGTTCATCCTGATTGTGGGGGAGAACCCCATCACCGCGTACGGCGTTCTCTTTCGCGAGTCCTTCGGCAGTGTGCGCAACATCGCCGCGACCCTCCAGCGGGCGACGCCGTTGGTCTTCACGGGTCTCGCCGTTGCCTTCGCCTTTCGATGCGGGCTGTTCAACATAGGAGCCGAAGGACAGCTGTACGTCGGTGCGATGGTCGCCGCGATCATCGGCGTGTCTCTTACCGGCCTTCCCCGCCTGATCCACCTTCCCCTTGCCGTCGTTGCCGGGATGCTCGCCGGTGGCGTCTGGGCCTTCGTTCCGGGCATTCTCAAGGCGAAGCTGGGAGTCCATGAGGTCATCAACACCATCATGATGAACTTCATCGCGTACTTCCTCACCGACTATCTCGTTACCGGTCCCTTTCACGGTGGCAGGTGGGCCCCGGAGACCGACAGGGTCGCGGACACGGCAACGCTGGCACGGCTCTTCCCGCCGACGCGGCTGAACGGCGGTATCATCATCGCTGTCGCTGCGATTGCCGTGATCTACGTGATCCTCTGGAAGACGAGAATCGGGTACGAGATCAGGGCCGTCGGGTTCAACCCGACCGCTGCCGAGTACGGCGGAATCAGCGTGTCACGCAACATGGTGCTCGCCATGGTCCTGAGCGGCGCCTGCGCAAGCCTGGCCGGAGTGGAGCAGGTGCTCGGGGTCCACGGTCGGTTCATCCAGCGGTTCTCGCCTGATCTGGGATTCGTCGGTATCGCGGTCGCGCTCCTCGGCAAGAATCATCCCGTGGGGGTGCTTCTCGCGGCGATCCTGTTCGGGGCGCTTCGCACCGGAGGGGCGGCGATGGACCGCCTCACCGACGTGCCGCGCGAGCTGATCGTGATCATCCAGGCGATGATCATCATGTTCGTCGCCGCAGACGAGCTCACGCGGAGCCTCCTGCGGCGCAGGAGACCCGTCTGATGTGGGAGACCATCACCTACTTCGTCAACGCGACTGTACTCGCCGCGACGCTCCGCATGGCAACCCCGCTCATCTTCACGTCCATGGGCGGCATCTTCTCCGAGCGCAGCGGCATCATCAACATCGGGCTCGAAGGGATGATGCTCACCGGCGCGTTCATGGGAATGTTCGTGACGTTCTTCACCGGGAATCCCTGGGTGGG
>SKQU01000300.1 GCA_007118855.1 Spirochaetaceae bacterium
ACCGAAGCCGTGGACAATCTGGGCAACATCGTCGCCGTAGAGGCGATCCGGCGTCACTGCCCCGTAGAGCCGTGCGTGCCGGGAGAGCTCACGCTGCCCGCGGCGCTGCTGCATAGCCCGAATGGGTGATAGTCCGACGAGGAGCGCGTGTGTATCAATACGCCATGAGTGATGGGAGACAACCGGGCCACCGGCCCGACGAACCCCCGGGTCCGGGCGGCGATCCATCCGGGGACCAATGGCGACCCGGGCGAGGCGCCGGCTCTGGCGGAGGGATGTCCTGGTGGTGGCTGCTCATTCTCGGGCTCTTCTTCCTGCCCACGCTCATGCGGTTGTTCACCGGCCCGGTCGCAGGTGCGGTGACGTACAATCAGCTGCGCGAAGAGATAGGCCGCGACAACGTGACGGCCGTGACCATATCCGGAAACCGGGTTGAAGGCACCTTCGACTCCCCGGTCACCCTGCCAACGGACGACGAGAGGCAGGTCCAGCAGTTCGTCGTCCACGTCCCGCCGATCGGTGAATCGGACATCGTCGAGACGCTTCGCGAGCGGAACATTCCGATCTACACCGAGCCGCCCACTGAAGAGACCTCTCCGTTCATGGTGATCCTGAACCTCCTGCCGTTCGCGCTGATGATCTGGATAGGCTACCGATTCTACAAGATGATGCAGCAGCGCGGGCAGGGGATGTTCGGCGTGGGCAAGAGCAAGGCGAAACTCTACGACAAGTCCAGTGCGGTCGAGACGAAGCTCGACGACGTTGCCGGGCTCGAAAGCGCGAAGGAGGAGGTTGCCGAGCTCGTCGATTTCCTGCGACACCCGAAGAAGTACGCATCGGTCGGCGCGCGTACGCCCAAGGGCGTCCTGCTCGTCGGTCCTCCCGGCACGGGGAAGACTCTGCTCGCCCGGGCCGTCGCAGGCGAGGCCGAGGCGCCGTTCTACAGTATCTCCGGGTCGGACTTCATGGAGATGTTCGTCGGCGTGGGCGCCTCCCGCGTCCGCGATCTCTTCAAGGACGCGAAGAAGAGCTCACCGTCGCTGATCTTCGTAGATGAGCTCGACTCGATAGGCCGCCGCCGGGGCGCCGGGCTCGGCGGAGGTCACGACGAGCGCGAGCAAACGCTCAACCAGTTACTCTCCGAGCTCGACGGGTTCGAGCCCCAGGAGGATGTGATCGTCCTCGCAGCCACGAACCGGCCCGACATCCTTGATCCTGCGCTCCTGCGTCCGGGCCGGTTCGACCGGCAGGTGACGACGAACCTGCCGTCGCTGAAAGACCGGGTCGCGATTCTCGAGATCCACGCGCGCGAGCGGCCGCTGTCCGACGAGGTGGATCTCGAGGAGGTCGCGCGCGGGACTCCCGGTTTCAGCGGAGCAGACCTGGAGAATCTGCTGAACGAGGGGTCGCTTCTTGCCGCTCGCGCGGGGAAGTCGGAGATCACGATGGAGCATGTGTCGGAGGCGCGCGACAAGGTTACGCTCGGGCTCGAGCGCAAGGGACTCGGCGTGAAGGATGAGGAGCGACAGCGGATCGCCTGCCACGAATCCGGTCACGCGATCGTCGCGAGCGTGCTGCCGCACGCGGACCCGCTGCTCAAGGTGACGATCGTCCCTCGCGGTCCGGCCATGGGTGTGACCCAGCAGCTGCCGGAAGAGGATCGGCATCTGTACAGTCAGCCGTACCTGCGGGATCGTCTCGCTGTGATGCTCGCCGGACGCGCGGCCGAGGATCTCCTGTACGGCGATTTCACCAACGGTGCTGAGAACGACATCCGGGAGGCGACGAAGCTCGCCCGCAGGATGGTGCAGTCCTGGGGCATGAGCGAGCGGCTCGGGCCGTTCGGCGCCGCCCCCGAGCGTCAGAACGTCTTCCTTGGAGAGGAGCTCTCCCAACAGCGCGACTACTCGGAGGCGACCGCACGGGAGATCGACCAGGAGATCATGGACGTTCTCTCCACGGCGCAGAAACGCGCGCGGGAGACGCTCGAGGAACGACGCGATCAGCTCGAGGAGCTCTCACAGCGGCTGCTCGACGCGGAAGAGGTATCCGCGGAAGAGGTGAACGAGATCCTCGGTGCGAGGTCCGGCGCCTGAACATCGTCGCGTACACGGCGAAGGAGGAGTAATGTTGTTTCGTACATCGCAACTCGAGCGGTCCCGCCTGAGGGCGAGGGACGGCCGGATCGGCAAGATTGAGACGTTTCTCTTTGACGAGGAACAGTGGGTCCTGCGTTATATCGTCGCGAAGCACGGGTTTGCCTTCTTGGGCAAGCGCGTGCTGATCTCGCCCATGTCCGTCACGGGCGCGCTCCGTGACGGGGAGGCGATCACCGTCGGCCTGACGCGAAAGCAGGTCAAGAATGCGCCGTCGGCTGACCTCGCACAGCCGGTTTCCCGGCAGAAAGAGGCTGAGCTTCTCCGTTACTACCGGGTGCCCGTCTACTGGGGCGGGGCCGGATTGTGGGGCGGCGCGCTGACCCCCGTGGAAGCGGGATCGCTCGCCTCAGCGCCGGGGCCTGACGAGCAGTATCTGCCGGAGACCGACGCGCAGACCGACGCGCAGACCGACGCAGAGTCACACCTGCGCAGCACCCGCGAGGTCACGGGCTACAGGCTTCGCGCGCCGGAGGAGGAGGTCGGCTCCGTCACCGACTTCCTGATTGAGGATACGACCTGGGCGGTGCGGTACCTGCGCGTCGAGACCAGGGCAGAGATAGGCGGCGGGAGTCTGTTCATCTCTCCCCACTGGGTTCGGGAGATCTCGTGGGGCGAGCGCACGATCCTGATCGACACCCCGCTCGAACAGCTGCGCAACGTCCCCGCGACAGCGGCGGAAGGCCGGCTCTCCAGGGAGGAAGAAGAGCATCTGCACGAGCTCTTCGGCAAGGCACGCTACTGGAAATAGGCCATCAGCGCAGGAGGGAATATGTCCGACTATCATGAAGCACCCGAGACACTGAGCAATTCGACCAGGGATGTCATCCGAGCACTGCGAAGTCTTCGCGAAGAGATTGAGGCCATCGACTGGTACCATCAGCGCGTCGATGTCGCCGAAGACAGCGAGCTGAAGGAGATCCTCGCGCACAACCGCGACGAGGAGATCGAGCATGCGTGCATGACCCTCGAATGGCTGCGTCGCAGCATGCCCGGATGGGACGAGGAGCTTCGCACCTACCTGTTCACGGACGAGAAGATTACCGAGCTCGAATAGTCTCTCAGCGCTGTCTCTCAGCGCTGTCTGAAGACCTCGCTCACCGACCGGTCGTAGTGCACGCGGTTGATCGTGTGGCAGAAGACCGGGGCAAGACTGCGGACCTCGAAGAAGGGCAGGCTCGTGAACTCGTCCGTCTGGGGAATGCTGTTCGTGACCACGAGACGCTTCAGGTTGTAGTCACGGTGCAGCATCTCCAGTCGCTCCCGGGTGCCGGGCAGGCAGAGGTTGTGTGAGGCCGCCATGTAGACCTCCTGGATTCCCTTGTGCTCCACGAGCTCCCTGATGAGCTCGACGACGGTCTTCGCGCTTGCCACCATGTCGTCGAGCACGATGGCCGTCTTCTTGCCGCGGAAGTCGCCTATGATGTCGGTGATCGTCGCCTGCTCGGCCTGCGGCCGATGCTTGCTCGCGATCGCCGAGTTCACGTCCATCTCACGGCTGAAGTGCAGAATCAGCTTCGTCGCCCCGGCGTCGGGTGCGACCGCGATGACATCGTCTCGTCCGCGGAACTCGGCGAACTCCTCGTTGAAGTGGGTGAGGGGATCGAGCATGTTGACCGGAAGATCCGCGTAAAAGCCGTGAATCTGGGTGGAATGGGGGTTCCAGGCGATGACGCGGTCGATCCCCGCGGTGCGCGCGAGATCCGCCATCAGCTTCGCCGTCGTCGGTTCGCGCTGGAACTTCGTCGGCTTGTCCTGGCGGGTGTAGGTCAGGTAGGGAAGGACCGCCGTGATCCGGTGAGCACCGTGCTCGCGGAACGCCCTCGCGGCGATCAGGAGCTTCAGGTAGTTGTTGTTCACCTGGTAGCCCTCGTCCGGCGCGAGGAGCGACTGGAACAGAAAGACGTCGCCCCCCCCCACATGCTGCTCGAGTCGCACGAGAGTCTCGGTGTCCGTGAAGTCGCGGTCGACGTCCTTCAGGAACAACAGCTGCTCGCTCTCGCCGGTCCTTGCGAGCATCTGCCCGTACTCCTTGACGACCTGCTCGGCCATGTAGGTGCCGCTCGTGCAGCTCGCGATGAGAAGCGGCCCCTGCTTGGACTCCAGTCTGAGCGAGCGCTCCTCAAGGTACTGCTCCGGGAAGATGAACGATCTCTCGCTGTCCGCGTGGATGAGCCCCATGATCACCTCCGTCTCATCATCGCCGGATCAGGCGGCTGCGGCAAGTCATCAAGCAGGTCTGACCGTCCCGTCTTCGTAGACCAGGGTCGGACCCGCCAGACGCCGGTTCTCGGCAGAGAGTATGCGCGCGATGCGCGAGGCAGAGTCGTGCGACGCCCGCGCCAGACGAAACCGCCGTCGCTCGTACACCGCGATCTCCATGCGGACCTCCGGGCCCGCCGGGTCCAGGGCAAGGAGGTAGAGCAGCGCGAGGTCAGGCTCGTACTCCTCGTGTCCCCAGATGCCTTCGTAGTCGTTGATGAGGTCTCCGCAGCCGTAGATGATTGGGACACCATGGTAGAACTCGAAGCCTTGCGGATGATGGGAAGAGTGGCCGTGGACGACGTCTACTGCACCAAGGTCCACGAGCGAGCGGGCGAAACGGATCTTCTCCTCCCCGATGTCGTAGCCCCAGTTTCCTCCCCAGTGAATGGACAGGATGACGAGCAGACTTGCGTCGCGTAGCGGCGCCGCGATGCGTTCAATCACGCGAATCTCCCCTTCGCTCAGGCCGGGGAGGAGGAAGACCCCCGGGCGCGCGCTTCCTGCCTCCCACTCGCCGGCGACGCCGGAGTCGCCGAGACAGCAGCCGATGACCGCGATCGGTCGTGCCCGGGGCGAGCGGGGAGCCGACGCTTCAACGATAGCCGGACCGCATGCCTGGTCACGGTTACGCCCGGCGCCGCAGTAGGGAACGATCGCCTGATCCAGGGTCGCGCATGTCTCATCCAGTCCCGCTTCGCCAAAGTCGAGCACGTGGTTGTTCGCGAGTGAGCAGACCGGATTCGGGACCGCCTCGAGGACGGCCACGTTGTCCGGATGGCTGCGGTAGTGAATGCCCTTCCCCGGCGCGAAGCCGTCGGTGCCGGTGAACGCGTTCTCCAGGTTCACGACCGTCGCCTGGGGGGCGAACCTCGCGAGCCGCTCCTTCGCCTCGCCCCACACGTAGGCCGGATCCACCCCTCGTGGGATATCCGTGCCGCCGCGGCGCTCGGCCAGCGCGACGTAGTCACGCGCGTCGGTGACGAAGCGTTCGCGCAGCTCGGGATCCACGTGCGACCGCTGAATCTGGTCGATGCCGCGGCCGAGCATGACATCGCCGCACAGCGCGACACGCGTCCGCATGAGACGCTACGAGTCCTGGCGCTGGATCGCGGCCCAGTACGCTCGGACTTCATCGAGCCAGGCGCGATCGTCGATCGACACGGGGAAAGCGCCCAGCGGATAGGAGGGCGCATCGCGGAGCTCCCCGATCGTGGCCTGCGCCCGGGCCCGGTTCTCCTCAAGATCGAGCATCAGCCGGTCCGTCGGCACCGGGACCATCCGATGGTCCTCACGCACG
>SKQU01000153.1 GCA_007118855.1 Spirochaetaceae bacterium
GATCCCGACGATCCGAGATGGCCTGACCGCGACCGGTTCATCCTCTCGAAAGGGCACGCGTGCCCCGGGTTGTACTCGGTTCTCGCGATGAAGGGCTTCTTTCCGGTGGAGACGCTGCGAACGCTGCGCTCATTCGGAAGCCCGCTGCAAGGCCACCCCGTGATCAAGTGCCCCGGCGTCGACATGACAACGGGTTCGCTCGGCATCGGGTTCGGCATCGCGGTCGGAATCGCGCTCGAGGCGAAGAAATCGGGCAAGACGTTCGACGTGTTCACGCTGCTCGGCGACGGCGAGTTGAACGAGGGAGTTGTGTGGGAGGTCGCGGGCACCGCGAACAAGTACCGGCTTGGGAACCTCGTCGCGATCGTAGACCGGAACACGGTGCAGAACGACGGCCCGTGCGACGACATCATGCCGATGGAACCGATCGACCGGAAGTTCGAAGCGTTCGGCTGGACCGTCCGGAACATCAACGGCAACGAGATCGGCGAGGTCGTCTCCGCCCTCGAAGAGGGACGCGCACATCGGTCCGGCCCGTTCTGTATCGTCGCGTACACGGCAAAGGGCAAAGGAGTGAGCTTCATGGAGAACGACGCGAACTGGCACGGAAAGCCACCGAACGAGGAGCAGTACCGCGCGGCACGGGCCGAGCTCGAAGGGGGAAAACCGTGAGCGCCGCCACGGCATTGAAGCCCGCGACGGTCCCGACGCGTCGGGCGTTCAGCGACGCGCTCGTCGAGTACGGCCGGAAGAACACCGAGTTCTGGGTGCTCGAGTCCGACATCGGCACATCGACGTACACGTACCTCTTCGGCGAAGAGTTCCCCGAGCGGTACTTCAACCTCGGAATCGCCGAGATGGGGACGTTCGCGACCGCGGCCGGTATCGCGTCGAACGGCCGCCCCGTCCTGTGCGCGGGGTACGGTGTGTTCATCACGATGCGCGCAGTCGAGGCGATCCGGTCGTTCATCTGCTACCCGAATCTCAACGTGAAGATCCTTTCGTCGCACGGCGGGATCACCGCGGCGATAGACGGCGTCACACATCAAGCGACCGAGGACATCGGGACGATGAGCCAGATCCCGAATATGCGCGTTCTCTGCCCGTCGGACCCGGTCGCCGCACGGCGCTGCGTCGAGACGTCGTTTTCGGTTGAAGGTCCGGTTTTCAACCGCCTCATGCGCGATCCGCTCTACGAGCTGTACGGCGAGGACGAGCGGTTTCCGTTCGGCGGAAGTAAACTGCTGCGCGAAGGTGACGACGTTACGATCGTGAGTTACGGCGACATCGTGTTCGAGGCAATCGCGGCGGCAGACGAGCTCGCGGCCGCGGGGATCGGCGCGGACGTGATCGATCTCTACAGCATCAAACCGTACGACCGCGAAGCCGTGATCCGGAGCGTCCGGAAGACCGGAGCGCTCGTCGTCGCGGAGAACCATCAGGCGAAGAACGGCGTCGGGTACGAGCTTGCGCATCTCTGTCTCACCGAACACCCTGTCCCGTTCGCGGGGCTCGGCCTCCTGGACACGTTCGCCGAGAGCGGATCGTACCCGCAGCTCATCGAGAAATACGGCATCAGCGCGCGGCACATCGTCGAGGCCGCACAGAACGTCACCAAAACGAAACCTGGAGGGGAATAATGCCCAAGTATAGCCTTATCACGAACTTCCTGGCCCAGACGCAGGACCGGTTTCACACGTACAACGCGCCGCGCACGCTCGACGAGAAGTTCGCCGCGGTCCGTGCGATACCGGGCTACACGGGCGTGGAGGTCGTGTACCCGTACGAGACGAGCGATCCGGCGGAGCTCAAGAATCTGCTCGCGAAGCACTCGCTCGAGGTAAGCGCGGTGAACGTGAACGTGAAGAGCGAACCCGAGTTTGTTTCGGGCGGCCTCACGTCACCGAAGAAAACCGTCCGCGACAAGGCGACTCGATTTCTCATCGAGGCAAAGGATTTTGCAGCCGCGATCGACGTCAACCGCGTGACGTGTTGCCCGCTCGGCGACGGCTTCGAGTTTCCGTTCCAGACGTCGTACCGCACCGCGTGGAAGCACCTCTGCGACGCGTTCGGCGAGGCCGCCGCGCACCGACCTGAGGTGATCATGCACATCGAGTACAAGCCGAAGGAGACGCGGCGACACTGTTTCATCGGCCGCGCGGCAGACGCGCTCTGCCTTATCCGGGAGATCGGCGTGACGAACCTTGGCGTCACGATCGATTACGGCCACTCGGTATACGCGGGCGAGCACCCCGCGGAAGCGCTCTCGCTGCTCCACTACTCGGGCCTTCCGTACTACGTACATATAAATGACAACGACAAGAGCTGGGACTGGGACTACTTCACGGGCAGCCACACGCTGCTCGAGTACGTCGAGTTCGTGTACTACATGAAGGAGTTCGGGTACGACGACTACATGACGTCCGACACGCACCCGACACGTTGGGACCTGGGCAGGATGTTCGAGATCAACGCGCGGCTCACCGAGAAGGTCTGGAACCTGCTCGACCGGGTGGGGATGGACGAGATTCGGTCGCTCATAGACAACGAGGATTACCCCACGACCTGGCGCTTCATCGAAGAGAAGATACTCGGGTGGGACTCGAAGTAGCCCCAGGAAACGGGCCCGCCGGTGCGCAACTGCCCCGGTCCCGGGTCATACGCGAAACCACGTCGGAGGAAGAGATGGCGAAAACCAGACTGAGCATCACGGGACGAACGTTCCTCGTGAACGATCGGCCGACCTACAGCGAGATACCGGGTAGCAAGGAGTCCGCGCACGGACTCCTCATGAACGCGCGCTTCATTCAGGGCATTTTCGATGACGCAGCCGATCCGGGCCGGTTCGCGAGGTACGGATTCGACCGGTGGGACCCGGAGGACCACACCGACCGGTTGATCGCGGCGTTGCCCGAGTGGTACTCCTACGGACTGCGCGCGTTCACGGTCGGCTTCCAGGGCGGCGGCCCGTGCTTCACGATGGCGAACACGACGATCGATAACAACCCGTTCGGCGCGGACGGCCGATCGCTCGACCGGGCGTATCGAGCGCGAATGGACCGGTTGATCCGCGCGGCCGATGAGATTGGGATGGTTGTGATCGTATCGTACTTCTACGGCGAGCAGGCGACGCGTATCACCGAAGGGATCGGCATCCGGAACGCGATCGTCACCGCGTCACGTTTCCTCAGGGAAGGCGGGTACACGAACGTGATCATCGAGATCGCGAACGAGCACAACATTCCGCCGTTCAAGGCTCACCCGATTCTCCAGGAGCCCGACGGCATAGCGATGTTGATCGACCTCGCGCGGCACGAGTCCGGAGGGCTCCCGACCGGATCGAGCGGAGGCGGCGGGTATCGCCACAAGGAGGTCGTCGACGCGTCGGATGTCGTGTTGATCCACGGGAACGGGCAGACGCGGCAGCAGTACTACAACATGGTCCGCGACTGCCGCGGATGGGCGCCTGAGAAGCCGATCGTGTGCAACGAGGACTCGCAGGCGATCGGCAACCTGCTCGTGTGCGAGCACACCGGCACGTCGTGGGGGTACTACAACAACATGACGAAGCAGGAACCGCCGGCCCGGTGGGGTGTGCTCCCGGGCGAGGATACCTTCTTCGCGCTCAGGATCGCCGAGATTATCGGAATCGACAAGCCGACGCCCGCGCTCGAGGATCAGTACTACCTCCAGGGTTTTGAGCCCGAGATGACGTACGGCGGAAAAAGGTGGCCGCGTCTCGCGTCGCTCTACCCGGAGACGATCAACTTCGTCGAGTACTTCCGTAACGGAGAGCTCTACTACGTCTCGTACGACGAGCCGTTCAGTACCGATTTCCGATCCAACTGGCGCCAGGACGGCGTCGCGGTGACGCCGGGCGAGCGGTGGGAGGCGCGTATCCACCTCAAGGACGGAACCGTGCTCACGCGCGCCGCGCAGTGCGCGTAGCCGACGCCGCGGCGCGCGACTGGGGATAGCGCCGCGGCGCTCTCCCGCGTACAGTCGGACGGACATGGCATCGATCCAACGCATGGCGAGCGTGCAAGAAACGGATCGCAGAGGGGCAGATCCGCACCGGTGACAAAGGATCAGCCTGGAGTTCATTATCAGAGACGACACGGTCTTCCCGGTAGACGTCGGCACCCATAATGTACCGCCCGATCCATTCCGATCCATCTCGCAGCAGGTAATGCATGTACGAAACCTCCAAGCCGTTCAACCCGGTGCGAATCCTCGATGAAGGCTCGCCGCGACGCGTCGCCGGCCGGAGGCCGCAGTTGGCCCGTCAGAGGTGATCGCGGAGGCGCCGCGGTTCCATACGGGTGCCGAGCGGCGTCCTGCCTGCCCTTGCCTTTGCCTCTGCGAGCGGCGTCCGGCATACTGGGAGCTCATGATGATCGACATGCACATGCACAGCACCGCTTCGGTTCATGCGAAGGACACGTATATGCTGCGGCTTCTCGCGCGGGGTGCGACGAGCCTCCCCACCAGCTCCTCGATAGCCGACAAAGAGGCCCCGGAGCTCATGATGCAAACCGCCTTCGACAAAGGGCTTCGTGCCGTCGCGCTTACGGACCACTGGTCGGTCAGTGCTCTGGCCCCCGCCCAGGCGAAAGCAGACGAGCTGGGCATCGAGCTGATCCGCGGGATCGAGATTGGGTCACTCCTGGAGTTCGACGGCAACGGATACGAAGTCCATCTCCTGGCGTATCTGTTCGACGCGGAGGACCCCGGGCTTCTGCGCCTGTGCGCCGATGCAAAGAGGACCTGCGAGCAGGGGGCGGCGGCGTTTCTCGAGGGTCTCAGGTACCTGAGCATAGAGATTACGCGCGAGGACGTCGAACGGGAGTATCCCGGGGCCTTTTCCAGCTGGGCGATCCGGCGGATGCTTGTCAGCCGCGGATACGCGAGGAACAAGGTAGATGCGTCGCAGATTCAACAGAAGGCGGTCGTCCGTACCCTTGCGACGAGCCCGGAGCGCGATCCGTTGATACAGCCGGGGGTCATCGAGGCGGCGCAGATCATCGAGGTGCTCCATGAAGCCGGCGCGTCGGTCTTCATCGCGCACCCCTTCTGGCTGACCTTCCCGGCTCAGGGCGGCTGCCCGGAAGAGCTGGTATGGAGGCACATCCATGCCGTGATCGACCTTGGTGTGGACGGAATCGAAGCGTACAGCCCCTCGTGCACCGAACGGCAGCACGAGGCGCTCCTGGCGTTCTGCCGCGAGCGCGGGCTTCCGGCCTGCGGCGGCTCGGACAGTCACAGCGCCGCCGCCTTGAGCAAGTCGCCATCCGTAGGTCAAGAGCTGCTCGAAAGCATCAAACGCCACCGGGAAGGGCTCGCGCCCTGGGGATAAGACAGCCGAAGCGTCCGCCGACGTAGTTGCGCTCGAGGCTTTGATCGTGTCGATGTTGCCACCGCGCTCGCACGCGGCGCCGGGCTCGTTACGCGGGATGCATCGAAAACGCGTACCGAAAACACGAAATGTGGTACATATATGTCGGTTGATGTACAGCCTCTCATTTTGGCCGAGTTGTGCGGATCGGCTTGGGTTGACACAGTCAGGTGGACTGAGTTTCGGAGTGGCCTGAATCGATCGTGTGCGGAAGGCGAGGGCCTGACGAAACCGCGATCCTGAAGGTCCGGGCGACGCTCGCGGGGACTCGGACCTCGGACCTGGACGTCGCCGTTCGGTGTATACCAGCGGTAAGCAGC
>SKQU01000071.1 GCA_007118855.1 Spirochaetaceae bacterium
CGCGAGCTCAACCTGCACGAGATCATCGCCTTGCACCCCAAGGGGCACGAGTTCGGGCCTATCGTCGCGGACTTCCCGAAGATGCCGTTTCTTGCCGATGACCGCGGCGAGGTGCTCAGTTTCCCCCCGATCATCAACAGCGCCCGGGTCGGCGCCGTGGAGGAGGGCGACGAGGAGCTCTTTGTCGAGCTCACGGGCACGGACATCGAATCGCTCCTGCTCGCCTGCTCGATCGTCGCCTGCGACCTCGCGGATGCGGGACACACGATTCATCCGGTCGCCGTGGAGTACCCGTACGACACGCCGCTCGGGAGGCGGGTCGTCACGCCGCGCTACTTCCAGGAGCCGGTGACCGCGCAGCTGCCGGCGGTGCGGAAGCTGCTCGGCGAGGAGATCTCCGTTGACGAAGCCGCGATCTCCCTGCGCGCGATGGGCGTGCAGAGCGAATCCAGGCAGGAGGCGGACGAGATCGTCGCCTTTCCGCCTGAGTACCGGAACGATTTCCTCCACCAGGTGGACGTCGCGGAGGACATCATCATCGGTCGCGGGATGAAGAGCTTCGTCCCTGAGATGCCGTCGGACTTCACCGTCGGCAGGCTGACGGAGATCGAGGAGTACTGTCGCACAGTGATCGGGATCATGGTGGGGATGGGATTCCTCGAGATGATCTTCCCCTACCTCGGCTCGGGCCGGGATCTCGTAGAGAAGCTGCAGCCGGGTCCGGGGTCAGCCGCAGGCCGGGTCGTGAGGCTCGCCAACCCCATGTCCGAGAACTACGAGTACGTGCGCAATTCGAGTCTTCCCTTCCTGCTGAACGCGGAGAGCGTGTCGGCTCACGCCGCCTACCCGCACCACGTTTTCGAGGTGGGGAAGGTCGCCCGGTTCGACGCGGACGACAACCATGGCGTGCGGACCGTCGATGCGCTGACCTTTCTTTCCGCGGACGCCGAGGCGACTTTCACGGAGGCCGCCGGTCACGTCTCCGTGCTCTTCTACTACCTCTGCCTCGACTACGAGCTTGCCGAGAGCGAGGATGAGCGGTTCATCCCCGGTCGCGCGGCCGCAATCCTGCTGGACGGCCGCCCGGTCGGCGTGTTCGGCGAGCTGCATCCGCAGGTGCTCGAGAACTTCGGCATCGCGGTCCCCGTGACCGCCTGCGAGGTCGACCTCAACAGGCTCTGCGGGTAGCCGCGGCGCCCGCGCGCGCTGGTCGCGAGCGGGAAAAGAGGATACACTGCCGGTGTGGCTGACCAACCGTCGACCGATCAGTCTCCGTCCCGTCCGCAGGTGCTTGTGCCCTACCCCGGGCCGGACGGCGGCGGTGAGGTGCAGGACATCTTCCTCTACCTGCGGCCTGAAACCAACGGGGTGCTCGTCGAGAGCCTGCTGCTCAAGGTCATCCAGGGCTGCTCGCAGTATCGTTCCGGCATCAAGCTCGTCTATCTCGCGAACTTTCCGGGGCAGTTCATCATAGAGAATCACATTGTTGAGCGACACTACGCCCACAAGTTCTTCTTCGCCGTGCATGGGAAACGCGTCTTCACACCCCGCATGAAGCAGGAGTTCGAGCGCGTCTTTGACATCCCCTTCTCCGACGCGAACATCATGGGGAGCTTCGAGGCGCTGTACGCGCTCGACAAGTCGCCGGAAGAGCTCTTCTCGCTGTGGGTTCCCAGCGGGGACATCGTCCATGTGGACGGCCAGACGATCAAGCGGTACCAGGACGTCTACGTCGTGAACTACGATATCCCGGCCCTGCTCCACAAGAACACTCGCAGCACCGACATCGCGGTCATGCTCTTCCGCTGCGCCATCGGGTACGACTACTTCGTCGATCTCGTTGATGCGATGAGACTGGCGCTCGTCCGGGAGAGCGTACTCTCCGCCGAGTTCCCGGTCAGTCGCGCATTTCACTACTCGAAAGGTCCCGTTGAGCAACTGCTCGACGCTACCGACTACCTGCGCACATCGTCCGGCGACCCAATCAGCTTCAAGGAGCTCTCCTTCGTCGTCTACGCGCAGGAGCACGGGTACGGGATCGAGGGGCTTGCGGGCGTGGTGCACAGTCCTATCTGCCTGTTCGAGCAATCCGACGGGCAGCTCGTTGAGGAGAACATCTTCAGCTACACCGCGTCGGACAGTTATGCAGAGGCGCTCGCCAAGTTACGGACCGTCCGCGCGCAACTCTGGATCAGGTAGGGACTCAGGCTCACCGCGGACGCACGCGTGCGCATCAAGTACCTCGCGGACGGCGCTCAGAAACGAATCCATGTTCAGCGGCTTCGAAAGGTATCTGTCCATTCCCGCGTCATAGCAGGCGGCCTCGTCCTCGGGTGACGCGTAGGCGGTGATCGCGATGATTGGGACGTGGCGGTTTTCCTCTCCGCCTTCGCCTCGGCGGACCAGCCGTGCGGTCTCAAGACCGTCCATCCCCGGCATCTGAACGTCCATCAGCACCAGGTCGACGGGCCGCTCGCGCAATTCCTCAAGGGCGCGGTGCCCGCTGTCGGCCTCCAGCGCCTCGATCCCGTCCCGCTTGAGCATCTGCGTCGCGACCATGCGGTTGATCCTGTTATCCTCGACGACGAGGACGACCGGATGGAACTCCTCCATACTGCTCATCAGGATGATCGTATCAGCTCACGAACATTTCGTCATTCCCGGCGATCGACTCGACGTCCTGATGCGGTCCAGAAGCTCGTCGTGGTCGTCAGCGCGCGTGAGATCCGGGTGAGCGTTCGAGACCGTTTCGCTCGGGCGGAAGAGAAACCCGTGGTGCGCCGCGCGGAGCATGCTGATGTCGTTGAAGCTGTCGCCAACGGCCTGGACGTAGAGGTTGAGATCGCGAAAGGCCTCGACGGCGCGGCGCTTCCCGTCTTCCTGCCGCAGACGGTAGCCGGTCACCGTGCCCTCTTCGTCACACAGGAGCTCGTTGCACAGAAGCAGGGGATAATCGAGTCGGGCCATGATCGAAGAGACGAACTGCACGAAGGTGTCCGACAAAATCGCGACCTGGCTGAGCTGCCGCAGGTCGCAGAGAAACTCGGTGGCACCCGCCAGTGGCTCGACGTCGCGGGTGATCTCCTGTATGTCAGCGAGCGTGATCCCGCGCCGGCCGAGTACGTTGATCCGGTGTCGCATCAGCGCGTCGAAGTCGGAGATGTCACGGGTTGTCAGGCGGAGCTCCTCGGTCGCCGTCGCCTCGGCGATCATGATCCACATTTCGGGGATGAGCACTCCCTCCAGGTCGAGACAGACGATGTTCACTTATTCACTCCACATGCGGGCGACTTCCTCGGCGATAACGGCAATGCCGTGCTCCACGTCGGCCCTGTCCATCGCGTAGTTCACTCTGATGCACTGCTCGGCGTGTTCCCAGGGCTCGTTCCGCCCGAAGGAGAAGTAGCGTCCCGGAACCACGATGACGTCGCGCTCCTTGAGTCGTTCGTAGAGCTGCGTGGTAGTTCCCGGGAGGTCGGGAAACCAGAGCCAGAGGAAGAGCGAACCCTCGGGTCGGTGCACGGACCAGGGGAACCGTTCGGCGAACGATGAGCGAACACAGCCCAGCGCGTGTTCACATCTGCCGCGATAGAAGGGCCGAACGACCTCCCGCGATATCCTGAGGATCTCACCGGTCTCGAAGAGACGCTCGGTGAGCGCCTGACCGACGGTTCCGTTGGCCAGGCTGACGATCGCATTCATCGCGCCCACCGCCTGCACGATGTCCGGGCATGCAACGAGGAGGCCGGTCCGCAGCGACGGCAGACCGATCTTGCTCAGACTCATGGACAGCACGACGTTCTCGTTCCAGGTGGGTCTGGTGTCGGTGAAGATGATATCCGGAAAAGGTGCGCCGTACGCGTTGTCTACGATCAGCGGTATAGCCATGGACCCGGCAAGATGGTCGAGCCGGGCGATCTCCTCGTCCGTCAGCACATTTCCCGTAGGATTGGTAGGACGCGAGACGCAGATCGCCGCGATATCGTGCCCGACTTCGAGCGAGTCGAAATCGACGTGGTACTTGTGCATGTGGTCGTCGATCCGCTCGATCTCAGGCTCGCAGGCCACGAAATCTCCCGGACGGATCGCCTGGTCGCGGTACCCAATGTACTCGGGCATGAGCGGAAAGAGGATTCGGCGCCTTGAGCCGTCTGCGTCCGGACCGGCCAGCAGGTTGAAGAGCATGAAGAACGCCGCCTGGCTGCCGTTCGTGACCGCGATGTTTTCCTCCGTGAGGTTCCAGCCGTACTCGCGGTTGAGCATCCCCGCGACCGCCCGCAGGAAGGCGGGCCGGCCCTGCGGTGCGTCGTATCTGCCCACGACACCGTCGAAGCGGGACGGATCGTCGAGCAGCTCGCGCATCTGCCCTCTCCACAGCGCGGCCACTTCCGGTATGAGCGCCGGATTGCCTCCGCCGAGCATGTACTTCTTCGCTGACCCGGACAGCGCCTTGCCCAGATCATCCATGAGGCGGAGGATGCCAGAGTCCGAGGTGAACCGTGTGCCGGTTGCCGACCATTTCATCACGGGCGAGTATAGCGAAGCGGTACGAGCGTGTCAGGTGTCAGGTTTTGCCACAGGCTGTGTGGCGACCTGTGTTGCTTCCGGCTGAGGCAATGGCTCGATTGTCAGAAGCGGCGCAGCCGCAAAGCGCTCCGCCTTCATCATGGTCGCGACTCGCTGGAGCGTTGCGAGTATCTGGGTCTGCTCCCAGGTCTCGAGCTCGGCGAAGGCGCTCAGGAACTCTTCCTGCAGAATCGTGGGGCTTCTGTCGAGCAGTCGAGCTCCCGCGTCGGTCAGGCTCACGAGCACCTGACGGCGATCGACACGCGAGCGCTCCCGGGAGACGAGGCCGCGCTGTTCGAGGCGGTCGATGATCGTCGTGACCGTAGCCTGGGTCAGACTGATCTTCCTCGCGATCCTGCCGATCGGGGCTTCAGAGTCGGCGGCGATCTCCTTCAGCACGATGAGCTGGGGAACCGTGAGCCCGATGCTCTTGTCGAGCTGTCGCGAACGAAGATCCATCGCATGGATGATCTGCCGCAATGAGAGCAATACCTGTTGGCTGGTTGAGGCCGCGTCCACAGGGATACCCTAACCGGTTCGGGGCGGTCCGGCAATCGCTTCCGCGCGTATTCGCCGGGAAAGCTTCTCGAACTCCGGCAGCGTCCGGCCGTAGAAGCGCTTCCACCCCTCGCAGAGGTGACTGAGGTGCGACGGGTCCTCGGTCGTGCGGTACCGCATCTTCTGGCAGTCGCCGGCGCACAGCCTCAGGTAGCGGCACTCTCTGCATGCTGCGTTCCAGCGCCGTTTGTTCCGTCCGAAGTCACGGAAGACGAGCGAGTTCCACATGTCGTCGAACCGGTCGCGCATCACGTTACCGAGGAGCTTCTCCTTGTCGACGAAGAAGTCGCATGGGTAGACGTCACCGTTGTGTTCCACCACGAAGTACTGGCGGCAATTGCGCGCCATGACACAGGTGTTCGCCGTGCCCTCCACGAGCATCGTGAGGATCGAGTCGAACAGCCGGATCGACACGCGTTCCTCGTCCCCTCCGTGCCACTCGTCGAAGACGTCCAGGAGAAACTGTCCCCATTGTGCCGCGGTAATCGCGTACGGAGCCAGGCTTCCTTCTTCGTCGAACTCGACGCACGGAATGTACTGGTGGTACCCCACCTTGAGCTCGTCACGAAGATAGCGGTACACCTCGCGGCCGCGGTGGACGTTCGCGGCGGAGACGAGGGTGAGAATGTTGTACTCCACATCGTGGCGTTTGAGGGTTTCGATCCCCCGCAGCACCTGCGCGTGAGTGCCGCGCCCGCTCTCCGTGAGTCGGTGCCGGTCGTGGATCTCGGCGGCGCCGTCAAGGCTGACACCGACGAGAAAACGATACTTGGCCAGGTGCGCGGCGAGCTCGTCGGTCATCAGGAGCCCGTTTGTCTGGAGTCCGTTCGCTACCGAGGAGCCGCGCCGGCCGTGCTTCTCCTGAAACTCCGTGATGCGCTCGAAGAATGCCCGCCCCATGAGAGTCGGCTCTCCGCCCTGCCATCCGAACGAGTAGGTCGGCTGCGGGGTCTCCATGTACGAAGCGATCATCCGCTCCAGGACCTCCGCCGTCATCTGATGCCGATGCTTTCCGGGGTAGAGCTCCTTCTTCTCGAGGTAGAAGCAGTAGGTGCAACGGATATTGCAGTCCGCTGAAGACGGTTTCACCAGCAACGAGTAGACCGGCATGTACTCATGTGCTCCCGTACGAAAATGACGAAATCAGTCGTGATCTTCTGATGCTACCCGGATGAGGTCGTTCTGTCAAACGATGCTCTCCGGAGCA
Organism: Spirochaetaceae bacterium; assembly: GCA_007118855.1. Taxonomy (GTDB): domain Bacteria; phylum Spirochaetota; class Spirochaetia; order DSM-27196; family SLST01; genus SLST01. The sequence continues at coordinate 6,332 of SKQU01000071.1, forward strand.
TCAGGTTCGGTCATCGCTGCGATGTGCTGCAGCGCGGACAGGAGCTCCGTGCGTTGCCACTCCTCCAGCCGGGCGAGCCGGCGGGTGAAGCACTCATGGAACGGTTGCGGGTCGCGAGCAAGCAGGGCTCGCCCCTCTGCGGTGAGCGAGATGAGCACCCGGCGCTTGTCGCCGGTGGAACGTGCGCGAGACACCAGTCCGTGCTCCTCGAGTCTGTCCACGATGCTCGTGACTGTCGCTCCGCTCAGATGGACTCGATCGGCGACCCGTCCGATCGGTGCTCGGTCGCCGGGTCCAACCGCCCAGAGGACCGTGAGCTGCGGGACCGTCAGGCCGAACTCTCTCTCGAGCTTCCGGGAGTGGAGGTCCAGGTTCCTTCCCATGCGCCGAAGCGTCGTGAAGAACATCCAGCTGAGTTGCCTGATGTCCGTCCGCTCGTGGGAGCTCATGTTGGAAGACGGCCTGTCGGGATGCATATCATCACCTGTGATCCCCAAATGTATTTGGGGGACCACTATTTCGTAGTATAAGCATAAACAGGCGACATTCATAGCCGAACACTCTTTTTGCCTGCCAGGTGCCCAAAGATGTGATGAAAAAACACTCTATTATATACAGTTGCGTATCTGCGTCACTTGTCGTCTCAGACGATCGGTCTATAGACAGATAGATATCGATCAGAACGTTCTCCCAGGAATCATCGTCGGTTCTTTTGACTTCAATGCAATATCTTCGTATAGTTGACGGGTGAGATTTTCCGCTTTCCGGCGGGGAATTCGAGAAACCAACGAAAGGAGACACTATGCGAAGCACACTTCGAATTGTCGCATCAGTCCTGACTATCCTCCTCGTTTCCGGCATCGCGTTTGCCGCCGGTGCACCAGAGGACGCGAAGGTGGCAAATCTGACCTACGTGAACTGGGAAGAGGGCGTTGCGTGGACCCATCTGGCCGCCGCGATTCTCGAGGACGAGCTCGGATACCAGGTGAATCTGACCGCGGCCGACGTCGGGCCCGCCTATGCCGCGGTTGCCGCGGGCGACCAGGACGCGTTCATGGAGGCATGGCTACCCGGCCTGCACGCGACCTATATGGATCAATACGGTGACGACGTCATAGACATCGGCATCATCTACTACGACGCGGTGAGCGGTCTGGTCATTCCTGAGTACATGGCGGACGACGGCGTGACGGCGCTCTCGGATCTGCGAGACCCTGAGGTCTTTGACCAGCTCAACGGTCAGATCACCGGGATCGACGCAGGCGCCGGCCTGATGATCACCACCGAGGAACAGGCGATGCCCGCCTACGGTCTCGACGAGATGGGATACGAGCTCGTCGCCTCCTCCGGTCCCGCCATGATGGCGGAGCTCGATGCAGCGTATCAGAACGAGGAGTACATCGTGGTCCTCGGCTGGCAGCCCCACTCGATGTTCGGGTACTACGACCTCGTGATTCTGGAGCAGGATGAGGAAGAGATCTGGGGGTTTGACAACGTCCACCTGATTGGTCGCGCGGATCTGCGCGAAGACAAGCCGGAGCTCGCTCAGTTCCTCGCCAACATGGAAGTCAACACCGAGGAGATCGGCGACCTTATGGTTCACATCCGAGAGTCGAACCTGGGGACGCTCGAGGCGGCGCGTGAGTGGATGAACGCGAACCGTGGCGTATGGGAAGCATGGCTGCCCAACTGATGGATCGATTGTCACAGGAATCTCTCAGGAAAGGGGTGCGCACGCACCCCTTTCTTGTCGGGTGCATGCCGGGAGCCGCATAGTGGTCGCGGGCCGACACATCAGAAGGAACGAACGATGGACATAATCGAAGTCAACGACCTGTACAAGATCTTTGGCGCGAGCCCGAAGCGGGCGATCCCGATGATCAGAAACGGTATGAGCAAGAGTGAGATCCTCAAGAAGACCGGATGCACCATAGCCATCAACGGCGCAACGTTCTCCGTTCACAAGCGGGAGACCTTCGTTGTGATGGGGCTTTCCGGAAGCGGGAAGTCGACGTTCATCCGTTGCCTGAACCGGCTGATCGAGCCTACCCAGGGTGAGATCCTCATCGACGGCAAAGACATCATGACGATGGACGGCGAACAGCTTCGGCAGGTACGCCGGTACAAGATGTCCATGGTGTTTCAGAACTTCGGTCTCCTGCCGCACAGGAACGTCGTCAACAACGTCGAGTTCGGCCTTGAGATCAGCGGCATGGAGAAGACCGAGCGCCGAAGGAAGGCGATCGACGCGATCAAGCTCGTCGGGCTCGAGGGATACGAGTCGAGCCTGACGTCGGAACTGTCCGGGGGCATGCAGCAGCGCGTCGGACTCGCCCGCGCACTCGCCAACGACCCGGAGATCCTGCTGATGGATGAGGCGTTCAGCGCGCTCGACCCGCTCATCCGAACGCAGATGCAGGATGAGCTGCTCGAGCTGCAGGCTAAAATGCACAAGACGATCGTCTTCATCACGCACGACCTCGACGAGGCGCTGAAGCTTGGCGACCGGATCGCGATTCTGGGTCCGGATGGGCGGGTGCGTCAGATCGGCTCCCCGGAAGACATTCTGTCCAAGCCTGCGGACGATTACGTGAAACGGTTCGTGCAGAATGTCGACCGGACCCGCGTTATCACCGCCGGTACCGTGGGGGGGCACGCCTCCTCAATCACCTATCCCAACGAGAACGTGGAGGCGGCGATGCGGGTGATGGAGCGCCGCGGGATATCGTCGGTCTTTGTCACCGACACCGACCGGCGTCTCAAAGGCATCGTCAGGATCGACGACGCCGTCGAGCTGCGGAAGAAGGGAGAACACGACATCGCGTCGATCATCATTGACGATGTGTACACCACGTCTCCGTCCACACCCATATCAGACCTGCTGACGACCGCGATCAAGACGCGTTTCCCGATCGCGATGATAGACGAGGACGGCGTGTTTCACGGTGCGGTCAGTCGTGCGGCGATCATCGCTGAGGTCAGCAAGGGCAACGGCGACACGGAGACCCCCGTCACGCTCGGCGAGTTGCAGGACTCCACGACAGGGGACGAGGAGAAGTAGATGGATTTTCGATCATGGATTGACGTTGGCGGAGGATTCGCGGCGGTCGTCGATTGGCTCACCGCGAACATGCGGTGGCTGTTCGGGGGTATCAGCGACTTCGTGATCGCCGTCCTGAACGGGACGACCTTCGTGCTGGCTTCACCGCCGCCCATTGTTATCATAGTGATATTCACCGCGCTCGCCTGGTACGTCACGGGCTACCGTGTGGCGATCTTCACCTTCCTCGGTTTCGGCCTCATCTGGTACATGGGCCTCTTCTCGCTGACCATGAACACGCTTGCGCTGGTCATCGCGTCGGTGTTCATTGCGCTCCTGATCGGTATACCGTTGGGGATCTGGTCTTCCAAGAGTGAAGTCGTCTGGGGTATCGTTCGCCCCATCCTGGACTTCATGCAGACCCTCCCGGCATTCGTCTATCTGATACCTGCGGTCCTCTTCTTCAGGCTCGGACGGGTTCCCGGTGTGGTTGCAACGCTGATCTTCTCGCTCCCGCCGGCGGTGCGGCTCACGAATCTGGGTATTCGCCAGGTGCCCAGGGAGATCAAGGAAGCGGCGCTCTCATTCGGGTCAACCGGGCGGCAGATGCTGTTCAAGGCCGAGTTGCCGGTTGCGCTCGCCACGATCATGGCGGGTGTGAACCAGACGATCATGCTTGCGCTTTCGATGGTGGTCATCGCGGGGATGATCGGCGCCGGTGGGCTCGGCAACGAGGTGCTGCGCGGCATAACGCAGCTGCGGATCGACGTCGGCTTTGAGAGCGGCATCGCGATCGTGATTCTCGCGATCTTCCTCGACCGCGTCACGCAGGCGCTCGGAACCGCGACGCAGAAGCAGACGTAGCGACGGCCTTACGCCGGTGCCCAGGTTGACGGCACGGTCGCCGCTCAGTGCGGCAGCCGGGGCCGGAGGTAGCCGTACGCGAGGGCGCCGAGGAGCGCGCTTGCGATCGCGATCAGGACCGGCCAGTACCCGGCTCCCAGGTTTGCGTACAGCGGACCGGGGCAGGCGCCCGTGAGTGCCCAACCGAAACCGAAGACCAGACCGCCTGCCGGGTTGCCGACGCGGTTGAACGGTTTGCCTTTGGGCGCGATTTCGATCCCCTCTATCGAACGCGCGTGAGCGGCTTTGAGGAAGAGCAGACTGAGCGCTCCCACGAGTACCGCAAGCCCGATGATCCCGTACATGTGGATGCTCTGGAAGTGGAACATCTCCTGGATCCGGTACCAGGAGACTACCTCGCCTTTGACAAGGACGATGCCGAAGTAGGTTCCTGCAAGGAGGTACTTGACGAACGCTCCTGTCGTAAACGTCCGGCTGCTCATAGCGACATCACCCACGGCATGACGAAGTTCGACACGATCGCACCGCCCGCGAAGAAGCCGAGTGTCGCGACGAGTGACCCTACCTTGAGCTGAGAGAGCCCCATGATCGCGTGACCGGAGGTGCACCCGTTCGCGTACCGGGTGCCGAACCCCACGAGAAACCCGCCGGCGATGAGTGAAACCAGAGCCCGGGCGCTCGCGGCGTGCGCGACCCCGTAGATCTCAGCCGGCTGCAGTGCGGTGGGCTCCGCGACGTTCCAGGTCGCGAACAGATCGATAGTCGCCGGGCTCACCTGCGGTGCCCGGTTGCCGCCGAGGAAGAGTACGGCCAGGGCGGCGCCAAGGATGACGCCGAGCGCGAGCGTCAGGTTCCACAGGTGATCGCGCCAGGGGTACTCGCTGAAATAGGTAGCCCGCGCGGGCAGAACGGCCGCACAAACCTGCCGGAACGTTGAGGATATACCGAATTCCTTGTTTCCGAGGATCAACAGTATCGGCACCATGAGACCGAGAAGCGGACCCGAGACGTACCAGGGCCAGGGACCGGTGACAGTTTCCCACATACATCCTCCTTCAACTAACCTAACTTACTATAGCGAGAACGTCAACAACGGCCTGAAGAGTCTGGAGGCTACGCATTCGCGACGAGCGCGACGAGCGCGACGAGCCCGACTGTCGGGGCAGTCGACGAGGGTCTGCGCCGTGGACAGAACCAGGCGTTCGTGGTACAGATGCGAGGGGACCATGATGACCCATCCCATGCTCGCCGGCATCGACGTCGGATCCACGACCGTCAAGGTCGCGCTCGTAGACGCAGCCACCCACCAGCTTCTCCACAGCTCCTACCGCCGGCACGGGGCACGGCAACGGCACGTCACGCACGAATTGCTGCGCGAGGCGTGCCGGGCCTTTCCGGACGCGACGGTACGACCCGTGTTCTGCGGCTCCGGATCTCGGGAACTCGCCCGGGCGCTCGAACAGTCCTACATCCAGGAGGTGGTCGCCAACGCAGTCGCGGTCCGACGCTTCTACCCGCAGGCACGGGTATCAATCGAGCTCGGCGGTCAGGACGCGAAGGTGACCTTCTTCCACCGCGACGAGGCTACCGGAACTCTCGTCGCCTCGGATATGCGCATGAACGGCAGCTGTGCCGGCGGAACGGGGGCGTTTCTCGACGAGGTGGCCGGCGTCTTGAGGCTTCCGGTGGAGGCGCTCGACGCGAGCGCTGCTGTGGGCCGTCATCTGCACGACATCTCCGGTAGATGCGGGGTATTCGCGAAGACCGACATCCAGCCGCTCCTCAATCAGGGTGCCGGACGAGACGATATCGCGCGCTCTGCTCTGCACGCCGTCGCCAAACAGACGATCGGCGGGCTGGCACAGGGCCTCCAGATTCATCCGCCCGTCGTGTTCGTGGGAGGCCCGCTCACCTTCATGCCCGAGCTGGTGGCGGTCTTCGCCGAGCGCCTCGAGCTGGGTTCGGCGGACGTGATCCGCCCCGAGCATCCCGAGATCTTCATCGCCTGGGGAGCGGCCATAGGAGGGCCGCAGCTCTATCCCGATGCCGCGGCCGTGCCGCTCACAGCGCTCGCCTCAGCTGTTGAGGCGAGCGTGACGGCGAGCGCCTCACCGGCCGCGATGCGGGCCGCTTCGGCCCCCCGCGACGACGATTTTCCCGCTGCCGCCCCCTTCTTTGCCGACACCGACGAAGAGGAACAGTTCAGGCGCCGTCACCGGCCGGCGCCCCCGGTGCGTCCCACGCGCTTCGCCGGGAGATCGGTGGACCTCATCGTGGGAATCGACGCCGGATCCACCACCAGCAAGTTCGTCGCGATGACGCCTGAGGGCGAGCTCGTGGACGAGTTCTACTCGGCGAACCACGGCGAGCCGCTGGTTGTCGTGCGCGACGGTCTGCTTGCGGCGAAGGACCGATGGGACGCGCTGGGCATCAACGCGACGGTGCGGCACGTCGCGACGACCGGGTACGGCGAGCGGCTCTTTGCCGAGGCGTTCGGGGCCGACTTCCACACCGTGGAAACCGTGGCTCACGCCGAGGCGGCGTTGCACTACGAGCCGCGGGCGAGTTTTGTTCTTGACATCGGCGGTCAGGACATGAAGGCGCTCTTCCTCGACGACGGCATCGTGACCGGCGTCACGCTGAACGAGGCGTGCAGTGCCGGGTGCGGCTCCTTTCTCGAGAGCTTCGCGAGGACGCTTGACATCGCAACGGCCGACATCGCCGGACACGCGTTCGAGTCGCATCATCCGTCGAGCCTCGGGTCACGGTGCACCGTCTTCATGAACTCGTCAATCATCACCGAACAGAAGAACGGCCGGTCTCCACAGGACATCATGGCCGGTCTGTGCCGGTCGATCGTCGAGAACGTCTTCTCAAAGGTCATTCGACTGTCGAACCTCGACGCGATTGGTGATCGCGTCGTCGTCCAGGGCGGCACTTTCCGCAACGACGCGGTCCTGCGCGCATTGGAACAGTTCACCGGGCGGGAGGTGAGGAGGGCGCCCTATCCCGGAATGATGGGGGCGATCGGGGTTGCGCTCCTCGCGCGTCGGCACGGCGCGGAGGGTCGGCTCCCCGGTGCGAGCAGCTTCATAGGGTGGGATGCGCTGCGGGAGTTCGACTACGAGCAGGAGTCGGGTCTGGTCTGTCCGTTCTGCTCCAACAACTGTCGTCGGACCGTCGTGCGGTTTCCGAACGCGAACCGGTTGGTGACCGGCAACAGGTGTGAGCGGGGAGAGGTGGTGGAGGATCCGGCCGACCCTGCGGCACGCGCGAAGCTGCGCCGGCTTCGTGCGGTCGAGCGCGGACGTACGGATCTGTTTGACCTGCGGCAGAAGCTTCTCTTCCGGGACCCGGAGGTCACGGAGGCGAGTCCTCCCAAGAACATGACGATCGGCTTGCCGCGCGTGCTCGAGATGTGGAGCACGCTCCCGTTCTGGCGCGCCTTCTTCGCGTCGCTCGGGTTTCGTACCGTGGTCTCTCCGTCGAGCACCATGGCCTCCTACGAACGGGGTTTGGCGTCGGTACCATCAGACACCGTCTGCTTCCCGGCCAAGCTCAGCCATGGCCATCTGAAAGTGCTCGTCGGTCTTGCGCCCGACCGTATCTTCATGCCCATCATGAACCGCATGATCCCGGAACACCCGTCTGCGTGCAGTATCCATGCCTGTGCGGTGCTCAAGGGGTATCCTGCAGTCCTCAAGATCGCCGACAATCCGGAACTCGCCGGTATCCCGACCGACACGCCGGTCTTCCACTGGGTCGACCAACACGCGAAGGTGGAGTCGCTCGTGGAGTGGGCCGCGGCCACCTTCGGTCTGCCCCGCGCAGCCGTCGTCCAGGCGGTCGCGGAGGCGGACCGCGTGCAGGCCGAACGGACCGCATCGCTCCAGCGCGCCGGGCGGGAGCTGCTCGACTCTCTGTGCGAGGATGAGTACGCGGTCGTGATCGCCGGCAGGCCCTACCACAGCGACCCGCTCGTGAACCACGACCTGCCCGGGTACTTTCTGCGACGCGGCGTAAAAGTGCTGCCGCTGGAAGCGCTGCCTGATCTCGACTGCGTCGACCTCACTCCCGTACGAGCTGAGCTGACGGTCAACTACCACGTGCGCATGTTCGCCGCCGCCCTGTCCGTCGCAGAGCATCCGCGCCTCGAGTTCGTGCACGTTGTGAGTTTCGGCTGCGGGCACGATGCGGTCATCACCGACGAGGTGTCGAGGCTACTCGCCCACGGCGGCAAGGCACCGCTGACGCTCAAGGTCGACGAGAGTGACATTGCCGGACCGCTCAATATCCGCGTGCGGTCCTTCCTCGAGACGGTGACCGCCCGCCGAAGGCGACGGGAACCGGCGCGGGAGATACGATTCCCCGCCCCGTACGTCGTACCGTGGACGAGGGACCAGAAAAAGACGCGGACGCTCTTCATCCCGAACGTGAGCGAGTCGTTCGCCATCGTCGCCAGCGCCGCGCTGCGCAATGACGGGTTCATCACCCGGCCCTTGCCGATGGCGGGCGCGCGCGGCGCGCGCCTGGGAAAGCGGTACGTTCATAACGACATGTGTTATCCGGCGCAGATCAATATCGGCGAGATGCTGGCCGCCCTCGAGGACGGTGTCTGTGATCCGGACCGGAGCGTTCTCGCGCTCGCCAAGAGCCAGTGTGACTGCCGGCTTGCCCAGTACGCGATGATGGCGCGGAACGCGCTCGACGCCGCCGGTTACCCGCAGATCCCAATCATCACCACCGACGAGGATTTCCGGGGACTGCACCCGGGTTTCAAAATGAGTGCGCTCTTCGAGTACCGCATGCTGTGGGGTCTGGTGATGGCCGACGCGCTCGAGGATCTGCGTCGCAAGATCCGCCCCTACGAGCGGGAGCCGGGGAGCACTGACCGGCTGTTCAACGAGTGTCTGCACGAGATCGACGCCGGGTTCGACCGGGGGGTGGCGGCGGCCCTTCGCGCATTCAAGACCTCGATCGACCGGTTCGTGGCGCACGAGTACGACCGGTCAGACCGCAAGCCGCGGGTGTTCGTGATTGGTGAGTTTCTGCTCAACTTCCATCCGGACGCCAACGGGCGCGTCGAGCGATACCTGGAGCAGAACGGCATGGAAGCAATCGTCCCCGATCTGTTCACCATCATGCACCGCGATATCCTGCTCAAGATCGACCAGCGCGACAGGTATCACGTCCGCTTCCCCGCCATGGACATGTTCATCACGCGGGTCACCGAGCGGTTCATCCGGCATGTGCTGCACCTGGTCGACAAGGAAAAGCGTCGGCATCCGCTCTACGAACCCACGCCGCCGCTTGCCTCGATGGCAGACCGCGTTCACTCGATCGTCGACCGCACCCTTACGAGCGGGGAGGGCTGGATGATTCCGGCCGAGATTCTCCATCAGGCCGACCACGGCGTCAGCTCCTTTCTCATCCTGCAGCCGTTCGGTTGCCTGCCGAACCACGTGACCGGCAGGGGTCTCGTGAAGGCGATCAAGCAGGAACGCCCGGACATCCAGATCCTGCCGCTCGATTACGATCCCGACACGAGCTTCGCGAACGTGGAGAACCGCCTTCAGATGCTGATCATCACGGCAAAAGAGCGGCACCGCCGCCTGGCGGGGTAGCGCCAACCGCCTCCGGCTCAGAGCAGAGCCGTCACGGTCATAGCGACTCCAATCAGCCCGAGCATGATCGAGATGACCGTCATCCACCGATTGCTGTGCCGCTGGAGGTCGTCGAAGCGCTTGTCCATCTGCTCAAAGCGCGCGGCGAAGTCTTCTCGCTGTTCCTTGAACCGTGCCGCGAAGTCTTCGCGCTGCTCGTCGAAGCGTCTGTCCATCTGCTCGAAGCGCGCGGCGAAGTCTTCACGCTGCTCCTTGAACCGCTCGGCGATGTCTTCTCGCCGCTCGTCGAACCGCTTGTCGATCTGCTCGAAGCGCGCGGCGAAGTCTTCGCGCTGCTCCCTGAACCGCTCGGCGATGTCTTCCCGCTGTTCCCTGAACCGCTCGGCGATGTCTTCCCGCTGTTCCTTGAGCCGTTCCGCGAGGTCTTCCCGTTGTTCCCTGAATCGCCCTGCGAGATCCTCTCTATGCTCCTTGAGCCGTTCCGCGAGGTCTTCCCGCTGTTCGGTAAAGTGCCGGTCATTCTGCTCGAGTATCTGCTTCAGCAGATCGCGCTGAGTGGTCAACGTCTCTTCCGCCCGAACCATCCGCTCCATGAGCTGTGGATCAATCTGTGCATAGACGGGAGGGACGACTTCCTTCATCCAGATGCTGAGGTTTCTCCTGACATACCCCCCGATCGTCTCGAGAGTCTCGTTCGTCAGTTCCATTGCTTCACTCATGGCCGCGTGCACCTCCTCTGAGATACACCAACGGCCGGAATTCCATTCCTGCTTCATTATACCCGCAAGAAGGCAAAGAGGCGAGAGCCGGAAGCCGACGCGATCAACCCCGCGGGCGCCGAAGCGCCCGCGGGATGGTTCAGTTCTTCTACTCGGCGAGGTAGACCGCGGCCTGGAGTCCGTTGTTCGCGTTGATGTAGATCATGTAAACGACTCCGTCGGCGATGACGGTCGCGGTGGAGTCGATCGTCCGTCCGGTGCCGACCGTGGTATCCACTATCTCGGTGAGCAACAGTCCGCCCGCGCTCCCGCGCACGTACATCGGTACGCCCAGGTTCGTGTCCAGGTACGTGATGTGCGGGTAGTTCGCCTCATCCATCGCTATCGACGGGAACCGATGGTTGTTGCTCTCCCCGTCGATCAGCGTCCTGACGAACGCCCCCCCGGCACCGGCCGCCCGGGCGTACCAGATCTCTCCCGCAGTGGAGTCGGAGTAGACCACATGGATCGACCCGTCCGAGCCCACACCGATCGCATTGCCGAATCGGCCCGGATTGCCGGTCGCGACGGTCACGGGGACGCTCCATGCCGTGCCATTGTGATAGACGTAGCGGAGTCTCGTGTTGTCGGAGCCGCGGTAGACGACGTGCGGGTTCCCCGCGGTGTCGAGTGCCAGCGCGACCCATGCCTCTGCGCTTGCCGTTGCGTCCGGTATCGCCACCGGCGCCGGGACTGAGGTCAGGCCGTCGTCGATCCGGGCGTAGTAGACCGTGCCTCCCGCGAAGTAGACCAGATGGAGGCGGCCGAGGTGGTCGACAGCAATGTCATTGTACGAGCCACCCGGCCCCACGAGGTAGTTGTTCGGATCCGTGGCGTCCGTCGGCAACCAGACATCGCTCGTGCTCACCTCGATATAGACACCCGCTGACCCGCCGCCGGCGACCTCGCCCGCGTAGCCGATGTAGGTGCGACTAGGGTTGAGGACCGGATCATCCGGGTCAGGTCCGCGCGCCATGTTGATATGCTCCACGGAATCAGACTGCTGAACCTGGACCTGCGCTCCGCCGTCGCGCCTGTAATACACATAGCGTGAGCTCGGCATGCCTCCGGACGCGCCGTATGCGAACAGCAAGTCCCCGGAAACCTCATCGTACACGGACGCGGGGAACCACCGGTTCCCGCCGACGTTCGCGACCTCGCGCAGATAGAAGAGGTCGAGGCGGACCGGCTCCTGTGTCTCGTTCGACACTCCGTTGTACTCGACGATGACCGGTCCCGAGGAGAGGATGTCCGGCGGGAAGTTGACCGGATCGTACTCCGGGATCAGCACGCTGACCTCATCGAGGCCCGCGGCGGTCACCGTCACCTCACCACCGCCAACCGTCACGGTGGTATTCCCGGCCGTCCCGTCGCCGAGGTTGTTGCCGGTGATCACGACCGGGTCCCCGAGGAGCGCGCTCGAGCGGTCGAGCGACTCCACGTACGGTCGTACGTTCTCCGTGAGCGAGGAGACGCTCACGTTGCCGGCCTGGTCCCGCGCCACCGCGCGGACGACGATCCCGTCCTTTGCGATGATGGGGATCGCGCCGTCACGGGTCGGGCTCGCTTCCGTGTTCCAACCCACGAGGAACGGACCGTCGAGTAGCACGGTCTCGAGCTCCTCGAGTCC
>SKQU01000286.1 GCA_007118855.1 Spirochaetaceae bacterium
GATTCGATCCCGCCCTCCTGAACTGAGAGCCTCCGACCTCGTCCTGACCCGCAGGGTGGGACAGCTGCGCTCTGATCACGACGGGAAAGCATGCAAAACACCACGAATGGGCTCAAGACAGGTCGGACAAGCAGATTTCGCTCAGTCTCGGCCCGTCCGCGACGCGACCCGACCCTGACCCAGGGGCGCACATGACGCCGCGGGGGCCAGCCGCCCGCGAAACGCCTCAACCGCGCCGATAGGTTTTCCGATCGTTCTACGGCCATTTCGCGATCGAGCAGCTTCAGATTGCGCTTGAGGAGGAGCGTGGTTACGCAGAAGGTGATCCAAACGCGTTCGGGTTCCTCGCGGGCCTCGAGTACGCGGTGCCGCTTCCGGTTGGATGGCTGACCGTGGGCGCGGAGTGGGTGCACCTTGACCCGTGGATGTACATAGGACGCAATCTGCCCACGACCTTCACCTACCGGCGTCTCGTGCAGGCCGAGCACGTCCGCAACCCTGAGGGGGTGCCGGTGGGGGCGAAGGTGCTCGTGGAGAAACCGCTCGGCTATCCGGCCGGGCCGGACTACTACGAGGTGCTCGTGCACGCGAAGGCGGGCCTGCGCGAGCGTGTGACGATAGGCGTGCAGGCGAGGTTCGCCGCGAAGGGTGAGAACGAGCTGGGGCGACCGGTGGAAATCGAAGACCCGGCAGACGCCGGGCGGCGTACCCCGTCAGGCGATGCGCCGGAGTACCTGCTTCACGCGCGGCTGGCAGGCGAGGTGCTCATAGGTGAGTTCGTGCTCTCGTCGGTACCGCTGGAGCTCCGTTCGGGTGCGGTTGTCGATGCGATTCGGGTCCTCAACCGCGGGTACGAGGCCGGGAAGATCCTGCGTGACCTGCAGTTCTCGCCGTACGTCTCGGTCCAGCTGCGCCACGATTTCCGTCGCTGATGCCCGGGAGGCTTCAGAACCGGTGGTGCCGGCGGAAGCGCGGCATCCCGTGCCGCCGGATCTCCCTGATCGCGGCCTCGTAGACCGCGATGACGCGGCGGGCCTGACCCTCAACCGACCAGAGCGCGGCGCGAGCGCGTGCTTCGCGGCGCTTCTCCCGGTAGAGCCGGGGGGTCCGCAGCAGGTGGATGACGGCCTCCGCGAACCGGTCCGGATCGTCCGGCGTCAGGATACCGCCCACGTCATCGCCGATCAGATCGTCCACGCCGGTCGCGCTGATCGCGACAACCGGGGTTCCAACCGCCAGCGATTCGAGGAGTACGAGTCCCTGGGTCTCAGTTTTTGACGCGAAGATGAACAGGTCGCTCGCGCGGAGAAAGCTCAGAACGTCGTCGCGCCGGAGGTAGCCGGTGATGGTCACCTCGTCATTGAGACCTCGCGCGCGGATCTCCTCCTCGATCTCCTCGCGGTTGGGGCCGTCGCCTATCATGAAGAAGTGAAACGGTTCGCCGGCGTCGCGGATACGGGATGCCGCGCGTATGAGAAACCGGATGTTCTTCTCGCGCCCGAGCCGGCCGACCGAGACGAGCAGCCGCTTTCCTCGCAGGCGATCGGTGTCCCCGAGCCCATAGCGCTCAAAGAGGTCATCGAGCGGGGTCGAGGTCTGCCGGCCCTGGAGATCGATCCCGGTGGGGATGATGGTGATTGGAGCATCGACCCCGTACCCGAGGATCTCCTGCTTGATCCCGTTGCTTGGCACGATCACGTGGCTGCACCGGCCGCAGAAGTGCCGGGCGATCCAGATCACGGCGCGGCGGGCGAAGGGTCGGGGAAAGGGCATGTAGTGGGTGTACTCCATGTAGTGGGTGTGGTAGGTATGCACGTGCGGCGTGCGCCATACGGTGCTCGTGATCACGGCACCCACCCCCAGGTTGCCGGGGACCTGGGAGTGTATGACGTCGGCCTTGACCCGGCCAAACCTCAGGATCGCCGCCGGGCTCATCCACGCGACTCGCCGCTCCTTCATCATCTTGAACGGGAAGGGAATCGAGGGCATGCGGACATTCCGCGGGTGAGGATCGTCCTGACCGAAGTATCGCGGGCAGAAGATCCAGACTTCGTGCCCCTGGCGCTCGAGCTCGGCTCGGTAGGTATCGATCGAGGTGACCACCCCGTTGATCTCGGGGCGGTAGGTGTCGGTGAAGACTGCTATTCGCATCGCTTGGGCTACCTGACCCGAGTATAGCAGGGGCGATCGGCCGTTGGCCACCGCCGACAGTGGCCTCGCGCCGGTGCGGAAACGTGCGGCGGGGGCTCGGGTGAAGGCGCGGTCGATGCAGAATGGAGCGCGCAACCGGCGCACAGAGGCGGTAGAGAGGTCGTGATGACCTACAGGAAGCTGGGAATACCGGACTCTCTGTCAGTGAGACAGCATTCGGGAGCTGGCTGACCTTCGCCAACCAGGTGGACGTGGACCGGATCGACGAGCTCTTCCCGGGGCCCCGGTCGCTGTCCGCGACCTGAAGCGCGACCTGAGCCCGGTAGTCATCCGGGTTCGCAATGTGTACACTGTCACATCTGCGACCTGAAGAAGGAGAGCCAGGAGTTATGCGATGAGAAGAATTGTGGAGAACTATGCGGAATTGCCACGGTTTGTCCGGAAGCCTCTCTGGAGGTTCTGGCACAGCTGGATCATATCGCGGGAGAAGCGTGACGTCGTGATGACCTGCATGAACTACGGGTATGCAGGGATGGAGAACGAGAAGACGATCGAGCTCGAGCCACGGGATGAGAGCGAGCGGTACGGGCTGCAGATGTACCATCAGGCGGCGTCGTGGGTGCCGCTCGCCGGGAAAGAGGTGCTCGAGGTCGGCTCCGGACGAGGCGGTGGGGCCTCATTTCTCACCAGGTACATGCATCCCGCATCGTACGTCGGCCTCGATCTTTCGGAGCCCGGCATCGCTTTCTGCAATCAGCATCACCAGGTGCCGAACCTCCGCTTCGTCAAGGGAGACGCCGAACAGCTGCCGTTCGAGGACGACAGCTTTGACGCGGTCGTCAACGTGGAATCCTCGCGCTGTTATCCTCACATCATGAAGTTCTTCTCGGAGGTCAAACGCGTCCTGCGTCCGGACGGCGCCTTTCTGCTGACCGACCTGCGCTGGGGCCAGGATGTTCCGAAGCTCCGTAACGAGCTTCGCGACAGCGGCTTCCGCATCGTCGCAGAACAGGAGATACGCGAGAACGTCATTCGAGCGCTCGACACCGACGATCCGCGCAAGCGAGCGTTGATCGGAGAGAGGATACCGCGAATGCTCATCAGCGCATTCGGCGAGTTCGCGGGGGTGCAGGGCTCAGGGCGGTACAGCTCCTTCGCCTCCGGCGCGATGGAGTACTGGAGCTTCCATATCGTCCACGCCGACTGAGCGACCGGCGAACCGGGCCTCGAGGGGCCCGGTTTTTCTGGTATTTTTCTCAATACAGGCTTGACAGATAAGAATGACCATGATAATATGACCATAGTTACTAACGACCGGCGAGATCCAACTGGGAGGCGGCTGCGTGGAGATTGCGGCAGGGAAGTTCAAGGCTCAGTGCCTGCAGCTGATGGATCTTGTGCACGACACCCATCAACGGGTGGTCATCACGAAGCACGGCCGGCCGGTGGCTCAGCTCGTTGCCGTTGAGCAGCGCAAGCCACGGCCGGTCTTCGGTCGTCTGAGGGGGCGGATAGAATCGCTCTCCGACGTGATCACGCCGCTTCCCGGGTCGTGGCCGGAAGGTCGACGGGGAGGCAATGGACCGCCACGCTCGTCTGAATATCCTTGATACCCATGTCTGGCTCTGGCTGATGGAGGGCGATCCACGGCTCACCGACGAGCTGGTGGAATCGCTCGAACAGTCCGCGTCGGTAGGTACGCTTTCGGTCATGACGCTCTCGCTCTGGGAGGTCGCGACGCTTGAAGCCGCAGGAAGAATCCGGTTCCTCGTCCCCGTAGATACCTGGCTCCTGGAGGCCCTCGAGACACCGGGGCTGAACCTGCTGGAAATCGACGCGAGCATTGCCGCTGAGAGCGCGCGGCTTCCGGACGACTTCCCCGGCGACGCGGTGGACCGACTGCTGGTCAGCGCCGCGCGTACCCGCAACGCGTGCCTCTACACCGCCGATCCGGCGATCATCGACTACGGGAAACGCGGATGGGTGAACGTCCACGCCGTGCGCATCCCGTAGCGACGGCCCTCTCCGCCGGCGAGGATCTCATCCGCGCGAGGATCTCATCCGCGCTCGACGTGGATCCGGGCCTCCGGATGCTCCTCGAAGTAGGCGAACAGCTCCTCCCGGATCCGGTCGTACGATCGCGACGCGCCGAGGCGCGCTCCCAGCGCATGACCGAAGGCGAGGTTCTGCGTGAAGTACGAGACGAAGCGCGCCGCGCGGGTCGCCAGAAAGTCCGGCGGCTGGTGTGCTTCGAGCAGCGTGAAGAACCGACGCGCGACCGAGGCGAGATCGACCCGGTACTCAGAGCGATCGCCGCGGAGTCTGCGTCTGAGGTACGCGAAGATCCACGGCGCGCGTGCCGCCGCCCGGCCGATCATGACCCCGCCGCTGCCGGCCTCGTCAAGCCGCGATCGCAGCGTCGCCTCACCGGTCACCCCGCCGTTCCCGATGACCGGGATCGCGAGCTCTTCGCGCAGCAGGCGCACGTACGACCAGCGGGCCGGGCGGGAAGCCGACTGCTTGCGCGTCTTCGGGTGCAGGCTGATGAAGTCGGCCCCGGCCGATTCAAGCGTCCGGCAGAAGCCAACGAGCCGCTGGGGGTCTTCGGTCGCGCCAAGGCGCAGCTTGACGGAAAGACTCCGGTCGCCGACTGCCTTCCGTGCGCGCTCCACCAGGCGCGTCGCGGCGCCCGGGTCCGCCATCCAGGCGATCCCGCCGCCCTTGCGTACGATGTGAGGCGCCGAGCAGCCCATGTTGAGGTCCACCCCGGCCGCCTCTGTCCGCGCGAGACGTGACGCCGCCTCCACGATCCGCTCCTCGGTGTAGCCGACGAGCTGAAAGACAAGACGCCGGGGGTCAGGATCACTCATCGTGTAGTACGGCTCGTAGCTCGTCCCTCCGATCATCGCTTCCGCGCTTATCATCTCAGAGACGTAGAGATCGCACGCGCCAAACTCCTCCACGAGCACCCTGAAGGCCGCGTGCGTGATCGTCGCCATAGGGGCGAGAATGAGCGGCGTCGTGGCCGGACGGCTGAGGATACGAACGATGCGTCGGCGCGCGCTGCCAGAGGCCACCCTTCCTCCCCCCGGGAGTATAGCGGCCGCACGGCACTGCGTCACCACTACCGCTGAGTCCGCCGACGGCGCCGTGCGCCGCCACGCGATAGTCGGCGCCATTTGACCCGCGCCCGCCGATTTTCTACACTCTAGCCTCGCTCGAGAGGAGGGAGTCTTGTACAAGCCGGTGGACCCGCGGGTCGACTTCCCGGGGATGGAGGAGGAGATCCTCGCGTTCTGGGAAGAGAAGCAGATCTTCAAAGCATCGATCGCGCAGCGCGAGAACAGCGACGAATACGTCTTCTACGACGGGCCTCCCTTCGCGACGGGCCTGCCGCATTACGGGCACATCCTTGCCGGCACGATCAAGGACATCATTCCCCGGTATCAGACGATGAAGGGGAAGAAGGTCGAGCGCCGCTTCGGCTGGGACTGCCATGGGCTCCCCGTGGAGTAC
>SKQU01000269.1 GCA_007118855.1 Spirochaetaceae bacterium
CGAGCATGTAGCCCACCTGGCTGATGATGTGGTAGGAGAGAAGCCGACGCGCCGAATGCTGGGCGAGCGCGTGTGCGACGGCGATGACGGCGACGACCGCACCCGTATAGCTCAGCACCGGAAACGATCCTGGAGAGACCTCGAGCAGACGCGCCGCGGAGTAGACCCCCACCTTCGTCGCATACACCGAAAGGATGATGCTCCCTGTTGGGCTCGCCTGCGTGTAGCCCCCGACGAGCCAGCCGTGCAGCGGCATCATCGCCGTCTTGATGAGGATCGCGACGAACATGAACCACCGTGCCTCCGGCCGCAGGGCCGCGATCGTCACCGAGCCGGCCTCGGCACCGTGCACAACGATCGCGACGAAGAAGAGCGCGGCCGCGCAGATCTGCGCCGCGACGTACCAGACCGACGCACGCTCCGCCCGCAGCCTCCCCGCAGTCTCCAGTCGTCTTGAAGGGGTTCTGATGATGAAGAAGGCGGAGAAGGTCAGCACCTCCCACGCGATGAGGAGGGTGATCATGTCGGCTGCGAGGACCGCGAGCACTCCCGCGACGGCATGTACCAGAGCGGCTGCGGTCAGCCCCCGTGATCTCTCGTGCACCGTCGCCGCAGCTGCGAACACCCCGAGTCCGGCGAAGGCGACGAGCAGTGCGGTGTTCACGCCGGCAGGAAAGGCAAGGGCGAAAGGCATGTATCACCGTCCTCCCCGCACGAGCAGGACATAGCCGTCAAGGTCGGCGAGGGCCTGCGCGGCCGGGCCCAGGAGCTCTTCGATGCGCGCTATCCCGAGCCCGAGCACCAGGGTTGCCGCTGCGAGCACCGTCACGGTCAGCAGCCCCATGGACCGCCAGGGATCGCCGGCTCGACGAGTATCCGGCGGGGCCGAGCCTCCCTCTCGTAGCGAAGCGTGGAAGACCCGGGCGTAGTAGAGCATGGAGATCAGCGTCCCTGCCGCGATGACCACGACCGGTGCGACGCCCGCGACGGCAATCGTTGATTCCGCGACCCGCCATTTGCTGAAGAAGCCTGAGGCCGGAGGGACGCCGACGATCGCAAGTGAGGCGAGGAAGAAGGCGGCGAAGGCGGCCGGGTCGCGGCGGGCGCTGCCCCGAAGGCCGGCGACGGTGGATGAGCCTGCAGAGTCGATCAGGCGTCGGCCCGAATAGAACAAGGCACTCTTCATGACCGCGTGAAACACGACGTGCAGGAGGCCGGCTGTGGCGGCAGTGGCGGCGGCCTGACCGGAGGCGCCGGCACCGAACCCGAGCAGGATGTACCCCACGTGCGCCACGCTCGAGTAGGCGAGCAATCGCTTGAGATCGCGCTCGGCGAGGCCGAGCAGGTGACCGCCCACGATGTTGACGCAGCCAAGCGCCGTGACGAGGAGCGCGGCCTGCGGGAAGTGCAGGGGCACTCGCATCATGTGGAACAGCAGGCGCACGACCGCGTAGACGTAGATCTTCATCGCCGTGCCGGAGAGCAGCGCGGAGACGCGGCTGCCGGCTGCGTGATAGGAGGGGGCCTGCCAGAAGTGCAGAGGAATCAGCCCGAACTTCATACCGAACGACGCGAGGATCAGTCCGCTGGTTGCGAGGTAGGCCGTGCGGGGCATGCCGGCGATGCGATCAGCTATGTCAGCGATCGTGAGGACGCCGGTGGCGCCGTACAATAGCAGAACGGCGATGAGCAGGAGTGATGCCGAGATCGACGCGAACACGAGGTAGACGAAACCTGCTCCCGCGCAGCGAGCGTGCTGCCGGTGCGCGATGAGCCCCACCGACGCGATAGAGGCGAGCTCTACGAAGACGAAGAGGTTGAACAGGTCTCCGGCGAGGGCGATGCCGCAGAGTGCCGCAATCAGGATCTCCGTGAGGATCCAGACTCCCTTGCGGTCGCTGCTCGCTTCCGCCATGCTGAACAGGAGAAACGACACGTGCCCCGCCGCGATGATGATCAGGAACACGGTGGAGAAGGCATCGGCGACGAGGACGATCCCGACCGGTGGGACCCAGCCGCCCGGGGAATAGGTCAGGCCGCCGCTCCCCGCGACCTGGCCGGTCGTTGCGATCACGGCCACCAGATGCGTGAAGCCTGACACGAGCGCGACGATTCGGGGCGCCTGTGCGAACCGCACCGCCGCAAGGGACGCCACGATCGCCGCGGCGAGCGGGATGAGAATCGCCGCAAGGGGAGCATGGATCACCGCTGCCCCCGAAAGACCACCCTGATGTCAGTGGTCCCGTAGTGCCGGTAGACCACGACCGTCAGCGCCAGGGCGACCGATATCACGCCCGCGCCTATCACGATCGCGGTGAGCGAGAGCGCGTGCAGCAGCGGATCAACGTAGGCGACGGCGTCGTCCTCGATGATGGGTGCCGTTGCGCCGGGACGATAGGCCATCGCCACGAAGAGCATCACCACCGCCGACTCCATGACGCTCAGGCTGATGCAGATCTTGATCATGTTGCGATGCGTCACCACGCCGTAGAGGCCTATCGCGAAGACGACCGCGGCCGTCACATACGTCGCCTGTTGCATCATGGCGTGTCGTCCGCCGAGAGTATGTCCAGGTAGATCGAGCCGAGCCCCGCGGCGACTTTGATCCCGATCGCCAGATTCAGCAGGGGGATGACCCCGCCGCTCACGAGGCGGCCGGGCTCACCGGTGGGAAATCCGGCGGCTGCATTGGCGAGGAAGGCGAACCCCTGTGCGATGCCCACGGTTCCCAGAAGCAGGAAACCCAGAGCGCTCGCGGATTCGGCCCCGTGCAGCAGGGACGGTGTGAGGTGCTGTGAGGCGCGTGTGCTTCCGAACACGACGTACACGAGAATCACCAGGACCGCGAGGCTCACGCCCCCCTGGAAACCGCCGCCGGGAGACAGATGTCCGTGGAACACGATATAGACGGGGAAGATCCAGAACACCGCCGCCAGGTACCCTATCGACGTTTGCACCAGAGGGCTCAGCCCCTGCTCGGTACGTTCCGGCTTTGAGCCCGCGAGGAGCGCGCTGATGGCGGCGACCGACGCGAGGATGACGCTCGCCTCTCCGAGCGTGTCGAAGGCGCGGTAGTCGAGGAGCACGGTCGTCACGACGTTGATCGCACCCGAGTCGGCGATGGAGTTGCGAAGGTAATAGCCCGCGGGCCCTTCGGGTGCGCTCGTGACGACCGCTTCGGTCAGCAGCAGCGCCGCCAGACCGAAAGCCGTCGGCACCGCCAGCGCGATCCCGGCGAGATGACGCGGCCTCACGACCGTCTCCTGGTCTTGCTGATCGCGGTGACGAAGATGGCAGTCATCAACCCTGCACCGATCACTGCCTCGGCCATCGCGACGTCGACTGCCTGGAGGAAGGCGAACGCAACCGTTACGGTAATGCTGAAGATGGACAGGACTATGATCGACGTGATGTAGCCTCGCAGCAGCACCGCGCCGAGTGCGCAGGCGATCACCAGGCCGAGGACCATGTAGAACGGTATCTCAGGCGTCATCCGGCGCCTCCAACGATTCGGCGTACTCGTCGACCAGCATGTGGCGTCGCGCGCGCGCGGAGCGGTAATTCGCCCTCGCGATCGCGTGAATAGCGATTGGGTTCGTGACCAGAAGGAAGACCGCAACGAGGACCGCTCGAAGTCCAAAGGCGACCGAAGGCGCGCGTACCGCGACGCCGACGAGCAGCAGCCCGGCGCCGATCGTGAGTCCCTTCGTGCCCGCGTGCAGCCGGGTGTAGGCGTCCGGGAACCGGAGCATGCCCACTGTCATCGCGAAGGTGAAGAAGAGGCCGACTCCGATCAGGATCGACCCGAGTATGGCTGCAAGGGGCGTCTCAGCCATCTCTCCTCCCGGACTCCATGAACCGTGCGATGATCAGCGTATCGGCGAACAGGAGCAGGGCGTAGACGATCGCGATATCCAGGAAGATCACCCGGTCGAACAGCAGGCCCATCAGCACGAGCACCGCCGTCATCATCACGCCGATTGCGTCGGCCGCCGCGACCCGGTCGAGCAGCGTCGGTCCTCGCAGAACCCGGTAGAGGCAGAGAGCGCAGAAGAGGACCAGAAAGCCGATTGCGGTACCGATCATCGCTCGAGCCGCTCCATCCACACGCGCATGCCGCTCGTGACGCGGTGGTCGAAATCGTCCTCGTAACCGGTGACGTCGATCCAGTGCACGTAGAGGTCATCGCTCTTCTCATCGTAGTCGACGGTGAGCGTCCCCGGCGTCAGCGTCATCGCGTTCGCGAAGATAGCGGTTGTCGTGAGGCTGCGGAACCCGCCGCGGACGCGAACGATGCCCGGCCAGAAATCGATGCTCGGCTTCAGCGCAAGGAACGCCATCGTGAGTCCAGACAGCAGCACCTTGCCCAGGAAGACCGGGATGAAGACCAGTGCCCAGAGCATCCGACGAACAAACGGCCAGAGCCCGACCGAGGCCGGTTGTTCTCCCGCGTCAGGTCCGCGACCCCCGCGCACGGTATGCTCGGTCGCAAGGTTCGCGAAGATCACCACCGCCGCGGCGCAGAGCACGATGCCGGCGATGAGCGTGGAGGCCCGTACGTTTCCGGCAAGAACCAGCCAGACCGCCAGGAGCGGGAAGATCGCGACCAGCTTCATCCCGGAAGGGTAGCCGAAGCGTGGGCCTCCTGCAACAGTCGGACGTGCCGGGCGGGGATTTCGACCACGACCGGCTCATTGCGCGGGTACTCGAGGTCGGTCGGGGCAACCACGATGATCTCGACGTCGTTGATCTCCACGGTGTACCTGATTCGGGTCGGACCAAACACCACGTCGCGCACGATGCCGCAGAAGCTGTTCGGCGGCTCGCCGGCGGAAACCGGTCGGATCGCGAGATGCTCCCACCTGACGCTGACCGTCACCGTCCGGCCGGCCTCAACGCCATGGGCGCAGGAGACCGCGATCGGACCAATCGGCGTGTCCAGCAGTCCCGGGGCGCGCACGTGTCCTTCGAGCAGATTCGTCGATCCAAGGAACCTCGCGACCGCGGTCGACTCCGGGCGCATGAAGAGGTCGTACGGGCGTCCCGACTGCGCGAGCCGCCCGTCGAACATCACCGCCATGCGGTCTGAGAGCTCGCTCGCCTCTTCCTGGTCGTGCGACACGAAGATCGTCGTGATCTTCAGCCGCTCCTGCACGCCGCGAATGAGCTGTCGCATCTGCTCGCGCAGACGCGAGTCGAGGTTCGAGAGCGGCTCGTCAAGGAGGAGGACAACCGGATCGGTGACGACCGCGCGGGCGAGCGCGACCCGCTGCTGCTGCCCGCCGGAGAGCTGATGCGGAAAGCGCTCCGCGAAGCGCTCGAGCTGCACCATCGCGAGGCAATCCCGAACGCGCGGCCGCGCATCGCGCGGTCGCATGCCCTGCATCCGCAGTCCGAAGCCGACGTTCTGCTCCACGTTCAGGTGCGGGAAGAGTAACGGCTGCTGGAACACCATCCCGATGCGTCGTTTCTCCGGCGGCAGGGCGAGGACCGACGCCCCGTCGAAACGTATGTCTCCCGCGTCCGGCTCGAGCAGCCCGGCGATCATCTTCAGGGTGGTCGTCTTGCCGCAGCCGCTCGGCCCGAGCAGCCCGAATACCGTGCCGGTGTCGACGTGCAGGTCGAGGTCGGCGATGACCGCGGGGCCGTCGTACGACTTGGTTATCCCGACGAGCGTGATGGAGCTCACCGGTCCTCCTTGGCCCGCGAACCGGCGGGTGCGGTCGCCAGGGAGAGGCCCGAACCGGTGATCCGGTCGGCGATGAAGAGGAAGAGCAGTCCGGGAACCGAGACGATGAGCACCAGCCCCGCCGTGGTCGCGTCAAGCGGCCCGCCGGACCCAATGTGCGAGAAAAGCATCGTGGGCAGAGTCGCGATGCGCCCGCCGGAGATGAGAAAGGTCAGCAGAAAGATGTTCGTGCTGATCAGGAAGGCGAAGAGCCCCGCGGTCGCCAACCCCGCGGCGATGAGCGGCAGGGTGACGTGACGCAGCCGCGCCAAGCGGTCCGCGCCGAGCGTACGGGCCACCTCCTCGTAGCCGGGGTCGAGATTCTGGAACATCGCGGTGAGGATGCGTATGGCGTAGGGAAGCGCCGGGACGAGGTGAGCGAGCACGATCCCGGGATAGGTGCGAAAGAGTCCGACGCGCATGAACAACAGCAGCATGCCGATGCCGATCGATACCTGAGGGACGATGATCGGAAGCAGCAGGAAGAACTCGGCTACGCCCTTGGCGCGGAAGTCGTAGCGGGCAAGCACATACGCGGCGGGCACTCCTGTCATGAGCGCCAGGGCGGCGACCACGAGTCCAATCGCGACGGTGTTGGCGAAGGCGGAGCCGAGGCGCGATACCGGCGAGAGGAGGTAGTCCCATCCCACCGGGAACGGCGTTTCGTCGCGCACGTTCCAGAGCCATCGGGTAGGCAGCAGATCAGGCCAGTGCCATCTGAAAGAGAAGGACGCCACGACGAGCGGCACGAAGGGAGCGACGAAGGCGGCGAACATGAGAATGACAAAGACACGAGCCGCGGCGCTCGGTCTGTCGGGCATGCCGTGCAGTTCCTGGCGCATTAGACCCGCCCCTTTGATCGTTCCCATTTTCGGTAGGCTCGAAGGTACAGGAACATCACGACTCCCGAGAAGAGGGTTATCACGATCAGATAGGCCATCGCCTCCGGCCGGCGACGCACGTCGATCAGGTTGAAGACCCGCAGCGCCTCGACCGGAACGGTGTTCGGGAAGGTCGCACCAAGGAGGTAGGGAATCTCGTACGTCTGGAAGTTGAACGCGAATACAAGGAGCGACGCACTGATGATCGCCGGGATGGTGCGGGGAACGATTACGTGCCATAGCGCGCGAAGAGGCGAGGCTCCAAGGGTGCGGGCGACCTGCTCGAGCTCGACATCCTCAGCGGCGAGCGCCGAGGAGACGATCACGAAGGTGAATGGAATCTGCTTGAACAGATAGGCAAGCATGATTCCCCAACCGCCGGAGCTGAAGAGGATGCGAGGGAAGTCACCGGTCGATTCGATCAGGTCGAGCGCGAAGAGGGCCCGTGCAAGCAGTCCCCCGTTCGCGAAGAGCGCCACGACCATGCCCGCTCCTACGAGGTAGGGAACGACGACCGGGAGCCTGAAGAAGAATACGAGCAGACGCGATCCCCGCACCGGACGTCGCATCGCAAGGGCGAGCAAGGTACCGACGATGGTGGACAGAAGCGTGGGAACGATCGCGTAGTAGAAGGTGTAGGCGAGCGAGACGCGGAAACGGCTTGAGGCGAGGATCGCCGCGTAGTAGCGAAGCGTCGGGAACTCGGTAACCCGGTAGATGGGCGCATGTCCGAGGCTGTGCGCGAGCGCGACGACCAGAGGCCCCACGAACAGGGCGAGCAGCACCACGGCGGCCGGAGCAAGGCCGGCCAGTATGGCGATCCGTCTGCGCGCTCTGCCGGTCATCGCCGCCGTTCTAACGGGCCGTCGCTTGCCACGCGTCCGCCACGATCTGCTCGAAGGGGCGCGCGGAGCGTTCGGCGATGTACTCGGTCCACACGGCGTCGAGCAGGTCCACCAGATCCGCGTTCAGGCCCGGAGCCTCGTGTTCGGCGAGCTCGTCGGCCGTCACGCCTCGCAGGTCGGGCGCCGCCTCGTCGAAAGCGTCCCGCTGCTGCCGGCTCAGGGTCCGAAGATCGATCGCGGGTGCGAACCCGATCTCGACGAGCTTCGACAGATGGCTCTCCGGAGTCGAGAGCGCATTGATCGCGACGAGCGCCGCGGCAGGATTGGGCGCGTTCGCCGGGATCGCGAGGAAGCTCATGTCCTTGATCATGCCGAACTCCGGAAAGACGATATTGCGGACCGACTGAGGGTAGGCGCCTGAACGGATGTCACGGTCGACGTCGTAGACGCCGAATTCCATGTCGAAGTCGACCTCTCCACCGACAAACCGTGCCTGCAGAGCCGTCGCCGTAGACGGGTAGATCGGGGAGCCCGGTTCGCCCGCGACGCCGGAGCCTCCAAGGAGAAAGGGCTCGATCCGGCGAAGGTAGTCGAATCCGGGGCGTACGAGGCTCGTGAGCTCCTCGAGACCGATCTGCGAACGATCGCGCAAGAACGGCTCGTACCCCGTCCCGTCCGGGTTCGTCCCGTAGAGAACCGAGTGGAGAAAGGTCGAGCCGATGTAGTGCGGTGGGGCTACGTAGGTGAACCGGCCGGGATGGGTGGTGATCCATGATTCGAGCCGCTCAAAGGTTCGCGGCACCGTCTCCGGGTCGACGCGAGCCGCGTCTACGCGAATCGTGAACTGGAATGCGGCCCACGGCATTTCCATGAGATCCGTGGGCGTGCCGAAGTCGTGGAGGTTGACGCTCGAGGCCGGGTCCGACGGATCGAATGAGAAGGAGCGCGATGCTTCGAGTCGGTCGGCAAAGGCCCCGAACAGCGCGTCGGCTTCCCGGAGGGTGCGGAAGTTCTCCCCGTTTATCCAGACGACGTCGACCGAGCCCTCTCCGGTTCCCCTGCCGGAGGCGAGTTCGGCAAGGATCAGATCCACTACGTCGCGGGTATCGCCGCGCCGGAAGTTCGCCCGGATACCGTACTGCTCGATCGCGGGTCTCGCGGAGAACTCGATCCACGAGTTGAGCGCCTCGCTTCCTCCCCAGTGGTAGAACTCGACCTCACCTTCCGAGCCTGCGCGCCCGACCACCGCAGACCAGTCGAGCTCGCCTGAGAGAAAACTGGTGCGGAAGCCCGTGGCGCTCTCGCCGCCTGCCGCCCCGTCGTTCGAGCACGCGAGTACGGTCAACACCGACCCGAGAACGAGGAGCGCGACTGCCCGGTGGCTATACGAACGCATTGACCGCATCAACAATTTCGGCACCACTCTTGACCCCCGGCAGAATGTAGCCACGATCACTTGAGGATGCAACTATCTGACGTGGCGCCGGGCCCAGGCGATCCGTTGCGCGACTCCTGCGAGTGTCGCGGCTGCGAGAATCCAGATGATCGGGATCGCTGCCGCCGGCCAAAGAAGCATGACCCCGTAGGCGACGATCGTCTCGGTACCCTCGACCACGCCCGACGGCATCAGGATCGACGTCGATCCGCGTGCGGATCTCCCGCCTTCGGCCCGCTTCTCGAGGAGCGCAGAGAGGTACAGCCATGATGTTATGTTGAGGTAGAAAGCGGCGAGAAGCGCGATGACCGCGATGAACAGCGGTGTGCTCGCGACTCCAAGCGCGAAGCCGATCGGCACGGCGCTGTAGACGACCACGTCGAGCAGCATGTCGAGGTACCCGCCGTAGTCGCTCTGCCGGCCGGTCTGCCGGGCAACGGCCCCGTCGAGCCCGTCGACGACGCGGTTCGTGATCCAGAGTGCGCACGCCCAGCCGTACCGTCCGGACCATGCGAGAACCGCGGCCGCGATGCCGATCGCCGCTGCGGCGAGCGTGATGGTCGTCGGGTGCAGCCGGGAGCCGAGCGTCCGGGCGATCGGCGCGATGAGACGATCCTTGACGGGCCGTAGGAGCTGATCGAGCACGAATCCACTGTACGGCCCGTCTCGTCTCACGTCAATCAGGCGCAGGGAGAGGCGCCGGCGTTTGCGGCGTCTCCCGCGCGGCTTCACTCCTCGAGCGAGAAGTCCTCCTTGGGCGCTCCGCACACCGGGCACACCCAGTCGTCGGGCAGGCTCTCAAAGGGCGTGCCGGCAGGGATGTCCGCGTCCGGATCGCCTTCGTCGGGGTCATAGATGTAGCCGCACACATCGCAGACGTACTTTTTCATGGTGGTCCTCGCTCGCCTTTGGATTACGAGCGATTCTACCCGCGAGCGGGGCCGGTTTCAACCCGCCCGGAACCGGAACGCGCCGCCCGGGACGCGGCGCCGGTGGATCAGATCATCGAGCGCGGGTCGAGCAGGCTCGCGATCTCGTCGGCCGGGAGCAGGCCGGAGGACTCGAGCACGTCGCGGATCGTGCGCTTTTCTTCGAAGGCCTGGTGCGCGAGCTCGGCTGCCTTGTCGTACCCGAGTCGCGTGGCAAGCGGGGTCACGAGGGCGAGGCTCCACTCGATCCAGTACTCGCAGCGTTCCTCGTCCACCGTGATGCCGTCGACGCAGCGCTCGGCGAAGGCGGTACAGCTCTCGCGCAGGAGTGACATCGCGCTGAGCGTTTCGTGCGCGATCAGGGGGTGCATCATGTTGAGCTCGAGCGGGCCGTGCTGGCCGGCCGTGGTGACCGATGCCGCCTTGCCGATCACGTGTGCCGCGACCTGGATCATCATCTCCGGGATGACCGGATTTAC
The DNA here is from genome assembly GCA_007118855.1 of Spirochaetaceae bacterium. Taxonomy (GTDB): domain Bacteria; phylum Spirochaetota; class Spirochaetia; order DSM-27196; family SLST01; genus SLST01. The sequence continues at coordinate 10,298 of SKQU01000269.1, forward strand.
CTTGCCGGGCATGATCGAGCTCCCGGGCTGCAGCTCCGGAAGCACGATCTCGCCGAGGGCCGCCCGGGGCCCGCTCGCGAGCAGCCGCAGGTCATTGGCGATCTTCATGAGGCTCACCGCGAGCGAGTTGAGTGCGCCGGCGAGCTCGACCTGCGCGTCGCGGTTCGCGATCGCCTCGAACCGGCTCTGCGCCGCGCGGAACGGAATGTCGGTCTCCTTCGCGATTCCGGCGATCGCCTTCTCGGCGAGTTGCGGATGGGCGTTGAGGCCGGTACCGACCGCGGTTCCCCCGAGCGCGAGCTCCTCGAGATTCGCCATCGTGCGCTCGAGCCGTTCGGCGTTCTTTTTCATCTGAACGGCGAACCCGTCGAACTCCTGTCCCACGGTCATGGGAACGGCGTCCTGCAGATGGGTCCGGCCGATCTTCACGACGTTCGCAAACTCGTCGGCCTTCCGGCGGAAGCTCACGGCGAGCGTCCGCACCGCCACGACGAGGCCGGGAAGCTCCATGCGGTTTGCGATGTGGATCGCGGTGGGGATCACGTCGTTACTCGACTGCCCGCGGTTCACGTGGTCGTTCGGATGGACCGGACGTCGCATGCCGATGGGGTGGCCGAGGATCTCGTTCGCCCGGTTCGCGATCAGCTCGTTCGCGTTCATGTTCCAGCTCGTCCCGCTGCCGGTCTGAAACACGTCGATGGGAAAGTGCTCGTCCCACTGCCCCCGCAGCACTTCACCCGCCGCGTCACGCACGGCCGCGGCGATTCCCGTGTCCATAACTCCGAGCTCAGCGTTCGCGATTGCAAGGTGCTTCTTGACGAGGGCAAGCGCCCGGATCATTGCCTGCGGGATCCGGTGTTCTGAAACCGAGAAGTTCTCCACCGCGCGCTGAGTCTGCGCTCCCCAGTACGCCCACGCGGGGATCGAGACGTCTCCCATGGAGTCCGCTTCGGTGCGTCGTTCTTCCGCCATCCTGTCCTCCTCCTTGTCGGCTGCGCCTACAATACCCAAGCCCTCTTCATGCGGCAACGGCGACGACCACGCGTCCTGCGTCCCGCGTACTCGCCCCCGCAGCGCCCGGTTGGTATACTACTGCCCAGTAGCGAAGGAGAGACCATGGCACAGATTGGAATCATCGGCGGCGGAAATGTCGGTGCCAACACCGCATTCTTCCTCGCGGAGAGGAACCTCGCCCACGTCTGCATGTACGACGTCAAGGACGGGCTGTCGACGGGGAAGGCGCTCGACCTCATGGAAGCAGCGCCGCTACGCGGCTACCAGTACCGTGTAGAGGGAACCGACGACATACGGCAGGCGCTCGACTCGCAGGTGCTCGTCATCGCCGCCGGAGAGATCCGCTCACCGGGCGAGCAGCGCGAAGACCTCTACGAGCGGAACGCGACGATCCTCGACGAGGTCGCAGATCGACTTGCCGGGTACTCGGGCGTCATCATCGTAGCCACCGAGCCGGTTGATCCCATGACGCTGCGCCTCGTGAAGCACGGGTTCGACCCCAGGCGGGTCATCGGCATCGGCGGGGTGCTCGACTCTGCACGGCTTCGCGCGCTGATCGCGCGCGAGCTCGGCGCCGCGCAGGAGGACGTCAAGGCCACCGTGATAGGCCGCCACTCGCACGACATGATCGCTCTCCCGGCGTACTGCTCGGTGGCCGGCGTCCCGGTCGCTACGCTCATCTCCGGCGCGCGTTTCGCGGAGCTCGTCGAAGAGACGAGGCATGCCGGGGATCGCATCGTCGAGCTCGCGCAGCGGACGAACTCGTACTACGGCCCGGCGGCCGCGACGACCGACGTCGCGGAAGCGGTCGTCCACGACACCAGGCGCATTCTCTCGGTATCGACCGTGCTGACCGGTCAGTACGGAATCACCGACGTCGCGATGAGCCTGCCCGCGCTGATTGGAGCAGGCGGAGTCGAGCGCGTGCTCGAGCCGAGGCTCACCGACGACGAGCTCGCACAGTTCGCCAAGTCGGCGGCGTCGCTCAAAGCGCATGCGTAGGAAGAAAAGGAGCGCCTCATGAAGAAAGTAGCAGTCATTGGAGCGGGCAACGTCGGCGCGAGTGCCGTCTATTATATCGCGAAGAGCAATATCGCCGAGGTCGTCATGGTCGACGTCGTGGAAGGGCTGCCCCAGGCAAAGGCGCTCGACTTTCTCCACGCCTCCCCCTCGATGGGATGCCGTGTGCGAATCGTAGGCACCAACGACTACGCGCAGATTGCCGACAGCGACGTCGTCGTGCACACCGCCGGCATCGCGCGCAAGCCGGGCATGGACCGGATGGACCTCCTCAAGACAAACGTCAACATCGCGAAGTCCGCCGCGCAGAACATCAAACGCTACGCGCCGAACGCGATCGTGATCGCGGTCGCGAATCCGCTCGACGTGATCGCGATGGCGATGCTGCGCGAGACCGGCTTCCCCAAGGAACGCGTGGTCGGCATGGCCGGAATCCTCGATTCCACGCGCTTTCGCTACTTCATCGCCGAACGCCTCGGCGTGCTTCCCAGCGACGTCGACGCGATGGTCCTCGGCGGCCACGGCGACACGATGGTCCCCGTTGCCCGTTACACACGCGTCGCCGGATTCCCGCTCTCCGAGCTCCTCGGCGAGGAGGAGATCACCGCGCTCTCCGATCGCACGCGCACGGGCGGCGGCGAGATCGTGAACTACCTCAAGACCGGAAGCGCCTACTACGCGCCGGCAGCGAGCACCGCGAAGATGGTCGAGGCGATCATCACCGACGAGAAGTGCGTCGCGCCCGCCTCAGCCTATCTTGAAGGGGAGTTCGGGTACCGCAACATCTTCCTCGGCGTGCCGGTCGTCCTGGGCAAGCGCGGTGTGGAGCGCATCCTCGAGCTCGAGCTCAGCGCCGACGAGAAGTCCGCGCTCGACAACTCGGCCGACCACGTCGCGCAGGGCGTGAAAGACCTCGACTCGATTTCGTGACGGTTCGGCGATGATCCCCATCAAGGACTACGTTCGGACGAAGTCGTTTCCCGTCTTCAACGTCCTGTTCATTGGGGCGAATCTCGCGGTCTTCGTGGCCCAGCTCGTGATGCCGGGGCAGGAGGCGTACGAGCTCGTGATGGACCACGCCTTCGTCGCGGATCGGTTTCTCGCCTCGCCGGCAGACTACTGGTTCACCCCGGTCACCACGCTTTTCTTCCACGGCGGGTTCGTGCACTTCATAGGCAACATGCTCTTCCTGCTCGTGTTCGGCGACAACGTCGAAGACGCGCTCGGCCACCTGCGCTATCTCGTTTTCTACCTCGCCGCGGGGGTCTTCTCGCTCGCGGTGCAGCTCGTGGTCTCGCCGGATCTGTCGGTGCCGGTGATTGGAGCTTCAGGCGCGATCTCAGGGGTGCTGGGGGTCTACCTCGTGCTCTATCCGCTCGCGCGGGTCACGACGCTCATCCCCATAGGGATCTTCCTCATGCCCGTGCGGCTGCCGGCCTTCATCTTCCTGGGAGTCTGGGCGCTCGTGCAGTTCTTCTCCGGCTACTTCGTCATCGTCGCCGACGCCTTTCACCCGGTCGCCTACTTCGCCCACGTTGGCGGGTTCGCCTTCGGCTTCCTTCTCGCGCTCCTGGCGCGAAACCGGCTCATAGACCGGCTGCGCCGCCGCGGACACGTCCCGTATCGCCGACGGTAGGCTGTGCACGGCGCTGCTGCCCTGCGCGCCGTGATCAGGCCAGCTCCTTCCGCATCCAGTAGAGCGACTCTCCGGGCGGGAAGTCGGTGAGCTCGCCGACGATCTCGTAGCCGCGTCGGAGGTAGAAGTCCTTCGCCTGGAAACTGAAGGTTGAGAGCCGGGCCCGGCGGGCGCCGTCTTCCTGGGCCAGGCGTTCGAGCTCCGCGAGCATCGCGCTTCCGTGGCCCTGACCCCGAATCCTCTCGTCGATCCAGACGTAGCGTATATCAAGCCAGTCCCAGTAGACCGACCCCCGTACGCCGCCGACCCACTGGTCTGCTTCCGTGAGCATCACGACGATCTCGCGGACGGCGCCGTCGCGGCGGAGGCGGCGGAAGTGTTCCGAGTGGCCTGCGTTGTAGGCCTTCAGCCGGTCGAGGATGAAGGCGTTCGCGTGGTGGACCGAGCGGTCCGTGGTGGTGCCGGTGATCACCTGCATCGTGACCCCGGCGCTCCCGTCTGCAGCACGAGACGGCTTGATCCGTCCCGGCCACCGAAGCCCCACGTACCGCTCGTCGAATCCCTGTTGACGCCAGAAGCTCACGGTCCTGGCATTGCGGCTCAGCGCCTCGACCTCCATGGGCTCGCCGCGGAACTGGGTTCTCAGGAGCTCCACGGCCCGGCTGCCGAACCCGCGACCCCGCAGGCCGCGCAGGATGAAGAGCTGGCGCAGGTAGAGCGGCGTGCGGTCCGTGTTGACGGTCGCGTACCCGACGATGCGCCGGTCAGCGTCGCGCGAGCCGTCCGCGACGACGAGGCAGAAGACCTGATGGCCGCCGTGGCCGGTTATGAAGGCGGCCATTCGCCGGCGTACCTCGAGTCGGTCCATCAATTCCTGATACCCCTCATCCTCGCGGAGCTGGAGGTTGAGCAACGTCAGGAGCTCGAGGCTCTCCATCTCCGCGCGGACGAGCTCCAGAGCGCTCGGCTCGGCATTGGGCCACCGCACGATCTCGGGCTCACCGCCGCTGAGCCAGCGTAGCTCGAGTTCTCCTGTGACCGCCGATCGCGGAATCGCGCCGTAGAGGTGCGGGAAGCGCTCCGCCTCACCGGGGGGGCTTTCCAGGCGTACCAGTGACGCCAGCCGCCCCGCATCAACTTCGGCGACCACCGCATCCGTACGCTCGCGGAAGTACCGCTTTGCGACGCTCGAAAGCTGATCCCAGAAGCAGCAATGGATGAATCCCCCGTCGGTCGCGGAACCAGGCAGGTAGCTTGCGCGGGGCGAACTGAGGCTCTCGTCCCATTCAGGCTGGTGCGCGATGTGGTAGAGCGTGGCGCCGGCGTGCATCTGGACAAGGTAACGATTCGCCGGGTGATCGGCAGGCCGTAGCCTTGTTTGACCTGCCTCCGGCCGGTATGCTCGACCAATGAACGATGCCCTCTTCGATATATCCGGGAAACGCGCACTCATCACCGGCTCGAGCCGGGGGCTCGGTCTGGTCTTTGCGCGGGCGCTCGCCGAGCGAGGCTGTCACGTCGTCCTGAACGGCAGAAGCGTGGCGGCGCTCGAGGAGGCCGCGCACGCACTTTCCGGGCTCGACGGGGCGGTCTCCACCTCGGTCTTCGATGTCGTTGACGAAGCTGCGGTGGACGAGGCGATTGCGGGACTCGAGGCCGACGCCCCGATCGATATCCTCGTCAACAATGCCGGGATCCAGATCCGCTCCCCGCTCGAGTCGATGCCGGTGGATCGCTGGCGCGAGATCGTCGACGTCAACCTCACCGGCGCCTTCATCGTTGCCCGGCGCGTGGCCCGCGAGATGATCGCCCGCCGCCGCGGGAAGATCGTGAATACCTGTTCGGTGCTCAGTGACCTGGGCCGCGAGACGAGCGGACCGTATGCCGCGACCAAGGGCGGGCTTCGTACGCTCACCCGTGCGATGGCCGTGGACTGGGCGCGGCACAATGTCCAGGTCAACGCGATAGGGCCCGGATACTTCATCACCGAGATGACGAAGCCGCTCGCGGAGAATCCTGAGTTCGACGCCTGGCTCACCGCCCGCACGCCGGCGGGGCGCTGGGGAGACCCGGTCGAGCTTACCGGCGCGCTGATTCTGTTCTGTTCGCCGGCCTCCGACTTCATCAGCGGGCAGCTGCTCTACGTCGACGGCGGGATCACGGTCAGCCTGTGACGCCGCACCGGAGCAACGTCGCGCGGGATCCGGTGGCGCTCTTCACGCTCGGCCCCGGGGAGCCTCCGGATTCGCTGTCCCGCTACCTCTCCTCACTCTCCTTTCACCTCAACGGGTTCGGGCACCAGCACGACAACACAGGTGCGGAGTGTCCCCCGCGTGTGATCGGCGACATCGAGCTCATCCTCTACCGGGGTGGTACCGGGTGGATCACGATCGCGGATCAGCGGTTCTCGTGCGCCGCCGGCGACCTCGTACTGATTCCGCCCTATGTGCCGCACGAGATCCGCACGGATCCGGCCGACGCGCACGACAACTACTGGGTTCACGTTGATGTGACCCCGTCGTACGAGCGCGACAGGTTTGCCGGCCTGCTCCTGCCGCCCGACGGGGGATACCGGGTGCGGCTTGCGGCCGACAATGACGTAGCCGTGCTCATGGAACTCGTGGCACGGCAGATGACGGATCGCCCGCCGGGGTATGCGGCCGCGGTCGAGGGGCTCCTGCGCGCGCTGCTCGTTGCCGTCGTCATGACGACCGGCCGGTACGGCCGCGGCGCAATGAGCGTGATCCCGGGTGACCGACCGTTTCCCGCGGACGGCACGGAAGCACTCGACCGGGTGATCCGGTACGCGATGGAGCACCTCGCCGACGACTTCGGGGCCGACGATCTCGCGTCGGCCGCCGGGTGCAGCCGCAGCCGTCTCTTCGAGCTCTTCCGGGAGCGCCTCGGCCGTACCCCTATGGCGTTCGTTCGGTGGCTGCGATTGCGGCAGGTCGAGCTTCTGCTGAAGACGAGCGATCTGACCGTGACCGAGATCAGCTCGCGCGTCGGCATTGTCTCGCCGTTCCACCTCTCCCGCCTCTTCAAGGCGCAGCATGGAGTGTCGCCTTCCGACTACAGGCGTCGCGTGTTGCGGCTCCCGTGATGCCGATCCGGTTCGGACGCGTAGTCATGCCCTCTGTACGCCCTGGCATGGGCACCGGTGGCTCGAAGCGCTACGATCCGGGTGCTGCAGTGATGCCGACGAGGTATGGAAAGCGAACCGCGGGCAAGGAGGAGAAAGCATGGATCTCGAGCTCAGACCGGATTTCGACGAGGTGTACGAGCGCTACGAGGCGTTCTGGAATCGTTCGGTGGCCGATCGGCCGCTCGTCTGCATCGCGCTGCCGCGCGAGCCGGCACCCGGGGAGAGGAGGCCGGCCTCCTTTGACCGCGACTACCCGGACCACCGCGCGCGCTGGCTCGACTTCGAGGCGCGCGTGGAGCAGGCGGTCTGGGATCTCGAGCACAGACAGTACCTCGGCGACGCGCTTCCCACCGTCTTCCCGAACCTGGGCCCGGAGATCTTCTCGGCCTGGTGCGGGTGCGGGTACGAGTTCGGCGAGCACACGACCTGGTCGTCGCCGTGCATTGACGAGTGGGACCGCGACGCGCCGAAGGCGCGGCTTGACCTCGAGCATCCTCTGTTCAAGGCGCTCCTTGAGTTCACCGACCTCCTGATCGAGGCCGCTCGCGGGCGGTTCATCGTCGGTCTCACCGACTTCCACGCCGGCGGAGACCACCTCGCGGCGCTCCGCGATCCCGCCCGACTGGCCGTCGACCTGATCGAGAACCCGGACTGGGTCAAGCGGATGGTGCCGGTCGCAACCGAGGAGTACTTCACCGCCTACGACATCTTCTACGAGCGCATCCGGGGCGCGGGAATGCCGACGACCTCGTGGCTTCCGCTCGTCTCCTTCGGCCGCTACTACATCCCGAGTAACGACTTCTCCGCGATGATCAGCCGTGAGATGTTCGAGGAGTTCTTCCTCGACGGCATCGCCGAGGAGTGCCGCTACCTCGACCGCAGCATCTACCACCTCGACGGGCCGGACGCGATCCGCCACCTCGATCTCCTGCTCGGGATCGACGAGCTCGACGCGATCCAGTTCGTTCCAGGGGCCGGCAACGAGGCCCTCGAGCGCTGGATGCCTCTCTACGAGAG
>SKQU01000058.1 GCA_007118855.1 Spirochaetaceae bacterium
GACGAACCGGTCGCCGGCCGCGTAGAGCCCCTCGAGCGCCGCAACCGTCCGCTCGGCGTTTCCGTCAACATCCCACGGCTCAGTCCCGACCTGGCAGAGCGCGAGCCGAATCCCCGCGCTCCCTGCAGGCTCACGGGACCCCGTGGCATTCTCGTGTTGAGTCATGGAGGCTCCTTTGTACTCATGAGGCATGGGAAAGCGAACCCGCAGGCTCAGGCGCCCGAATCAGCGGACGTCTCGTCGCTCAGACGTTCGCGGATTTCCTCGAGGGCCGCGCGGAATCTCGCGTGCGCGATCTGGAAGCTGCTGACCGCGGAGCCAACCTGTTCCTGCACAGCCGTTACGCGTTTCGGGTCGATCGGCCGGGCGTACAGATGGCGGAACTTGTGCCGGAAGGCGCGCAGATCGTCGAGCACGTACGACAGTTCGCGGTCGAGCAGAGCGGGGCGCAGCTCCGGTATGGAGAGGGTCATCCGTCGCAGGAGGTCCGCGTGCCAGGATTCCCCTTCGAGCCCGTTCTCGTAGAACTTGGCGACTCTGAGGCAGTAGCCCTCGATCACACCGTAGATGTTATGGATCGTGTACGCCAGAGCCGCGTAGTCAAGCTCGTCGACGCCCCCTCCGGCGATGCGCTCAACGGCGCGACGATTCGTTTCGCTGACCAGCCGCAGGGATTCGATGTCCGCGTCGAGCTCCGTCAGAAGACGGTTGTAGTCGTCCCGGTCACGAGCCATACAGGACCTCTGCATCCCGGTCGACGACGCCCCTGAACGGTTCCGAAAGCGTTTCCCACTCGAGGAGATCCACGGGCCACTCGGACTCCTCCACGACTCTCAGGCACTCGGAGAAGCGCGTTGAACCCTCCACGACGAGGTCCAGGTCTGAGTCAGGCCGAATCCGACGCCGGGGCAGAACGGAGCCGATGAGACGGATCCGGGTGATTCCCGGATCGCAGGCGAGGAGCAGCGGCACCAGGCGCTGCGCTTCGCTCCTGAGCGCCTCCCGGCGTCGAGCGAGATAACGCCGATGCGCGGCGTTCCGGCGGTTCTCCGCCGCCGCGATCGCGTCGATGAAGCCGGAATCCGGCGTGCCCACCATGATGCAAGTATACACCGGACAGACGCGGCGGGTCGATCCTCTCTGGATCGACGGCGAGGGATGCACCCAGAAGGGGCAGCGGCTGTGGCTGCATTTCGGCTTATTTGCCATATATGCACATTGATGTCATGGTCTGCTCAGCGGTGTACGACCGAAAACCCGATGTCGTTGAATCGCGCGTCCGGAAGACGCCGGATTTTGCCGGCGAACCAGCCGGCGGGCGTTACGCATTCGTTCCATCCGCTGCCGCGAGCGGTGCGGTATCTGCCCGCGTCGTGCCCGGCCGGATCCGTCAAGGCCCCGGCGGGTTCGGGACGGGTACCAGTCAGCGCGGTCGGTCGAGGCGCCGATCGAGCGCCGGGAGCCACGAACGGTCTTGCTGAGAGGTACAGGATTGCGTGCAGCTCCCCGCTGAGCGATTACCCTGCGCCCGATGCCGTGCTACCATGGGATACATATCGCCCGAGCGAGGAGGTCCGCCGTGAAACGCCCGCGAGTCGCGTGGTTTCATCTGTTCGTGCGATGTCTTGCTGTCCCGGCAGCTGCGATCTTGGTCGCGTCGTGCCCGCAGCCGATTTCGGACACGATGGTGTTGACCTGGCGTGACGATACGCCTCCGGTCATTCACATCATCTCGCCGGCCAACGGCACACCGTACGCCTCGATCGTCCTGGTCACCGGGGTTGCGAGCGATGGACCCGACGCGGTTCCCAACCAGGTCACTCGCGTTGCGTACGAGGTGCTGGGAACGACGATCCAGGGAAACGCAGATCTCTCGCCCGACGGAGCCTTCTCCTTTCAGTTTCTGACGTCCGGGATGACCGGGACACTGACAGTTCGCGTCTCGGCCTACGACTGGAACGGCAACCGGGCCGACCTCTCGCTCCTGCTGATCGACGCGGGCAATGATATCCCGTCATTCGCTGCCGTACCCGATAACAAGACGGTGGAACTCCGGTGGGAGGATGTCCCACTCACCGACGAGTACATCGTCTACTTCACCACGAACGGGACGCTGCCGTCGGAGTCCAACGGAACAGTGCTGCGAAATGCGGTTTCTCCGGTGAGGCTCGACAGCCTGCGCAACGGCCATCGACACATATTCCGGCTTCAGGCGGTAACGAGCGCCGGCGATGACAGTTGGTCGGACTTCACGGAAGCGATTCCGCTGTCGGAGATGGCATGCGCTCCCACTCTGACGCCCGGCCAGAACAGCATCGAGGTAGGATGGAACCCGCTACCGGGCACGACGCAGTTCGAGGTCCTGCGCTCCTATGCCCTGGACGGGCCGTACCGGAATGTCTCCGGCCTGATCGTTGGAACGAGATATGCCGACACCGCGCTGGCAGCAGGCGTCACGTACTTCTACAAAGTCCGTCCGGCTCTCCCCGGCAGCGTCACGAGCACGTATGCGGCCGGCCGAACCTCGAGCATGGTGGCGGAGACCGGCCAGCAGATCGGCGCGTTCGCCACCGGACAGGCGTACGGCATCGTCGTACAAGACGATATCGCCTTCGTCGCCGACCTGAACCACGGGTTGACTATTATCGATGTGTCGGACCCCACGTATCCGCGCCATCTGAGCACGACGGAGGTATTCGATCCGTATGGGTCCAAAACCAGAGTCGAGAGCGTCGCTGTAGACGGGCGGTACGCCTATCTCGTCTGCGCGTGGGCTCAGCTGCAGGTATTCGATGTCGCGGACCCTCGGGCTCCGGAGAAGGTTGGGGGGTTCTTCTGTGACGACGAGTGGCCGGAGTTCTATGGCGTTGCAGTGGCCGACGGGTATCTCTACGCAGTTGGTACGGGGCTCTACACCTTCGACGTCTCGGATCCGACGGATCCGGTCGTACTGAGCAGGGGCAGAGACGAGAGCTCGCGCTACATCGACGAAGTCGTCGTCCGCGGTTCGACCGCGTTCCTGATCGACAGCAGCCCCGGCGCAATGTGCCTCCGGATCTACGACGTCCAGGACCCGGCTTACCCCGTGCGCTACCCGAACCCCTACTCATTGCCGAATGTCCGGCAGAAACTCGCGGTCTCTGAGGACGGTAACACGGCCTACGTCTCGGACTTCGACACCAGCACGGGCGGACTTCACATCGTGGACGTCTCGAACCGCTCGAATCCGGCGCGCATCGGCGAACCATGGCAGCACTGGGACAACCGCATCCACGACATCGACGTACGCGGCAATGTCCTCGCTCTGATCTACCGTTACGAGGGGCTCGTCATCCTCGACGTGTCCGATCCCGAAACGCCGCGCATGATCGCATATACACAGTCCTTGTACTGGCCGATGGACGTGCGCCTGCACGAGGGGTTGGTCTATGTCGCGGACGACACAAAAGGCATCAGGATCTTCACCGCGGGTTTGCCGGTGTCGGACCTGGAGGTTGCATCCTATCCCTGGGCAGAGGCGGACGTCCAGCCGCTCAGTGTATCTTTCCAGGGAGACTACGCGGTAGTCCATAGCAGCGGCGAGGCGGTGGTGTTGGACGTCTCTGAGCCGACGTCCATCACTCACGTATCCACAATTCCGTCGAACAACCTTGCCGCAGACTACCTGACGCCGATCACCGTCGGGTCCTATCGCTACGGAAAGACCCCCGGGTGGCCCTCGTACATCGGCGTCGGCGAGCTGACGAGCGAGGGGGTCCTCGTCCACCACCGCACTACCGGCGACGGAACCTGGGCCACGTCACACCTCGGCGTCAGCGGCGAGTACCTCTACGCATCGCGGGGTCAGTTCGGTGTCGACGTCTACGATATCGCCGACCCTCTCGCTCCCGAGTTGATCAGCACCTACGGAACTCACCGAATCAGCAAGGTGAGAAGCGTCCATCCGTGGGTGTATGGGGCCGCCGGCGATGAGGGCTTCAGGCTGCTCAGCATTGCCGACCCCAGGTTCCCGGCGCTGCACGGAAGCTGGGCTGGAACCGGGCGGACAATAACCGACGCGGTGCCGCTCGGGGAGTACGTCTTCCTGTTTGACAGCGCTGCAACGGAGATAGTGATTCTCGACCTCTCGAACCCGGCGAATCCGGAGCCGGTGGGAGAGCCGTTCAGCACCTACCTCAGCGAGAATGCCAATGTGGAGATCTACGGAGGGCACCTCTTCGTTCACGACGAAGGCACCTGCATGATCTGGAGCGTTCGCAACCCGGCACAGCCTGAATACGTGAGCACGTTCACGATCCCCGGGGGCAAAGCGTTCGCCGTCCGCGGGCGCTACGGCTTTGTGGCAACCGACGAGCGACTCGCAGTCGTGCAGCTCTACTGAGCTGCTGCTGAACACGTCCTGCGTCAGGCGGGATGGACGGGTAGAAGGCAGGGTCCTGGTGTTCTCGAGCGACAACGGTTGCTCTGCCATGGCCGGTTTCCACTGCTTGTTGCCGGCGGGACCGAACGGTGTGCCTGGCGATGACTGCAAAGAAGTCCCTGGAGATCGATCGCACCATCACGTGCGATACACCTCCGTCCGATGAGACGTGCCTTGAGCTCCATTCAGGGAAGAACACCAGCGCGAACCGCGCGATTCCTGGTGACCGACTACTCGTCGTCCCTGAGGCAGCGAACCGAGAAGCCGAAACTCCACATTCTGTAGATTCTGTGGATCCCGTCCTTGTCGTACTGGAGATTCCTGATGATGGAGTGCTCCTGACCCGACGCTGCCGTCGAGCTCCACCAATCCGTTGACATCTCCTGCATGAAGAACCGGCGATTGCCAGGGTTCCAGTGCCCGCTGGGGTGCGCGGAGAATTGGCTCGTGTTCGAGCCGTTGCCGTCCTCGTACCAACCGGTGGTAGTCTTCATCATCGAACCCTGGTCGGTTCCTCTCCAGCCGAACTCGTACAGGTCGTCACTACTCATGCCCAGCGAAGACTCAAGGACGATCCACTCCTCATCGTCAGGCAGGTGCCATCCGACCGGACATGCTTCCAGGGCAGCCGGCCAGTTGTACAGGACCCCATGGATCGCGTAGCTCGCTGCGGCCCTCGCCTCATCGACGTCCTCCCCGTCGTAGTCGTAGACGTAGTATCGCGCCTCGGTCGTCGACCCGTCATCCGGGCCGGTCACGGCGGGCAGGTATCTGAGGTTCTCGGCCATCCAGCACTGGTCGCCGACCGGCACCGTGGTGTATTGGTTGCCGTCAGCGTCTGTCACCGTCGAAAGCCCGCAGACAAAAAACTCCTCAAAGTAAGCTGTGAGATGGCTGGGTCTTTCCGGCATCGTATAGGTGCAGGTCGCAGACGAGCAGATCATGTTCCCGTCCCCATCCGCCCAATGGGTAAACGCCCATCCATCATTCGCGTCGGCGGCGATCTGTACCGGCTCGCCCGTGGGGTATAGACCCCCACCGGTGACGGTGCCCGAGTCCGGAGGGCTTGCGGCGAGAGTGAGGAGGTACGCACAGGGACCCGCCAGCGAATACTCGATACTGAAGTACGCCGGAGGTCCGAATCCCGTGATCTTGAGCTCGAACCGCACGACATCGGACGCTTCCCATCCCGGCTCGAGGGGCAGGGAGATCTCCTGCCAGA
>SKQU01000181.1 GCA_007118855.1 Spirochaetaceae bacterium
GATCTGCTCGAGTCGCCGCTCGAGCTCTCTGCCCTCCTCTCCGCTCTCTGCGAACCCCCCGGCGAGCACGACGACGTAGGGCACGCCCATCGCCGCCGCCTGCGCGGTCGCTTCCACGGCAGTCGCCGCGGCGACCGCAACAACCACGAGATCGGGTAGCTCGGGAAGGTCATGCAGACTCGCATACGCCCTCACGCCGAGCACGTACTCTCGCGTCGGGTGTACCGGGAAGAGCTTCACCCCGCTCTGCGCGAGGCGCTCGGTGACGCGGCGGCCCGGCTTTCCGGGCGACTCGGTCGCCCCCACCACGGCGACGGATGAGGGCGAGAGGAGGCGGTCCAGCGCATGGGACACCGGGAACTCCATTCGGTCACCACCTGACCGGCTCGAAGCGCCAGCCCGGCTGCTTCTTCTGCATCTCAACCTCGTCGTTGCGTTCGGTCAGCCCGCACTCGAGATACCGGCGATGCAGCCGGTCGAGCGCCTCACGGTCGAGTTCGACGCCCAGTCCGGGGTCGTTCGTCACGACGTAGGCCCCGTCGTCGAACGCACGCCGGCCGCCGGCGACGATCTCGTCGCGCTGCCAGGGATAGTGCGTGTCGCAGGCGTAGGAGAGATTCGGCGTAGCGGCGGCGAGGTGCGCCATCGCGGCGAGCGAGACGCCCACGTGACTGTTCGAATGCATGGAGAGCCCGCGCCCGAACACCCGGCAGATGCGCGCGAGCTCGACCGATGCGCGCAGTCCGCCCCAGAAATGGTGATCGCTCAGGATGATCTGCTCCGAACCCAGCCTCAGGCTGCCGGGAAGGTCCTCGAACGAAGTCGTACACATATTGGTCGCCAGCGGCATCTCGAGCTCCCGGGCGACCGCGGCCATCTGGTCCTGCCCGCGAACCGGGTCCTCCAGGTACTCGAGTACTCCGGCAAGCCGACGCCCTACCTCGAGCGCCGTCTCGATCTTCCAGATCGCGTTGGGGTCGAGCCGTAGCGGCACCGTCGGACCGAACGCCTCTCGCAGCGCCAGGATCGCGGCGACCTCCTCCTGCGGCGCGAAGGCACCGCCTTTCAGCTTGATCGACGCGAACCCGTACTCCTCGCGCATGGCACGCGCCTGCGCGACGATGCCTGCCGGATCGAGCGCCCCGGCCTGGCGCGCCGCCGCCCAGCCCCGGGCGTCCAGATCGGTCCCGAACCCGAGCTCGCCCCCGGCGCCCTCGTACTTGTAGAACAGATACGCGGAGAAATCGACCCGGTCGCGCACCCTGCCTCCCAGCAGGTCGCAGACGGGCCGTCCCGTTGCCTTGCCTATGAGATCGAAGCAGGCGACCTCCACGGCGCTCAGAACGTGCACGTGCACCCGCTTGTCCCAGGGCGACTCGCCCCGCGGCTGCGTGCCCTCGGCCCCGAAGCGCTCGTCCAGGTCACGGCGCAGCGCGTTCATCTGGTACGGGTCGCGCCCGATCACGACGTCCCGCGCGACCTCGAGCGCCCGCGTCGTCGTCTCCCCGCCCGGCACCTCGCCGAGACCGATGATCCGCTCGTCGCTTTCGAGCTCGACGATCGTACGAAGGGCATAGGGGGCGTGCAGTCCCGCGGCGTTCAGAAGCGGCGGGTCGCTGATCGCGATCGGCGTGACCCGCATCCCGGTGATCGTCATGGAAGCTCCTTCGCCTCGGTGAGACAGTCAAGGAGATTGTAGGCGAAACAGGGTGGTCGCGGTCAAGGCAGCCGCGGCCGCCTTGGACTTCGGACACGGAACCTCCCTACCTTTGAGGGAGACGATGAGATGGACCTTCCGCGCCACAAGGGATCTCCCCGTACTCGCAGCGGCAGGAGTGTTCGTGCTCGGTTGCGCGATTGCCCTGGCATGGGCGCTCGTTCTCATGTCCGGCACACCCGAGGTGCAACGCGAGCACGAGGCTCTCGAGACCACGGTCATCTACGCGCGAGGAGGCGAGGTGCTCGCGGGCATCTACGAGGAGGATCGGATCTGGGTGGAGCTCGACGAGATCCCCCGGATCGTGCAGCAGGCGTTCATCGCGGTCGAGGACCGCAACTTCCACTCGCACGGGGGCGTTGATCCGTTCGCGATCGCTCGCGCCGCCTACGCGAACATACGGCACGGCGACATCGTGGAAGGAGGGAGCACTATCACGCAGCAACTCGCACGAAACCTCTACCTGGACCGAAGGCAGACAATAGAGAGGAAGCTGCAGGAGATGCGGATCGCGCTCGCCCTCGAACGAACCCACGACAAGGACACGATCCTCGAGATGTATCTCAACCATATCTACCTCGGGGCCGGCGCCTACGGTGTCCAGGCGGCTTCGCAGCGCTACTTCGACTGCGACGTGGACGAGCTCACGGTGGACCAGGCCGCGCTTCTCGCGGCGCTGCCGCGAGCGCCGCATCACTACTCGCCCCTCAACGATGCGGAAGCCGCTCGAGGCCGACGCAACCTCGTTCTGCAGCGCATGAGCCAGAACAACTATCTGACCGAGGAGGAGGCGGCATACGCGGCGGACCGCCCGCTCGAGATCAAGGTTCCGCAGCCGGAACCCGAGATCCAGGCGGCCTGGTTCGTCGAACACGTGAGGCGGAAGCTCCTCGATCTCTTCGACGAGGGAGTCGTCTACGGCGAAGGACTGGTTGTGCGAACGACGCTCGACGTGGACGCACAGGCGGCCGCGGTGGCGGCAGCCGAGAAGGCGATAGCGGTCGGACACATACCCACTCGCTCCCTCACCGACGATGGGCAGGCGCAGCCGCAGTACGCGCTCGTATCGCTCGAGGTTCACGGCGGAGCGATCCGTTCCATGATCGGTGGCCGGGGAGGCGATGAGTACAACCGGGCGGTCCAGTCCGCCAGACATCCCGGGTCTGCGTTCAAGCCCTTCATCTACGCCGCCGCGCTCACCCTCGGCCGCCAACCCGATTCCGTCGTCAACGACATTCCGCGGATCGACCGGGAGGCGGAAGGCAACCAGGTCGTCTGGCCGCGCAACTTCGACGACCTGTATCGCGGCCTCGTAACCTACCGCCGTGCGCTCGCGCGCTCGATCAACACCGCGGCGGTGGAGGTCGTTCGGCAGGTGGGAGTGGAGCGCGCGAGAGAGCACGTCGACCAATACGGCTTCACGACACTCACCGATCGCGACGGAACTGAAGAGCACTATTCGTTCGCGCTCGGCGGACTCGAGCGCGGCGTGTCGCCGCTCGAGATGGCCGCCGCCTACGGCGCCTTCGCCTCAGGCGGAACCGCCGTGCAACCCTACGCGATCACGGAGGTCACTGACCGGGACGGGCGTATACTCTACGAGGCGCCGCCCACCGCGGAGCCGGACCCGGTCAGGCAATACCACCGCTTCATCCGGCCGGGGCTTACGCCTTCGCGCGCGGCGATGATGCGCCGCCGGCGTGTTCTGTCCGAGGAACAGGCCCTCCTGATGACCGACATGCTTCGCTCCGTGGTTGCAGACGGAACCGGGACCGCCGCCCGTCTCCCGGTACCGGCTGCCGGGAAGACCGGGACGAGCGACCGCAACCACGATGCATGGTTCGCAGGATACGCTCGAGGTCTTGTTTCGGCGGTCTGGATAGGCGAAGACTCACCCGAACCGATGCGGTACCGGTCTGCGCCCGACGGAACGCTCGAACGCAGCGAGGAGGCCCCGCGAGTCGTGATCACCGGCGTCCACGCGTCAATGGTGTGGGGAGACTACATGCGCCGGCTGCTCGCAAAGGATAAGCGGACGCACCCGGCGATCGATCTCCTCGGCCACCCCCCGGCCGACACGCCCCTCGTCCCGACTGACCTCCTGCCGGGCTGGACCCACACCAGGACATGGCGGGGCATTCTGCGCATGCAGCAGGAGTTGCCGGGACCAGTAGAGGAGACCGAGATTGACCTGCTCACAGGAGTCCCGGTGCTGCCGGAGGGCGTCGCGCAGTCGCTCGGAGTGGAATACGAGCCGTTCCTGACCGTGACCCGGCGATCCCACCGTGACACGGGCATCGTTGTGGGCCCCATCGAAATCGAGCTCGAGCCGGCAGAGGATCTTGTGACCGAGGAAGGAGAGCCGTTTGCCGGGACCTACCTCGTCGGCGATCGCGAACCTGTCCAGCGAATCGACCCGGAGACCGGCTTGCCGGTCGACGCACGGCCGCCGGCCTTCGAACGGATCACCGACGGGCACGAACCGGCAGCGCTGCCGCGGACCAGTCGGGCGCGACCGGATCCGTAGCGGTGGTCTCCCGCAGTAGCTATACTGATCCGGACAGTCGTCAGGAGGGTCCTGCATGAAGAAGTTCAGAGTCACCGAGCTCGGCTGCAGCCCGACGCGGCTCCTGCCGGAGGTGGTCGGCGATGCGCGCGTGACCCATGGCGGTGTCTACGTGTTCAAGCCGGGGGAGACGGCCCATCCGGAGCCCGTACACGTGCATGACACCGACGAGCTGTTCTTCTTCATCCAGGGCAGGGGCGTGCTCCCCATAGACGGGATCGACCATCCGGTCGAAACCGGTGACATCTTCCTCGTGGAAGCCGGAGAGGACCATCACACGCGGAGCTCTGAGGACGAGCCGCTCGTCGCAGCCTGGTGGCTCCTCGACCGGTAGGTTCTCTGAGGGGCGCCTTCTACAGGTCGGCGAGCAGCTGATCGGCGGCCCGCGCAGCCTCCGACTCGGGGTCCATGTCGCGGGCACGGCGAAGATGATCGCGGGCGAGATCCATCCGGCCAAGACCTTCGTGGGCGATGCCAAGGAGGAGCCACGCCGACTGGATGTCCTGCACCTCCTCACCGTCCGCCTCCGCGAGCGGCATGAGATACTCAATCGCCTCCTCGTAGGCGAAGCTGTCGAGCAGCAGCTGACCGAGAACGAGCACGTGGCTCGCGTAGTGCGAGGTATCCGGCTGCGGCCCTAACTCTTCGAGCAGATCGAAGGCCTGCAGATGCCGTCCGACGAGCGCCGACGCGTAGCCGTAGTAAAACAGCGAGCGCGCGTACTCCTCATCCGTGATCGCGAACTCGTACGCCTCCTGGAAGACCCAGTAGGCATCCTCAAGATCTCCGTCGCTCAGCAACTCCGATCCCTGGACGATCAGCTCGTCGACGGTCTCTCCGCCTGCCCAGGTGGGCCCGGTCTGGGTGACCGCCTCGCTCGCCCGAGCTCCGCCGGCGACAGTCTGCCGCGGTGAGTCCTCCCGGCCGGTCATGCGGCTGATCCGCCCGAGCACCATCCCGCCGATTCCCGCGGTCGCCGTGCGGCCTGCCCCCTCGAGGAGGCGCCCGACCTCATAGGTGCCCGGCCGGGAGAGTCTGATCGTGGCGCTTCCGGCCATCAGCTCGGCTTGAGAATCGGCGGCCAGGCGTATCTCATCGGACGCATCAACGGCATCGCCAATGAACAGCTCGTACCACGCATTCCCCTCGCGAACCTCGAGCACCCCATCGACGTATCCGACGATGAGGTCCCCGGCGGCCACCGAGACCGACGCGAACACCAGGGCAACGGCAAGGAGTGCTGCACGATTCATGGACCACCTCTGCTCTTGAGTATATCACGTCGCCGGCGAGTTGCACGTGGCGTGCGCGAATTCGCCCTCATCGACGACCGACGATCAACCCCATGATCAC
>SKQU01000260.1 GCA_007118855.1 Spirochaetaceae bacterium
ACTCAATGACTGAGTAATATTACTCAACGGCTGAGTACGCTTGACAACCGGCGCAAGAGCGTCCACAGTGGCACCATGGAGCGCGAGTACGAGCTCGACGTGGTGGAGGCGGTCCTGCGCGCGTTCGCGCGCCGGAAGCGGCTGATCCAGATCATCACCGGGCCCCGGCAGGTGGGCAAGTCCACGGCCGCGAGGCAGATCCGCGATCGGTGGACCGGTCCGGTCACGTACGCATCGGCGGACGGCCCGCTGCCGCCCGGGCCGGAGTGGATCACTCACCAATGGGAGACGTGCCGCCGCCAGGGCGCAGGACGCGGACATGAACGCGGCGTTCGGCACCGCGCTGGATGACTGGCTCTACTTCGGCGGTTATCCGGGCGCGATCGCGCTCGCCGACGACGAAATGGCGTGGAAGCAGTACGTGCGGGACTCGCTCGTGGAGACCGTGCTCGCTCGCGACGTTCTCCAGATGCAGGCCATCGCCAAGCCGGCGCTCCTGCGCCACCTGTTCATGCTTGCCGCCGCCTACCCGGCGCAGATCCTCTCCTACAACAAGATGCTCGGGCAACTCGTGGACGCCGGAAACACAACGACGCTCTCGCACTATGTCCGGCTCCTTGAGGGAGCGTACCTCCTGTCGGGGCTCGAGCTGTTCAGGATAGGCGAGCGACCGAAGCGCGGCAGCAGTCCCAAGCTCATCCTCTGGAACAACGCGCTCGTGACCGCGCTCTCTGCGTACAGCCGGGCCGGCTGCCGCGAGCACCCGGAGTTCTGGGGTCGTTTGGTGGAGAACGCCGTCGGCGCCGTGCTCCTCAGTGCCTTCCAGGGCCTCACCCACGAGGTGTACTACTGGCGGCGCGGCGATGGGGAGGTCGACTTCATCATCCACAGCCCGGCGCGCACCTGGGCGGTCGAGGTGAAGTCGTCGCGCACGAGGAACACGAACGGTCTGCGCGCATTCCTCGATCTCCACCCCAAGGCCCGTCCGTTCATCGTGGGCGCAAGCGGCATGCCGCTGGAGGAGTTCTTCCGCACGCGACCGCAGGAGATCTTCACCTGACTTCTGAAGAGTGTCACGAACAGTGGTGCTGTCAACGTTCCATCCCCCGCTTGACACCCCGTCGCGTTGCGGCCATCGTTTCAGCTATGAGAGCGGAGATCACGGATCGGACCTACAAGGTCTACACGCGCCAGTCGGTGGACAGGGTCGCGGACATCGAGTTCGGCTACTGGCCGCAGACGATCAGGCGATGGATTCGCGAGGGCCTGCCGCTCGAGCTGTCCGACGATGAGCAGAACCGGATGTTCCTGCCCAGGCTCGACGACTTCTTCGGGTTCGATCGCGAAGGCTACCGGCTGCCGAGCCGGATTCACATGAACCCGGCATTCGCAGAGGAGGTGCTCGAACGGCGCGGTGACAAGACCGTTCTGCGCGGACGCGACGGAATCACTGCCGAGCGCTACCTCAATGACGTGGATGACAGCTCAATTCCCCACTTCATCGAGTTCCCGGTGAAAGAGCCGGCCGACTGGCACGCCATGAAACGGCGATTTCGGTACGACGACCCGACGCGGTGCTTCGCCGAGCGCGAGATCGTTGAGGCGCGAGAGGCCGTGTCTCAGGGGCGGATGATCTCCATCGGCTTCGTCGGATTCTACGGACAGCTTCGCAACTGGATGGGAACCGAACGCCTCTCCTACGCCTTCTACGACCACCCGGATATGATCCGCGACATGGTATCGCACTGGGCCGGCCTGTGCGCCAGGCAGATCGAACGCCTGCCGCACGACATCCCCATCGACTTCGTCAGCTGGTGGGAGGACATGGCGGGGAAGAACGGTCCGCTCGTATCGCCGGCGATGTTCCGGGAAGTCCTGCAGCCCGGATACCGGACGGTGATGAAGGCGGCGCGCTCGCGGGGGTGCGAGCTCGCGCACGTCGACTGCGACGGCAACCCGCACGACATCGTCGCGAACTGGCTCGAGGAGGGCGTCAACGTGATGTTCCCGCTCGAGGTCCAGGCCGGCGTTGATCCGCTCGAGTGGAGAAGAGAGTTCGGACGCGACCTGCGTCTGCGCGGCGGCATCAACAAGTACGCGCTCGTCGAAGGCGCATCCGCAATCGACCGCGAGCTCGAGCGCATCAAGCCGCTGCTCGACCAGGGAGGCTTCATCCCCCATCTCGACCACCTCGTCCCGCCCGACGTGCCCTACGCCCACTACTGCGAGTACCTCGAGAAGAAGCGCCGCCTGATCGGGCGCTGAGCTCTGCCAGGATGGAGGTCATATGACGAGCCTGCGCGCGGAAAGCCTCGAGCCCATTCCCGGCTGGGCGCTTCGCGAGCGACAGCTGATCGACGCTATGAACGAGGCAGCGCCCGTTTACGCGCGGCGATATACGCGCGAAGACGGCAGCTTCATCTGGCGCGACCGGTGGCCCGGCATGGACGGGTCCGACGACGGGTACGAGAGCTACCACAACTGGCCGCTGTTCTATGCGATTGGCGGGTCGGATCAGATCCACAACCTCTCCCGGTTCTACTGGAACGCCGTGACGAAGCAGTTCACCTCCTACGGACAGATCTATCGGGAGTTCGACGCCTATTACGACTGGATGCACCACGGCGAGTCATCGATCTTCTTCTACTACTTCGGGCTTGCCGACGCCATGAGCGAGCCCGACCGTTCCCGCGCCCTGCGGTTCGCCTCGTTCTACACCGGCGACGACGCGGAGGCGCAGAACTGGGACGCGCAGAAGAAGATGATCCGCTCGCCCATTACCGGAAGCCGCGGGCCGCGCTTTGAGAACTCGTTCGAAGACTGGGAGACCCACCGCGCGATCCTCGCGGACTATCCGGTCCCCTTTGACGACCTGGACGTGCCCACGCGCGCCGTCGCGCGACCCGGATCCGGCGAGACGGTGAGAATCGCGGACTGGACCGACGATGCTGTCTACAGGGTGATTCTCGAGGCGCTCAACCGCAGGCAGATGCGCTGCGACGTGCCGCTCAACCTCGCCTCCACCAGCCTCGTCTCGCACGCGTTCATCCTGACCGGCGACCCGAAGTATCGGGCATGGGTGGTCGACTACCTCGAGGCGTGGGCGGACCGGATCAGGCGAAACGACGGGATCTGTCCGGACAACGTGGGCCCCTCCGGTGAAATCGGCGAGACGATGGACGGCAAGTGGTGGGGAGGCTACTACGGCTGGCGCTGGCCGCACGGGTTCCAGACGATCATCGAACCGCTTACGATCGCCGCGATGAACGCCGCGCTCCTCACCGGAGATCTCTCCTACCTGGACATCCCCCGCGGGCAGCTCGACCGCATCATCGACCTTGGCAGGCTCGTCGACGGCAGGCTGCTCGTGCCGCACCGGCACACCGACGACGGGTGGACTTCCTACCGGCCGTTGCGGCCGCACCACGCCGCACAGATCTGGTACATGTCGCAGGACGAACGCGACCGCCGGCGCCTGGAGTCGCTGCCTGAGGTGCAGTCCGACTGGCTCGAGGTGGAGCCGGGCCGGGGGAAGGGCGACGACATCCACTTTGGTCCGTGGTACTGCTACCTCAACGGACGCAAGCCTGATTACCCGCAACGCATCCTGGAGGCGCAGTACGCGGAGGTTCTGCGCCGGATGGACCTCATCAGGGACGACCATGCCGACCCCCAGACGATCGACGTCCACCACTGGCAGGACCGCAACCCGGTCCACACCGAGGGGCTGCTGCAGCTCGCGCACGGCGGTCCGCAGATCGTCTACCACGGTGGTCTGCTGCATGTGGCGTTGCGCTACTATGATGCGGACCGGCGCAGGCCCGGCCTTCCCGGGGACGTGGGCGCGCTCGTGACCTCGCTCGACGGACAGAGCGTCGGTTTCACGCTTGTGAACACCAGCCCCGTGCACGAACGCACGGTGATCGTGCAGGCCGGAGCGTTCGCCGAGCACGCCTTCACGTCGGTGGACGGACGCGGGACCGCGGAAAGTCCCTGGCTGCGGGTCGAACTGCCGCCCGGACGGTCCATCGCCGTCCGAGCCGGGACGAAGCGGTACTGCAACGCACCGTCGTACCGCGGGCCGTGGGTATGAGCACACCGAACCAGGCCGGATCCATGCCGGTCAAGGACCGCATACGCGAGTTTCGGCTCCGGCTTCCCTGCGGGCGGCGCGTCCCCGTGGGAGTGGGATGCGCCTGGGTCGGGAGGAAGGGGCCGGATGCCGCGACCATGAAGTCGGACGTGGAGCTCCTGCTCTCCTGCTATCGGTCGGGGTTTCGCTTCTTTGACTCCGCGCGGGCATACGGAGACAGTGAGATCGTACTCGGCGAGTTCCTGAAGGAGGTTCCGCGGGAGGAGGTCTTTGTCGCGACCAAAGCCAAGTTCGAGAGCGGGCAGGAAGACTTCGAAACGTTCAAGCGTTCCTACTTCGAAAGCTTTGAGCGGCTCGGCGTCGATCACATAGACTGTTTCCAGATACATGAATGCCTGAGTTATGAACCGTGCGTGCCCGACGTGATTCCGTTCCTCGTCGAGCAGCGAGAGAAAGGGGCTATCTCCTGCATCGGGATGGGCACCCGATCGGTCAACACGCTCGAGGTCGCTGCGCGAAGCGGGTACTTCAACTCGGTCCTGAGCTACCAGAACTACAGTCTTCTGAAGAAGAGCGCGCACGGTCTTATCGACTGTTGCGCGCATCACGGAGTGGCGTTCTATAACGCGTCGGCACTCCACTTCGGAATGATTACGGCGCCGGAAACCGCCGGCGTGGATGCGAAGTACTGCTACCGCCGGCGACATCAGCTTCTATCGCTCGAGCTCAGGAAGCTCTGCGAGCGGATCGGCGTCAATGTCGTTGCGGCCGCAATTCAGTTTTCGCTCTTCAACCCCGGGATCGACATGCTTCTGAACGGGATCAAACAGATCAGCGATCTTGAATCCACCCTCGCTGCGCTCAATACCGCCATCTATCCCGAGCAGTGGGCTGCAATCACGGAGCTTCAGGAGCGCGATCCGTATCTCTACGTACAGGACGATATCGTGCGCTGAATCGCCGGGTAGGTGAACCGCCAGGCAGAGGAAGAAATGGACGACTTTCAGGTCATCGACACGCACATCCACGTCTGGACCGCGGGCGATCCTGCCTTCCCCATGCACATCCCGCCCGAGATGTACCCGTGGTGGCGCGGAACGACCGCGGAGTACATAGCGGAGATGGAGGCCGCCGGTATCAGTCGGGCGGTGATCGTCCAGATCCCCTACCACGAGTACGATCACTCCTACGCTCTGGAAGCCCGACGCCTATACCCGCATCGCTTCGCGATCGTCGGCCTTCTGGACGTTCACCACGCGGACGCTCCCCGGACGCTCAGACGGATGGTCAACGAGGACGACATCCAGGGCGTCCGTTTCTCTCCCGGCTCCGGAGACTGGCTCGACGCGGCCCCGGCCGTCGAGGTCGCGCGAACCGCGGGAGAACTGGGAGTCCCCATCATCGTGCAGACAGGGCCTTCGCACTACGAGCGCGTCGGGCGTCTGGCTTCACTCGCGGGAGACACGCGCTTCGCGCTCGACCACGTAGGCGGGGTCGGGTTCGAC
>SKQU01000036.1 GCA_007118855.1 Spirochaetaceae bacterium
CCCGTGAAGTGAAATTGGCCGTTGTCTTCAGTGCGGACAGTCGCGACAGCCATGGTAAACCTACCCGGGATGTGGGCTCGGCGTCCTATAACGCTGCCATCGAGAGCGCCGCGACCGCGGACGTCGATGAATCGCCTTCGGAGTTCGTCACGCGTGCGGTCGAGCACGAGTTGGCCGGGACCGCCGTCAGACTGGAGTCGCGCCGGGTCAAGTTTCCTCTGATCCGCTCGAAGCAACTCGGGTCGGTTCGCGTGTCCCCCGACCGAGTCGCGATGCTCCTTGAGCGTGAAGACCTCGATGTATCTTCCTGACGCCAACGTTCTGCTCGCGCTGGCGTTCGAGGCACACGAGCACCACCCGCTCGCCGTTCTGATGGACAGGAAGCATTGGTCTGCAGTGATTACCTACCAAGAAGGCAATCCCCGAATCATTACGGTTCCGCAGCGGGCAGATCATCCGGGCGTGCGGCATCGCGAGACCCTTGTGAAGACCACACCTCAGCCGGTAGAATCCCTGTAGATGGAGAACTTCACCTTCAGTAACCCCACGAAGATCGTCTTCGGACGAGGCACGGAGAACCAGGTCGGGACGGAGGCGCGCCCGCACGCCGGCACGGTCCTCCTGCACTACGGCACCGGGAGCATCAAGCGATCCGGGCTCTACGACCGCGTCGTCTCCTCGCTCGAGCTGGCGGGGCTCCCGTTCATCGAGCTCGGGGGCGCACGGCCCAACCCGCGGCTCGATCTCGTGCACGAGGGGATTCGCCTCTGCCGCGAACACCGCGTCGACTTCATTCTTGCCGTCGGCGGGGGAAGCGTCATCGACTCGGCGAAGGCGATAGGCGTAGGGGTACCCTACGACGGCGAGGTGTGGGACTTCTACACCGCGTCGGCCACGCCGCAACGGACCCTTCCGGTGGGGGTCGTTCTGACGATACCGGCTGCCGGGAGCGAGGCGAGCAAGAGCTCGGTCATCACGAAGGAAGAAGGGGAGCTCAAGCGACCGCTCGACGCGGAGGTGATCCGTCCCGTCTTCGCGATCCTCAACCCTGAGCTCACCTGTACCCTCCCGCCGTACCAGACCGCCTGCGGCGCCGCGGACATCATGGCTCACGTCATGGAGCGCTACTTCACCCCGGTCACGAACGTGGACTTCACCGACCGCCTCTGTGAGGCGACCTTGCGGACGATCGTCCGCACCATTCCAATCGTCCTCGAGGACCCGCATAACTACGATGCACGGGCCGAGATCATGTGGGCAGGAACGATCGCCCACAACGATCTGCTTGGTACCGGACGGGTCGGCGACTGGGCGAGCCACATGATCGAGCACGAGATTTCCGGTATCTACGACGTCGCGCACGGAGCGGGGCTCGCGGTGGTCTTCCCCGCGTGGATGAAGTACGTCTACCGCCGCGACGTCACGAGGTTCGCACAGTTCGCGGTACGGGTCTGGGACGTGGAGATGGACTTCTCGAATCCGCAGAGAACGGCCCTCGAAGGAATCCACCGGCTCGAGCAGTTCTTCCGCCGAATCGGGTTGCCGGTGCGGCTCGAGGAGATGAACGTTCCCGCGGATCGACTGACCGAGATGGCGGACAAATGCGTCGAGTCCGGTGCGAAGGGATCCCTCGTGAAGCTCGACGCACCGGACATCGTCGAGATCCTCCAGATGGCCCGGTAGTCGCTCGCCGTCCACATCCTGAGGGGCGCGGTCCCGACGCAGCGACAGCAAACCCGATGAGTTCAGTTCGGCGAACGCCGCCGTCAGCGAAGCCGCGCCCCTCGCTACCGCCGTTCCGCGATGAGCTCCTGCAGGCGCGACGGGCGGTCGGTGATGATACCGTCCACGCCCAGTTCGATGAGCCGGATCATCTGTTCGTCGCTGTTGATCGTCCAGTAGTGGAGCGCCATGCCGCGTCGTGCGATGTCCCGGCGCAGCCGGCGGGAGGTCAGGTCGATCGTGACCGGGCCGACGCGGAAGCTCACCGGCAGGTTGAAGACCTGGAACGGCGTCGCATTGTTGAGCGCGTGGAGGCCCAGCAGGTGGGGGACGTAGAACCGCACGACCTCATCCATAGAACCTGACATCGTCACGCGGCCGTCCGAAATCGAACGGAAGTGCTCCAGTGGTTCCCGGTTGAACGACGCGACAACGACCAGCTCCTCACGGCCGAACTTGCGGATCAGACCCCAAAGCACCTCGGCCGCGATCGCGCCGCGTTCCCCGTCGTCCTTGATCTCAACGAGCATCGGCATTTCGGGATACGTCTCGAAGAGCTCGCGCAGGCTCGGAACGTAGGCTCCTGTCCCAATGAACGGGTTGAGCGCCGGATCGCGGATCGGCCGGCCCTGCTCGTCCTCAAGCCCGTAGCCCGCGTCCAGTGCGCGGATCTCCGCGTACGTCATGTCGGCCACACGCCCGGTCCCGTCGGTCGAACGGTCAACGGTGTGGTCGTGGATCACGGCGAGCTGATTGTCCGCGGTGAGCACCACGTCGAGCTCGAACACGTCGACCCCTATCCGGTACGCGTGATCGAAGGCCAGATTGCTCTGCCCCGGGCGCTCCTGGTTTCCGCCCTGGTGCGCGATGACGCGCGGCATCCCGTCGCGGTCGGCGAGCCAATGCGGAGCAACCTCGTGTGGGTTCCCCCGCAACACCGCCATGAGGCCCCACGCGGCGACGATCACCACAAGTACGACACCGACGATCTTCCAGGCTCTACGCATTCCTCATTTCTACCGCGTGGGGAGCCCGACGCGCAACCGCTGTGATGAAGACGATGATGTATTCGCGGCTGCTTGATATGCCCGAGTCTGCGCTCCGCAAGTCGTTCTTCCTTTTCGGCCCGCACAGCGCCGGGAAGGCGTTCGTTATGGTGCGTGCCGATTCGGTGCGGCAATCTACCGCTCAGATCCACAGCCTTCTCGCGGAACACCGTCAACTTCTCAACTGCGACGCCGTGCCTCCCCGGCAAGGTCTCGCCCAGAAACGCCCGCATTTCCCCGATTGTCTCATGGAGGAACCTGGCGACGACTTGTCGGACAGACTTCACTGCCTTGCCGTATCGGGCGCCGTCGTTCTTTGTGATGACCGGTACCGCAACCTCCCCGCCGCGTAGCAAGCCAGCCGCCTCCGCCGCCGTAGCCAACGCAGAGTCATGTCGCTCGCCTGCAAGTAGTTCCCCAGACGAATCTGCCAAGTACCTGTTCGCACTCATGCGGAATGACATTTCGCCCGCTCACCGATGAGGGGCCTTGCAACAACACCGATTCTGGTACGGTCGTCAATGGCGGCAACAGCTTTGCCTCGAAGCGATGCGTCACTATACCGTAATTGATATCTCCAGCCTGCAGGCACGAGTCTGCTCCCGATGCACTCGGTGCGATCGCGCGTTAGCGACGACTCTCTTCCAGCTTCTGCGCGAGCCATACCTTGATGACCGACTGGCGCGTGACACCGAGTCTCTTCGCTTCGCGATCGAGCGAATCCACCATCCAGATCGGAAAGTCTACGTTCACCCGCTTGATCGACTGGTTCGGATGACGCGCAGCCTCCAGATCCAGGTATTCCACGATGTCGTCTCCGGACTCGAAAGCCCGGTCAAACTCACTCGCCTTCATACAACTTCACCTCTACCTCGCGGGACCTATGGACCGAGATGATACGGATGCGATCGCCCCGGTAGGTGACCGCTGCAGACCAGTGTTTGCCGTCAATCTTGCCAGTCACCAGGAAACGCGGCTCATCCTCGGTGCATGCGGGAATCTCCAGCGCATCCACGTCATCCCGCGTGGTGTAGCACCTCAACGCCTGACTGGCGACATGGACATGAATCAGCGATTCTGGTACATATGTGTCCCACGGTGAGGTCAGCAGTTCCGGCAAAAGGATGTGAAGCCGATGATCGATAGCACGCAGATAGTCAGGCAACGGCTCGCCAGGTGGAACTCGTTTGTAGAGGGGAAGGCAGGTTCATTCATGTTCCACGTGAATTGCCCTTTTCCTGATTTGGAGGCTCAGATGCCGCCCGTTCCACCACTTTGGCCGGACAGGGCGAACGAGCGTATCGAACGAAGATGGGCCGAGTATGAGGTTCTGCGCCAGAAGGCAGCACTCGTCGATGACGACCGGGTTCCGTACATCAGTAACACAACCGGAACTGAGATATTTGCCGAGGCCTTCGGGTGTGCGGTACACCGACCTGATGACAACAATCCATTCGCTCTGCCTTTGGTCCGCTCGGCGGCAGAGGCGGATCGGCTCAAGGCTCCGGAACTCAGCACATCGTCGCTGGCGTATCTGTTCGATATCGCCGACGAGTTGTACCGCCGCGGCGGGCCGGGTGTGGTGATGAAACCGGTGGACATTCAGAGTCCGATGGACATTGTGGCGCTCATCTGGGAGAAGACAGACCTGTGCTGCGCGATGATTGACTCTCCCGATGCGGTCAAGGCGCTCGCGGACAAGGTCAGGGGCCTCCTCGTAGCGTTCTTCGACGAATGGTTCAAGCGGTACGGGACGACGTTCGTTGCACACTACCCTGACTACGTCATGCATGGTGGCATCACCATGTCCGTCGATGAGGTCGGCGCCCTTAGCCCGGATATGTTCAGGGAGTTCTTCCGAGATGAACTGGTCTCGCTTGCCGAGCATTTCGACGGTCTTGGCATCCATTGCTGCGCGGATGCCCGGCACCAATGGGGCAACTTCCGTGATCTGCCGGGCCTGAAGGTGATGAACCACAATGCGCCGCCCACCCGCGATGCACGGGAGTATCTGCTTGCCGCGCTTGACTTCTATGCGAACACGGTGGCCCAGGTACCGATCGGTTGGACCCCTGAAGGAGACCCGCAGACGTGGCCCACGGAGTTCGCGCAAGGCGCGCGAGTGGTTTTCGACGTGCCCGCGACGGACGTCGCCTCGGCCATCGGCGTTGCAGATCGATTGCAGCGGCTTAGAGACACGCTCAACTCGGCGAAGTAATGCGGACGATGCCAGCCGAACAAGCCGTTGCCCGCGACGGCTTGCAGCCGCGCGAGAACGGCGACGGTTGGTCAGCAAGAGCTCCATGATGGTGTTCACCTGGGTGAACAGATCGCCCTGACCTCGTCGTGATACCTCAGGTCGGATTCATGGGAAGAATAGCCGATCTTCACAGCGGCACCGGTGGAATGGCGTTCGGGATTCGGGTGGATCAAGAGAACAGCCGCCCGTCTCAGGTATTCCCCATCGGCCAGCCGTAGCTGCTCGATCAGATCGGCATCACCCAACGGTGTTGCTGCAACCCGCGGCGTTGTGTGTTGAGCACGAACCACTCAGGAAGCACAATCCGTCTTTCCTGCCGGCGCAATATCGACGGTTGGTCCCCTGCTGGAAACGGACCCCAATAAACTCCTACCCACGACGGTGCGAGACACCCTACTTCGGTCCGCTCGATCCGATCAGATCAAGCGTCTTTCGAATCTCCCGTTCATCGTAGAGTTGATCGGTCACGTACTTGTGCAACACGCTCGCGATCAGCG
>SKQU01000226.1 GCA_007118855.1 Spirochaetaceae bacterium
AAGGCGGGCGTGAACCGGTGGTTGAAGTCGCAGGCGAGGCAGAGCCCGCGCGCGCGCGCGGCCTCCACCATCTCGGCCGCGGGCTCGAGCTCGTTGGAGATGGGCTTCTCCACGAGCACGTGGCAGCCGGCCTCGAGCGCCTGCATCGTCGGCAGGTGGTGGTCGCTCGAGTACTCGTAGCCGCCGGTGGCGATGCTGCACATGTCGGGACCGAGCTCGGCGAGCATCGTCTTCGTGTCCGTGAACCACGGTACGCCGAGTCGCTCGCCGGCGGCCTTCGCGCGCTCCTCGATGAGGTCGCAGACGCCTGCGAGCTCTGCGCGCGGATCTCCGGCATAGATCGTCGCGTGGAGATTGCCTATGTTCCCGAGGCCGATCACGCAGACGCGGACCATGGTCACTCCTTCCGCCAAGGCGCTGACGTGCGTCGCGCGAGACTCACTTGGGTTCGGTCTTTGCCTGCAGCTTGTTCGCCTCCGTGCGGCTGCCGATCCGCATCATCTCGTAGGCCTGCTCGCTCGAGGTGAAGGGGCCGCAGCCCTTGCCGTGCCAGTCGAGGTTGGTGTACATCGGGTTCGTGCGGCCGGTCTCCTTCTCCCGACGCTTGATGTGCGCCTGCATTCTGCCTTCAAGGAACTCGACGACCTGCGGTTCAGTCTCTGCGAGGTTGTGGTTCTCCTCCGGATCCCTGATGAGGTTGTAGAGCTCCACCTCCGGCTTCCAGTGCAGGTCCGGCTCGAGCGCGTGGATGAGCTTCCACTCCGGCGTGCGCCAGCCGTGCTTTCGCATCCAGGTGGCTTCGGTGATGTAGAACTCGGGCTCCGGTGTCCGCTCCTTGCCGTGCATCCACGGGACGAGGCTGCGCCCGTTGAACTTGATCTTCGACTTGATACCCATGAGCTCGAGCGCCGTGGGCACGATATCCTTCAGCTGGCACGAGTGCGGCACCCGTACGCCTTCGGGCACCTTGCCGGGGAAGCGGAAGACGAGCGGCACGGTGAGCGTGCAGTCGTAGAGCCCGTGGTGGTCGTAGTAGCAGTCGTGTTCGTCGAGCGTTTCCCCGTGGTCCGACGTTATGACGACGAGCGTCTCGTCCTCGATCCCGAGCGTCGCGATCGACTGAAAGATGTTGGCGATCCAGGCGTCCATGTAAGCAATCGCGCCGTCGTACTGCGCGTTCATGTACTCCTTGTCCGTGAGGCCCTCCGGGAACCACGACTTGAAGTACTCGGCGAACGGCTCGAAGGCGTACAGATCGTCGAGCGAGTGGTTTCCAGGGTCCTTCTCGTTTCCGTCGTAGAAGATCCGCATGAACGGCTGCGGCGGGAGATAGGGCGAGTGGGGATCCATGTGACGCATGAAGAGGAAGAAGGGCGAGTCGCCTTCCGCGAGGCGCTTGAGCTCAGGGATCGTAACGTCGTTGAGCGCCTGCGCCTTCGGGCTCTGGCCGGTGGCGTCCGACTGCCACCCCTCGAAGGAGAGGTAGTTCGTGAACCCGCGGGACGCGGGGTTTCCCTGGAAGCCGACGCAGGTCGTCTCGTAGCCGAGCTCGGCGAGCAGTTCCGGAAGCGTGGTCAGATGATCGCCGAGCGGCCCCTTGTGGCGCAGCGCCACGACGTCGGTGCCGAAGCAGTCGAATCCCGTCAGCATGGAGGCGTACCCCGACGTCGTGGGGACGCTCGGGCTGAACGCCTCTTCGAAGGTCGCGCCGCGTGAGGCGTACTTGTCGATGTGCGGTGTCGTGAGCCTGTCGTACCCGTGAAGGCTCATGCGGTCGCGCCTGAGGCTGTCGATTCCAATGAGTATGAGGTTCGGGTGCCTTGCCATTGCCTGCTCCTATCGTGCGCCGAGCGCCTTGAGTGTTGCGTTGAGATATCCGTAGCTCTCCGCGGCGATGGTCGTGAGGACGGGTAGCTCGAGGCCCTTCGATCCTATGACCTCCAGGCACACCGGCCCGTCGTACCCGCCTTCGACCATCGCCCTGCAGTATCCGTGGAGATCGATGTCTCCGCGCCCGCATGCCTGGTCGCGCGGCGTGCCGGGACCGCTCTGTCTGCCCTTGCAGTCGCGGATGTGGACGTGTCTGACCCGCGAGATCACCGCGGGGAGCGCCTCCTGCGGCTCCTCGTTCGCACGGTAGATGTGGCTCGGATCCATGTCGATGCCGAATGCCGACGAGCCGATCTCGTCCATCGCGCGAAGCGTCGTCGGCGAATCGTGGATCGCTGCGCCCACGTGAGCCTTCACGCAGAGGGTGACGCCGAACGGCTCGGCCGCCTCGGACATCTTCGCGAGCTTCTCTATGGACGCCTTCACGTCGTCCTCTACGTCGGCTTTTCCGCCGGAGCCGACGTTGACGACCGGGATCCCGATCTCCGCGGCCGCCTCGAATGCGAGGAGCAGCCGCGCTTCGTCGAGCTTCGCCTCTTCCATGGACAGGAACTCGATTCCCGCGTCCGCGACGATCCGCCTGAGCTCTCCCGCCTGTGACTTCCAGTTCGCGAGGACGAGGTGCTCGCACATGCCCTCAATGGCCGAGACTTCCACACCGTCGTACCCGCATTCGGCGATATACTTCACCGCGCCCGCGAAGTCGAGGTCCTGGAAGAGTACTGAGTTCACTCCCAACTTGATCATACCGTCTCCTTCTGTGCCTGCCGTGATTTCACATCGTTGCGGCGCGGTCGGCTTCGAGCAGACGATCACGCACCATTTCAACGTTATCCTTCGTGACGTATTCGAGGATGACCGGCTTGCCTTCAGCGTGCTCGTGGTAGAGCCTCATGAAGCGCGGCCAGTCTATGTCTCCGTCGCCCACGATGCGGCCGCGCTGGTCGTTGACCTTGCGGTCCTTGCCGTGGAGGTAGGCGATGTGCGGCCCAAGGTAGCCGAACATGTCCTCTTCCGAGCTGTTCGCGATGAAGTTCGCCGGGTCGAGCAGGACTTTCAGCCGGGCCGAGCCGAGCTGGGCGATCAGGTCGCGTGCGCGCTTGGCGCTCGGCACCACGTCGAGGACGCACGCCTCGAGCGCCACGTCAACGCCGCGCCCGTCCGCGTGTGCGAGCAGGCGCGAGAGACTCGCCTTGATGCGGTCGAAGTCTTGCTCGTAGGTGTCCGCGTTGATGCCCCTCCTGCCGGGGATGAAGCCGCACTCGGTCGCGACGGCCGGGATGCCGGTTGCAGAGGCGATATCGATCATGCGCTCGAAGTAGGCGAGGTTCGCCTCGCGCTCCGCCTCGTCGGGCTCAATGAGGTTGGTGAAGACGCCCAGGACGGACACCTCGATCCCCGAGTCGCGGTAGGTTCTGACGATGTGCGCCGCCCGGTCGTCGGTCATGTCCGAGAGGTCGCTGCGGCCGTTGTAGACCCAGTAGCTCGAGTCGGTCTGGGAGAAGCAGAGCTCGGTCCACAGCAGCCCCCGTTCGGCCATGAACTGCGCGGTCTCTGCATTGCTGAATTCCGGGAAACTCCTCGTTACGACGCCGACCTTCACGGTGCCTCCTGAACCGCCATGATAGCAGAAGGCCGCCCGCGGCGCCTCCACTGGAGAGACAATCGGTAGCACGAAACTGCCATCAGCGGCGCGCTTCGCTTCGGCGATAGTCGGTGGGGCTCATCCCCATGATCCGGCGGAACTGGCGCGAGAAGTAGTTGCTGTCCGAGAACCCCACGTCCCCGGCGACGTCGGTCATGGGTGCGCGGGTCGTCCGCAGCAGATGCGCGGCGCGGGTCACCCGGACGCGCAGCAGGTACTGCATGGGGGTCGTGCCGGTCGCCTGCGAGAAGCGGCGCATGAGCGTGCGTGAGGACATCGCCACCAGCGGCTCGAGGTCCCTGATCTCGATCTGCTGCGCATACTGGCTCTCGAGGTACCCCACCACGTATCCCATGTCCAGGAGGTTGCGCTGCGTATCCGAGGCGCTCGTGCCGTAGAGCCGGCACAGCCGCACGATGATGTCCACGAGAATGGAGAGCGACAGCGCCTGGTATCCTTCCGACCTCTGTTCGAGCTCGTCGCGCAGCTCGTAGATGCGCTGCTCGACCAGGATGCGGTTCTCGGTGGGCAGCTTCAGCTTCCCCCCGAAGGAGAGCCGCTTGCGCGCGCCCGGCTCCAGGTGTACGAGCGCATGGTAGCCGGCGAGGCGCGCGAGCGACGGTTCGCGGGCGAGCAGGAAGCTCTCCTTGAACAGGAGGTTTGCGATCCGAAGCTCGCGCGCGTTGTGGTAGCCGTGCACGTGGTTCTGGTCGATCGCGAGGACGTCGCCGGCCGAGATGGGGAACCGATCGTCGTCGAGCAGATGATCTCCCACTCCCTTGAGGACGACGACGATCTCCGTGAACTCGTGCCGGTGCATGTCGATGTCCGGCTGGTCGGTGATGCGGACCGAGATTGGCACCTCGGTGTCACGCAGAACGCGACGGCTTGGAAGCATGCGTATGCGGGCCGACGTCTGGTCAGGCATCAACTGTGTGGCCATGCTACTCGAATACCGACCTCATTCTTTCGCAGTAGTAGCGCACGAGGTCCCACTCGGCGTCAGGGGCGATGCGATGGTCCGGGCACGGAATGTACCCGCCCAGATCCACGAGCCGGCGAAGACGCTCGACCTCCCGGTCCACGGCAGCCCGGTCCGCGGCAAAGACCCGCTTGTCCATCCCGCCGACCCCCCGCAGCTCCCGGCCGTACCGCTCGCGCCACGGCTCGATCGACGCCTCCCACGTTCCCACCTCTATGGGGAACATCGTGTTGACGCCGTTGTCGAGCCACACCGGTACGAGCTCGTCTATCTTGCCGTCACAGTCCAGCGACACGATGTCCATTCCATGCTGCCGGCAGAGGTCGGTGATCCGCCTGTAGTGGGGTCCCACGTATTCGCGGAAGACCGACGGGTGTACGAGCGGGCCCGTCTTGAAGCAGATGTCCTCCCAGAAGTGAGCGTAGTCGAAGCTGAAGTCCGGCCGCTCCGTCCGGATGTGCTCGAGGACGAGCTTCGTGTTCCGGTAGCAGATATCCGCAATGACGTCGATCGCCTCCCGGTAGAGCGGCTCGTCGTCTGCGTAGAGGTAGCTGATGCCCACGACGCCGATCACCTCGCGGATATGCCCGTACAGGCTCCCGCAGTGGAGCCCCAGAGGGGTCTCGCGGTCCGCCGGCAGCGAGTCGAGCAGCGCAAGGTCAACCCGGTCGGGGCTCCACTCGTAGCGGAACCGGTAGTGCTCCTCCCATGACGAGCGGTCGGTGAGCAGATGCCCGATCTCCGCGGGGATACCGCCCGCGCCGGGTCGCCTGAGCACGATCGCTCCGTGCTGGTTGCGCACGTGCTGCGCGCCGTCGGGGAACTCCTCCACGACCTCCGGTTCAAACGTCGGTCTCAGACCGTTGTCCGGATAGAACATCGTCTGCCAGTTGCAGTCGAACCCCAGCCGGCCGCTTACCTCGTAGTCGATCCGGTTGCCGTCACCGTGCCCGGCAGCCTCTTCCGCGCTGATGTGGCCC
>SKQU01000363.1 GCA_007118855.1 Spirochaetaceae bacterium
AGGCCGACGCGCGAGCCGCGCAGCTCTACTCGAGCGCCTACTCGCAGGATCCCGAGTTCTTCGAGTTCTGGCGCGCGATCGAGAGCTACCGCTCCACGATGCCGAGGTTCCGCAAGGTGCTGACCACCGATCTCGACTACTTCAACTTCCTCTACAGCGAGACCGGCCGGTAAGGCCGCACGCGGCCCTCGGGCCGTACATGCTCAAGCGGCCGCCCTTCGGGGCGGCCGCTTCTCGTTTCGCGCGTCGATCGGGTATGATGCACTCTCGATGAAACCGTCGGTACTTGCCGCCAGCCTGACCCTCTCGCGCCTCGTCGTTCCCGGCACCGGATCCGGGATCACCTGCATCACCAACGACTCGCGCCGGGTATCGCCGGGCGCCCTCTACGCGGCGCTTCGCGGAGAGCACGTCGACGGCCACTCCTTCATCGCCCGGGCGATCGAAGCCGGCGCGACCGCGATTCTCTGCGAAGAGGTTCCTCCCCGTCCGCGGGCGGATATCGCGTGGTTCCTCGCCCCTCACGCGCGGCGCGCCCTATCCGAGCTCTCCGACCATTTCTACGGGCGTCCGTCGCAATCGCTCCTCGTCGTCGGCGTCACCGGAACCGATGGGAAGACGTCGACCGTATCGTTCATCCATCAGCTGCTCGCCACGCTGACCGGAGCGTCTGCCAGCCTGTCGACGGCGGGAATGCAGACCGGTGCACTCGAAGAACCGAACCTGCTTCACCAGTCGACCCCGGAAGCCCCGGAGGTACATCGGATCCTTCGACGCATGCTCGATGAAGGAGCACGCTACGCGGTCCTCGAGAGCACCTCACACGGACTCTCGCACAGGACCTGCCGGCTCGCCGACGTACGCTACCGGGCGGCGGTGTTCACGAACCTGAGCCACGAGCACCTCGAGTTCCACGGGTCGTTCGAGCGCTACCGAAGCGACAAGGCGAACCTCTTCCGTTCACTCGACGCCGGTGAGGCAAGCGACCGAGGTGCGCCGGATGGCTTCCCTGAGCCGTTCGGCGTCGTGAACCGGGACGATCCGCACGCCGCCTACTTCGAGGCGGCGACCGATCGGCCGGTCCTCGGCTACGGGCTCGACTCGCCGGCGGACTACAGCGCCCGCGACCTCGCGCTCGAGACGGTTGGCACGCAGTTCACGCTCCTCACGCCGCAGGGATCGGTCCCATGCCGGCTCCCCGTTCCCGGGCGCTTCAGCGTGCTCAACGCACTCGCCGCGGCGGCCGTCGTACAACGTCTCACCGGCTGCGCGAACGACGAGCTCGCCCGGGCGATCGCCGGGATCAGACCGGTGCGCGGCCGGATGACCGTGGTGCAGGAATCACCGTTCTCCGTAGTCGTCGACTACGCCCACACGCCGGGCGCCTTTGAGAACGTGCTTCCCTTCTTCCGCGACCGCTGCGCCGGGCGGTTGATCGTCGTCTTCGGGTCGGCCGGTGAGCGCGACCGGGCCAAGCGTCCACTGCAGGGGGAGATCGCCGACCGCTACGCCGACCTCGTCGTGCTCGCCGACGAGGACCCCCGGCGAGAGGACCGGATGGAGATCCTGCGCGAGATCGCCTCCGGCTGCGGAACGCGAACCGAGGGCAGCGACCTGCTGCTCATCCCCGACCGACGCGCGGCGATCCGCGCGGCGCTGCGCGCCGCGCGGCCCGGGGACACCGTGCTGCTGCTGGGAAAGGGCCATGAGACCACCATCATAGGACCGACGGAGGCACAAGCCTGGGACGAGGCGACCGTCGCGGCAGAGGAGATCGCGGCACTCGCAAGTCACCAGTGATTGAAGGAGACGACGCGTTCCATCGGCAGCCGCTGGAGCCTCTCCGGCCGTTCCTGCGCGTGCCCGATCGTCAGGAGCATCACGACTCGCATCGAGTAGGGAACCGTGAGAATACTCTTGACGTCGTCTTCGCGAAAGGTCGTCACGAGACAGCTGCCGAGCCCTT
Organism: Spirochaetaceae bacterium; assembly: GCA_007118855.1. Lineage (GTDB taxonomy): Bacteria > Spirochaetota > Spirochaetia > DSM-27196 > SLST01 > SLST01. The sequence continues at coordinate 1,967 of SKQU01000363.1, forward strand.
CATGCGTGGCCTGCAGCATCATGAAGCTCGCCGCGAAGGAGAGGTCGATCGGGTAGGAGAGCTGGCCGTTGGGCATCTTGTACTCGATATTGGTCGTACACAGAGCGATCACGACGGGGGCCATGCCGACGTACTCCTGCCCGAACGCCGCGTCCTCGATCTTCTTGCGCACCTTTTCGTCGGTCACGACCACGAATCGCCAGCTCTGTCGGTTCTTCGCCGAAGGAGCGAGCCGGCCGGCCTCGAGGACGCGTGAGACGACTTCGTCGCCGACGGGCTCGCTGGTGTACTCACGAGTACTTACGCGTGTCTCGATTTCCGGCAACAGGCCCATTGACTCCTCTTGACCCATCTTACGGCTTTTGCCTATGGTGATCAACACGATTGTTGATCACCACTATGCGCAGAGTCGTCCCGCTCCTTTTGTTTTCGCTCATCGTCGCCGGGCCGGCTTCGGCGCTTACCGTCGACCCGGCCGTCGCGGCTCGCCACGCCGAGTCGGTGCGCGCCACCTATCCCCGGCCGGAGGCCTCCCGAGGCGAAGCGCGGCTTATAGAGTACATCCGTAGCGTCGTCGAGAGAGTCGGCCTCCAGCTCACCACCGCCGGTTTCGCCGGCTCAGCGACCGGGCATTCCTTTTCACGCATCGTCGAGATCGTCGTCCCCGGCACGGGAGCCGGGACCGCGATCATCGTGGCTCCGCTGAACCATCCGGAGGATGCATCGCCGGATGAAGATCGGAGCGCGTCGGTCGCGGCCGCGCTCACGCTCCTCGAGGCGGTCGCGACGGCTGCGCCCCTCTCCACCTCGTTCCGGTTTCTCTTCCCGGGCGCCGAGTACGGCGATGCGCCCGACTATCCTTTGGGCACCCGGCGGTTTCTCGAGACCTATTTCGCCGAAGGTCCGCACGCGCTGCTCTACCTTGAGGTGAGCCGACTGCCGCTTCTCGTCGAGGCCGGGGGCGGCGGGCGGGTAACCCCTCCGTGGCTGCTCGATCGCACGCTCGAGGCCGCCGGGCCGCTCGCGGATCGGGTGGGCGTCACGCTCGGGCTCAACCAGCTGCACCGGATCGGCCTGACCGACGCCCCGGCGCCCCTGGTCGCCTTTCTCCAGGCCGACATCCCTGCAGTTCAGCTTCGCTGCGGCGATGCCGGGCTGCAGCCTCCCTCGGCGGCGGCCGTCGCGCGCGACCTCGCGCAGGTGGCCGCCCACTGGGCCCGGTCGCTGTCGGCGGATATCCCGGATACGTGGGACCGGCACTATCTCTCCTTCAGAGCGGGCCCGGGCTACGCCCTCGTTCCCGAGCAGGGCTTCCTGCTCATCGTGCTCGGCGTACTGCTCGCAACGCTGTTCTACGCACTGGTCTTCCGGCACAAGCTGGTGCGCTACGTGCGCACCACCATCAGGAACGGGTGGAACCTTCCCCTGCTCTTCCTGCTGATCTTCGGGTTCCTCACCGCTGCCACCCAGCTCCTCGAGCTTCTGCTCTCCGCACGCCGCTTTCCGACGATCTGGACTTGGTACCCCGGCGCCTACTTCGCGCTCAAGGTCGCCCTCGCCTTCTTCCTCTTCAGTGTCGCCGCCCAGTTTCTGCGGTACCTGCCGCTTTCCAAGCGCGGAAGCTTCTACTCCGCCTCAGCACTCTTCGTTTTGTTCGTCGACATCGTCATCTTCAGTGTCATCGACATCTCGCTGAGTTATTACTTCATCTGGGCCTACATCTGGGCCTTCGTGTTCTCAGTCGTGCGTGCCCGCCTTCTGAAGGCCCTTGCCCTGCTGATCGCGCCCTTCTTTCTCTTCGCCGTCACGCTGAACGTCTTCCGCGTACCGGAGCTTGGCTTGGCCGAGCAGCTGCTGCTCTCGCCCCGCGGAGACCTTCTGCTCTCGTTCATGATTCTCCCCTTTCTCCTCATGCTGATCCGGCTCGATTTCATGGTCAGACACCCTGTCCGCGGGAGGCGCAGCTTCGCGCTGCGCAGCGCGTCGGTCATCTCAGGGGTCTTCGTCCTGGGGATCCTCACCTTCGTGCTGGTGAGCTCTCCGTTCTCGACCGCCAATCCGCAGCCGGTCACCGCGACCGAGACGGTCGACTATCCGGAGCTCGAGCGCAGGCTGCACCTCGCAAGCCCGGCCCCGCTCGGCGAAATACGAGTGCTCTTCGCGGGCGAGGAAGAGGAGATTGTCGCCGGCAGGGAGCACTCGCGCACCTCCGCGGTGCTGCCGGACGTGCTCTCGGTTCGCCTCTCCTACGAGGTGTTTCTCGAACGCGATCGGGGAAGGCTCGAAATCGACGCGCCCCTGCCCATCTACGACATCTCCGTCGAGTTCACGTCCCCCGACCCCATGATCATCTACGATGTCAGCTACCCGTTTGACATCACCCCGGACAGACGCTCTGCGGTGATCTCCATTGGTCGCAGACCTCCGCTGCCGCTCGTCGTCGACTTCACGCTCGCGCGCGGCGTCTCCCCTGCGATCGAGATCGTCGCCGAGAGCCTCGCTCACCCTGATCCGCTGCAGGTGACCGGAAACAACCTCGCCGTGGACAGCAGACTCGTCGTGCGCACGAGGCTCGGGCCGTGAGCGAGCCGGTCTATCTCCACGTCGACATGGACGCCTTCTACGCGTCGGTCGAGCAGCACGACCGGCCCGAGCTGCAGGGCAGGCCGGTCATCGTCGGAGCGCATCCCGGCCACCGCGGCGTCGTCTCGGCATGCTCCTACGAGGCGCGTCGCTACGGCGTTCACTCGGCCATGCCCATCAACCAGGCGTGCCGTCTCTGCCCGCAGGGCGTCTTTCTGCCGGTTCGCATGGCCCGGTATCAGGAGATCTCGCGGCGCATCATGGGCCTGCTCGGCGAATACACGCCGACGCTGCAGCAGATGTCGGTGGACGAGGCGTTTCTCGACCTCTGCGGCACGCGCAGGCTGCTCGGCGCTCCCCGGTCGGTGGGAGAAGAGATCAAGCGCAGGGTCAGAGAGGAGACCGGCCTCTCGATCTCCGTGGGCATCGCGGCGAACCGCTACCTCGCAAAGCTCGCCAGTGACGAGGACAAGCCCGACGGGCTGCTCGTGGTGCCGCCGGGCACCGAGGCGGACTTCGTCGCACGACTGCCGCTCAAGTCGCTCTGGGGCGTCGGCAGGAAGATGCTCGCTCATCTGAACGCGCTCGGGATCACAACGGTGCTCGGGCTGCGCGAGTACTCGATCCCGGAGCTTCGCGGACACGTGGGCGCGGCGGCCGCCGAGTACCTCTACGCGGTCTGCCGTGGGATCGATCCGGGCCTCTACGCAGAAGGCCGCACAAGCCACTCCATCAGCGGAGAGCAGACCTTTGAGCACGACGTCACCAATCCGGACGCGCTCGACCGGGCACTGCTCGATACGGCGCACTCCTGCATGTTCCGGCTCATGGAAGAACGCAGCCACGCGCGAACGGTCATGCTCAAGATCCGCCTCGCCGACTTCACGACGTTCACCGTTCGCCGGACCCTCGATCACGAC
>SKQU01000302.1 GCA_007118855.1 Spirochaetaceae bacterium
CGGCCTCGATGAGCGCAATGGCGTACCGCGTAGCTACGCGTCGCGCGTAGTCCAGAAGGCCATGGATCAGGTCTTCTTCCTCATCGGCTGCAATATCCATCATGAGTTCGGATATGCCGCGCAGCTGTGCCGAGAGGTCCATCGGTCCCTGGTCTGCGCGCCCGCAGATCCAGACCCGATCCCCGATCTCACGCTTCAGGATTCGGGTCGCCTTGAGGATCTCGCTCATGGGAAATGTCGTCTCCGGGTCCGGGACCTCCAGATGCTCCACATCCGCGAGCGACTTCAGGATCTGCCCGTGAACGACCGGTGCGCTGTCGTCCCGGTACGTGACGGTCATGCCGCACGCCTGCGCGTTGCATGCGGTCCCGTTCTCAAGAAGAATCATGTCGTGCCCGAACTCCTTCCACGCGCTCAGCATAGCCTCAGAAAGCATCGCGCCATCCTGGAAGACATCGGACATCCTGATTCCGGTTGCCAGAGCCGCGGGCTGGAAGTTGTGCAGATCGACGGGCACACGATCGGGCGTGCGCAGCTCGATGGCCGCCAGACACCTCTCAACGGACGACATTCGTTCCATCATGATCCTCCGGAAGCATCGGGTGCAGAACGGGTCTCGGCGCTCCGTCGCGCCGCACTGCGCATGGCCCGCACATTCTCCAGTGGAACATTCGGCAGCAACGCCTCATGGCTCGGTGAGACGACATAGCGTTCGCCGAACACGTCTTTCAGCCGTGTCACCTCGGCCGCGACCTGTGAAGCCGCGGCGTTCGGAAGCAAATCCTGGGTGTCGACCCCACCGACGAAAACGAGCCTGTCGCGGTACCGGGCGAGCTCGGCGGCAGACATCCCCCGCGCTTTCGCCTGAAGCGGGTGCAGTCCCGTAATCCCCATGTCGACGAAGTCGTCGATTATCCGCTCCACCGATCCGCATGAGTGAAGCATGATCGGAATACCGAACGGCTTCGCTGCGTCCGCAATACGCGAGAGCGCGGGCCGGATGAAGCGTCGGAACATCGCAGGGCTCATCAGAAGATCCTGCTGTGTGCCCAGATCGCTCGCATAGAAGAAGACGTCAGGGTACTCGGTGACCTCGGTGAAGAATCGGGTCACGGCTTGCTCGTAGAATCGCGCAATGTGATCGGCCGCAGCTTCCACGATCTGGGGATGAGTATGCATTTTGACAAGCATCTCTTCCGTGCCGAAGAGACCCATGAGTATGGTCGACACCGAGCACCACGGCCCCCCGAATACCGCAAGGCCCTGTTGATGCGCTTCGCGGATCCTCTGCTCAACGCTTGCGAAATCGAAGTGCGTCGCAACCGGCCAGTCAAATCCTTCCACCTGCGTGACGCGCTCGGCCGAGGCAAAGACCAGAGACTCGAATCCTATCCAGCCCGTGAGCTCCGGTGCGGGCCACATCGGACGACCGTCGGGAGGTCTCCAAGCCTCACCTTCTGCCGGAATCCAGATCGCGTCGTCGCCAAGGGCGACGGCGAGCTCGATGTCGCTCTCCACCCCGAGCGTCTCCTTGTACCGTCGAGCCGTATCCGGATGGGGAGCTCCTGACCAGTAGCCCACGCCGTCGGCTTTCCGCCCAGCGAAGATCGCCCGAATCCTGTTTCTTCCAGTCACATACCTACCTTAGGGCATCGAGCAGTGGCGGTCTCTGGAAAAACCGGTCGTGGGTTCAGTACTATTCGGCTTTCCTGCCCGATGGGCGTACATGCGCTCAGGGCATTCCTGTAGGGTGTTCGGTGAAGTCTCATAACGAGGACGAACCGATGAACGAAGCCGCACAATCTGCTCCGCAAGACCTTTGGTGTGAGTACACCGACAGTCCGATCGGTCTACACGAAACCAGGCCGAGATTCTCGTGGACGATGCGTTGCGACGCCCGCTGCGAGTTCTCACGGCAAGCGGCCTACCAGATCCTGGTTGCCACGGATCGCAATCTGCTCACGCCGCAAGCCGCGGACCTTTGGGACAGCGGATACGTCGAAGACGAGCGGTCGCTCAACGTGGTCTACGACGGCAAGCCCCTCGCCAGCAGGGATAGATGCTACTGGACTGTACGAGTCTGGAACTCGCGCGGTGAGGCGACCGCATTCGGCACGCCGGCGGTGTTCGAGCTCGGCCTGCTGCATTCGGACGACTGGAGCGCCGCCTGGATTGCGGCACCGTGGGACGGCCGTGTGGAGGCTCCGCTCTTCAGACGGAGCGTCGAGATCGAAAAGCCGATCTCGAGGGCTCGCCTCTACATCTGTGGACTCGGATACTACCACCTGTCGATCAACGGGCGAAAGGTCGGCGACCATGTACTCGACCCGGGCTGGACCGACTACAGCCGACGCGTTCTCTACGTGACGTACGACGTTGGCGAGTACCTGGACGACGGGCGGAATGCGCTCGGTGTCATGCTGGGCAACGGGTGGCGGTGGAACCCGGGATTCGCCTCCAAGGAGTACCAGTCACGGGCCGCGGGACAACCGATCCTTCTCCTTCAGTTGGAGATCGTTTACCGGGACGGGACGACGAATCGGGTCGTCACGGGCGAGAACACCGGTTGGCTTGTCGGACACGGTCCCATCACGAGGAACTCCATCTATCGCGGCGAATCGTACGACGCACGCGAAGAGCGTGACGGCTGGGACACGCCCGGCTACCGGACGTCAACGCATGAGTGGACGGAACCGATCCCGGCGCCTGCTCCCGGCGGCCGGCTGGTCGCACAGACGATCGAGCCTATTCAGGTAGTGAAAGACATTGAAGCCCAAACGATCACACCCGTCGGCGAGGGTACCCACGTTGTCGACTTCGGGCAGAACTTCGCGGGGTGGGTTCGGCTCCGCGTTGACGGTCCGCGAGGCACCACCATCACCATGAGGCATGCGGAGACACTCAATGATGACGGAACCGTAAACCAGGAGAATCTGCGGGTGGAGGATGTCCACGACACGTACGTTCTCAAAGGAGGAGTGATGGAGACGTACGAGCCGCGATTCACCTACCACGGGTTCAGGTTCGTAGAAATCAGTGGGTATCCGGGTACTCCCGATCTCGACGACGTTACGGGACGAGTCGTGCGATCGGCCGTCCGGCGGGCCGGCGCGTTCGAGTGCGGGAATGAGCTCATCAACCGCATCCACCGGAATGTGACGTGGACCGAGGCAAGCAATCTCCACAGTGTCCCCACCGACTGTCCGCAGCGCAACGAGCGCGCCGGTTGGCTCAACGACGCCACTGTTCGCGCGGAGGAGTCCGTCTACAACTTCGACATGTCCCGCCTTCTCGCAAAATGGATGGATGACATCGCCGACGCGCAGGACCCGAGTACGGGCGCGATCACGAACACCGCGCCCGATATCATGCCGGTGATCCCCGGTTTCTGGGAGCACACCCACGCGGACGCGGTGTGCAGCTGCTACATCCTGGTTCCCTGGCTGCTCTATCTTCACTACGACGACAGGCGGACGCTTGAGAAACACTACGAGGGCATGAAGCTCTGGGCGGGCTTTCTCGCCTCGAAGGCGGATGGCTCGATAGTTCGCTTCAGCCAGATGGGAGACTGGGCGTCGCCCGCTCCATACTGTGTGCCCGAAAGCGTTGGCTCGGGCGCCGTCTCGGCAATAACGCCGGGCGACCTCGTATCGACCGGCTTCCATTTCCTCAACCAGGAGCTTCTCTCAAGAATAGCCGGCGTGCTGGGAAAGGATGGCGATACGCGGCGCTTCGCCGAATCAGCACAGCGAGTGAAGAATGCATTCAATCGCGAGTTTCTCGACGAGGAGCGCGGGTGCTACGCGACCGGCAGCCAGGCGTGCAACGCGCTCGCTGCACACTTCGGCCTCGTCCCCGAACGGAATCGGGAGACGGTGATCAACCATATCGTCCAGGACGTGATGGAGAACCATCACGGGCACCTGACAACCGGCAACCTTTGCTCCAAGTTTCTCATGGAGGCGCTCACAGCGGCCGGCCGTGCCGACGTTGCCCTGGTCCTGGCGACACAGGAGACGTACCCGAGCTGGGGGTACATGGTGCGGGAAGGCGCCACAACGGTATGGGAGCGTTGGGAGAAGTCGACCGGAAACGGCATGAACTCCCACAACCATCCCATGCACGGTTCGTTCGACTCCTGGCTCTACTCGTGCCTCGGCGGCATCAGACCCGACCCGGATGGCCCGGGATTCTCCCGCTTCATCGTGGAGCCGTGCCTGCTCGATCAGTTGGGTCACGTCCGGTGCCGACTGGAAACGGTCCGGGGCCGCATCGTCAGCGAGTGGAGACAGACCGATGGGGGCTTCGAGCTGTCCGTCGAGGTACCGTTCAACACCACGGCCAAGGTGAGCATTCGGGGGCACGACGGTTGCGCCGGAAACCTCTCTCTGGTTGCAGAGCCCGGGAAACACGTGTATCAGATCTGTAACAACAGCAGAACGATAACGCGCGTCAGCACGCCGGACGAGGAGTACAGTCTCCCGTAGCCGGGGCCACCGTACAGAACAGCTGTAAGGAGAAGAACCAGGATGAACGGAAACTCAGCGACCACTGTGTCAGTCAACGGGAACCGCGCCACCTTTACCACGGGGACGATGACCGCCGAGGTTGCCGACGGTGCGGTAACCAGGCTCTTCAACCGGATCACGGGCACAGACTACATACCCGTCGGCCGCCCGCCGCAGGCCGGCTTCCGCACAGCTGCCCTGTACCTGGAGCCCGGGGTCGATTCGCTCGGAGACAGTGCCATGCTGCCTGCTCCGCTTGCTCTTCAGGAGTTGGGAACACCCGACTCCCGCGGAACTCGCGACGGCATCGAGTACCGGTATGAGGGCAAGGATGATGTGTCGTTGAGCATCGCCTACCGGCTGGAGCGATCGTCGGGCGATCTGGTGGTGAGCCAGAGCGCGAACGGGAGTCGCAGCGGTATGAGCGGCGTACGCTTCGGTCTCGGTCCAATCCTCTGCCGCGGCAACCTCCTCCTCCCGGCGTGGGAAGGGATCAAGGCAAAGACCAAGGGCGAATACCTTCACTGGGAGGGTGCGAGCTGGGACTGGCCGTTCACCTGGTCACTCCAGTTCATCGTCTTTGACGATGTCTTGGGAGGGCTCTGGATCCATGGAGAGGACTCGGAGCTTCACTTCAAGAAGCTGCACTACGACTACGCCGGTGGCGGTCGGTGGTTCGTTGCCTTCGATACCGAGAACCTGGCGCCGTTGGAGAACCACACGAGTGCGGCGAGCATCGAGTGGCGCATAAACGTCTACGAGGGGGACTGGCAGGTGCCGGTCGACCGGTTCAAGGCGTGGGCGTACACCGCATACAGCATAGACACCAAAACCGGAGGCAGGCCGGACTGGGTTGACGACGTCAAGCTTCAGATCAAACACGCGGACTACATACCCGAAGAGCAGATCGAGGACTACCTTGATCTCATCGCCGAGCACGCCGATCC
>SKQU01000018.1 GCA_007118855.1 Spirochaetaceae bacterium
CCGGTGATCAACATGATCCGGGACTTTCCGAAGAACGCCCACCCCATGGAGCTGCTGCAGTCGGTCATCTCGTATCTTTCGAGCTACGTCGAGCACAAGATCCACCACGGACCGCACTGTAACTGCCGCGACACCCTGCACCAGCTCGCCGAGATGGCGACCGTCGTCGCGACCTACCAGCGCGTGCAGGAAGGCAAGGAGTACCTGCCGCCGCGCAAGGACCTCTCTCACGGCGCGAACTTCCTCTACATGCTGCGGGGCGAGGAGCCGGATCCGCTCGAAGGCGAGATCATGGACAAGGCGCTGATTCTCCACGCCGAACACAGCTTCAACGCGAGCACGTTCACCGCGCGCGTGGTGGCGAGCACGATGTCCACCTGCTACTGCTCAATCTCCGCCGCCGTCGGGGCGCTGTTCGGGTCGCTGCACGGCGGCGCGAACGAGAAGGTCATGGACATGGTCGACGAGATCGGGACCCCGCAGGCGGCCCGGGATTGGGTGAACAAGGCGCTCGATGAGAAGCAGAAGGTCATGGGCATGGGCCACCGGGTGTACCGCGCCAAGGATCCGCGTGCGATCGTCATTGAACAGTACCTCGAACAGCTCTCCGATATGAAGAACGACCGCACCGCCTACGAGATCCTCAAGGAGGTGGAGACCGCCTTCCGCGAACGGATGGAAGAGAAGGGCAAGCCCATCTACCCGAACGTCGACTTCTTCTCCGGGGCCGTCTACCGGATGCTCGGGATCCCCACCCGGCTGTTCACGCCCGTATTCGCGATCGCACGCGCACCGGGCTGGCTGAGCCACATACTCGAGCAGCGGGTGGGGAACCGCATCTACCGCCCGAAGGCGGCGTACATCGGCCCCGACCATCGGCCGCTCGTGCCGATCGAGGAACGGTAGCCTGGTGCGGGTATTCGTGCTGGATAACCGGCTCGCCGCCCGCTATGATTGAGGTGTGGATGCTCCGCATGCGCTCGAGTTCGGTCAGCTGAAACGGTGCTCGCTCTTCGGCGGCGTGACCGCCGAGGCGTTCGAGCTCATCCGGCCGTTCATACGGTTCATGCACTTCGACGCAGGCGCCTGCATCATCACCGAGGGTGAGGTGAACGACCGGATCTACTTCATCGAGTCCGGTTCCGTTGAGATAGTCAAGAAGGCGCGCGGCGGCTTGGGCGCGAACAAGCGACGGCTCACCACGCTTGGGCCGGGAGAGACCTTCGGCGAGATGGAGCTGATCGATATCCAGCCGTGCGCAGCGACCGTGGTTGCGCTCGTGCCCACGGAAACGCTCTCGCTCTCGAACCGGGACCTGTACAAGGTCTCCAAGGTCGACATGAAGACCTACGCCCTGCTCGTCATGAACCTCGCGCGGGAGATAAGCCGGAGGCTGCGCCTGGCCGACGACATGATTGCGGACCTTTCGCGGTAGCCCTGTGAACCGCCGAGGCGGCACGACCGGGCACGCGGCAGGACGGACGAGACCGATGGACGATAACCCGTTTCTTGCCTACCTTGAGACGCATGCGGAGGCTCGGCCCGGGACGCTGAAAGAGCTCTTCCGGACGCTTGCGAAGCGCACCCACCCGGACCTCGGGGCAGTCGACCCGGATCGTTTCATCCGGCTGCAGGAACACTACCACGAAGCCCTGGGGCGGTTGATCGAGCCGGAGATCAACACGGGCGAGCCTCGACGACGGGTGCTTGCCGGGCTCTACCGGTACAAGGCCCACCTGCCGCGGATCGAGCTCGACGACCGGGAGCTGCCGGACAGTTGCCGACGGGCGTATGCGCTGGCTCTGGAGGCGGCCCACGGATACCCCGGCCGGGCGGAGTCCGCGCTCACCGCCTTCGACCACCGGTTCCACGGCGATCGCGCGCGGATCTCACGCTACCCGGACGTGCGCGTGAAGTACGCGTGTTTCGTCCGCGCGCTCTCGGGTTTCTTTGACTACCAGTTCATGCCCAACGAGTTCAACCGACGGGTGACCGAATCGTACCTCGCCGAGATCGGTCCGGTGACCAATGTGGATCCCTTCGCTTCGCCTGACATGCGGCACAATCGGTCGGCCGCTGCGCGATCGGCTCTCTACAGGATGAGGCGATGGCTCGAAGAGGAGCTCGCGAAGCCTGCCTGCGAGCTTCTGTGACGCACCGCAACGACGTTCGGCACCGGTGCTCCATGGGTGAAAAAATTCTGCTGCTTTGGTACTATTGAGGGATGGTTGGGTCATCGATTTTTGACGGCCGGGCGAGCGAACAGGCACGCCTGTTCACCCGTGTCACCGGAGTTCCGTGCGTCGTGCTCGATCGCACGGGCAAGATCCGGTACCCGGAATCCGCCGATGCCTATCCGTGTCTCCTGTGCCGGCGGATCAGCGATCCGGTCGAGCGAAGACAGCCTGACGGCATCCGGCATCTGAAGTGGGTGGAGGAATCCATCCGCTTCGGCGGACGGAGCGTCTTCATGTGTGAGAACGCCTTCACCCACTGGACCTCGCCGGTCATGGAGGAGGCCCGTCTGATAGGTGCGCTCGTGGCGGGGCCCGTTCTCACGATCGACGAGGAAGGTTTCTTTGAGGATGAACTGCTTCCGCGTTACTCGGGCAGTCGCGACGCCTCGGCTATCGAAGACCTGAGAGCGCTGTTCTCACGAGTACCGCGCCTGCCGCCGGCGACGGTCACCACCTATTCGGAGCTGCTGCTGCAGCTCACACTGGCGATCAGCACGAATCCGGTGAGCCTGCGCGATGCAGAGGACTCGCTCGGACAGCAGTCGCGGATCAACGAGTACATCCAGGAGCTCAAGGCGGTCCGCGCGGACTACGGCGACGACCCGGAGAATCCGACGTACCCGATCGAGAAGGAAACGCAGCTACTCAGCCACATCCGTTCCGGCGATGTCCGCTCCGCGCAGCGCACCCTGAACGAGCTTCTGAGCCATGTCTTCTTCGCCTCCGGGGTGGCCATGGACAAGGTGAAGACCCGCGCCCGGGAGCTCATCGTGCTGCTTTCGCGGGCGGTACTTACCGAAGGGGCCGACCCGGAGGAAGTCTTCGGGCTGAATTACCAGTTCGTGGATGCGATCGACCATCAGACGGATATCAACGGTGTCGCCTACTGGATGGCGCGTATCGTGCGTCGCTTCGCCGACCTGATCTTCTACCTGCCGCACCTGGGCCACGCGCGCGCCCTGCGGCGGGCGATCACCCATATCCGGACGAACTTCAGCCGTCCCTTGCGTGTGTCAGAGGTCGCAGCGACGGCGGGGCTCAGCACGAGTCACTTCAGCCGCGTATTCCACGATGAGATCGGACAGACGTTCGTCGGCTACCTCAACCGTGTACGGTGCGAGCATGCGCGGGAACTGCTTCAGGCGACCGACCTTTCGGTGCAGGAGATTGCGCACCGATCAGGGTTCGGCGACCACAGCTACTTCACCAAGGTATACCGCTCGCTGATGGGCGCTACGCCGAGCGCCCATCGCGGAGCGTGAAAGGAGCGCGACGATCTACGCCGAGACGAGCTCAGCCGCCTTCTCCGCCGCGCTCGCGGCATCCGGCGTATAGGCGTCGGCACCAATGGACTCGCAGTACTGCTGAGTAACGGGCGCGCCGCCGATCATGATCTTCACCTGCTTGTGCACACCGGCCTCGTCGGCGGCCTCGACGATCTTCTTCATCTCGGTCATCGTCGTCGTCAGCAACGCAGAGCAGGCGATGATGTCCGCCTCGTTCTCCTGGGCGGCCGACAGGAACTTCTCGACCGGGACATCGGTCCCCAGGTCAATGACGTTGAAGCCCTTGCCTTCCATCATCATCTTCACCAGGTTCTTGCCGATGTCGTGCAGGTCGCCCTTGACCGTGCCGATCACGACGACTCCGCGCGGCTTCACCTTCTCGCTGATGAGCAGTGGTCGAAGAATCTCGATCCCCGCGTTCATCGCCCGCGCAGCGATCAGAACCTCGGGAACGTACACTTCGTTGTTCTTGAACTTGCGTCCGACAACGTCCATACCCGCCATCATGCCTTCTTCAAGCACCTGGCGAGCGGTGACGCCCTCGTCGATGGCGGCCTGCACCATTTCTTTGACGTCATTGGCCTTGCCCTTCTGGAGTGCTTCGGAAATCGCGTTCAGATCAGCCATCGTTCACCTCTTTCGCTCTAGTATTGCGTGCAAGAATAGTACGCGAGCCCACGCGTGGCTATGACGAATATGTGATAATTGTGCTTATCGTGCTCCCTGCCCGACATCTTCGGCGATCACCGCGAGCTGAACCCGCAAATCCTCAACCTCGCGGACCCAGTGGGCACGACTGCCCCAATCGGGGTCTGCCTCCACGAAGCGGTAATCGTTGCGTTGCAGCGCGCTCCACGCAAGGTAGTAGATCATCCGCATGAACCGCAGCGGCTCGATGAGCCGAAGATTCTTCGGGTCGAGCTCGCAGAACTGCGAATAGCCTTCAGCGATCAGGTTGAGCTCGCGCCTCGCCGCCCAAGCGTGATCCGGCAGAAGGAGCCACAGGTCCTGAACCGGCGGCCCGACCATCGTGTCGTCGAAGTCTATGAGCAGCAGCCCCTCGCCGTCCCGGTCGAGGATATTGCCGCGGTGGAAATCACCGTGGATACGCTGCATCTCGACGTCGTCGAACAACGGCTCGATGAGCTCGATTCCGGCTTCCGCGACCTCGTAAAACTCCTCGCGCGCGTCCGGGTGCACGACCTGCGCCGAGCGGAGCTCACCAACGAACCGCCGCGTCGATCCGCCCGGCGTACAGACGAGGCGATGCGAGCTGTCGCGCATGCGTCCGACCATGTGCAGCCTTCCGGCGAGCGCGCCGAGCCGGAGCCACTGCGCGTCGGACTCGGCGTCGAACCCGCGGCCGCCGCGCTTCTCGTACAGGGCCCACGCGTACTCCTGCGTTCCCCACGCCGCGTCGACGCTGATGACCTGCAGGGTGCATCCGTCGCGGTCCTCCCGCGGCGGGACGACCGGAAGCTCGGCGTCGGCACAGTCGAGGACGAACTCGTGCTCATCGGCCAGCGCGTCGACGCTCCACCTTCCCGGTCTGTAGAACTTCGCCACGAACTCTGTGCCCGCGTCGGTGCGCACGCCGTAGACACGGTTTACGTAGCTGGAGAACGCTTGCAGTGTCCCGTCGAGACGGAGCCCGAAGGCATCTTCGATCGCGCGCAGCACCACCTCCGGCGCGAGCGCGTCGAAGGAGGACTCGCGGTTCGGCCGGGCATCAGACACCGTCGGCTCCCACGACGCGATTCCTGCCCTGGTTCTTCGCCGCGTAGAGCGCCCGATCGGCCTGACGCAGGAGGTCGGTCGCGTTCATCGCGTCAACCGGATAGACGGCCACGCCGAGGGAGACGGTCGCGGCAACACTCATCTGCCCCTCTGCGAACGGCGTGGCGGCCATGGAGTCACAGATGCGCC
>SKQU01000167.1 GCA_007118855.1 Spirochaetaceae bacterium
CCACAACGCGGTCTCGGCGGTCTTCTACGTGGAGAATGCAGCGCCGGAGGATGTGGCCGAGACGATCGACGTACTCATCGATATACTCAAAGAGGAAGTGCCCGAGCTTCGCGAATGGTTCACCGAATGGTTCGCCGAAAGTTTCGCTAGTTATCTGGCCGGCCAGGGGCTCGACGTCGCGGTGGGCCAACCCATCCGCGACCTGCAGGAGGTGAAGGCGATGTTTGCCACCAAGTTCCAGGAGTATTCGCGACGATTGAAGAACGAAGGCCGCGAGGAAGGATTGGCCGAGGGCCAAATCGCAGAGCGCCTTGCCCTCGCCCGCCGGCTGCTGGAACGCGGCGAGACGGTCGAAGAGGTCGCAGCCCTGACCGGCCTCTCGCCTCACGACGTCGCAGATCTCGCGAAGGAGGACTGAAAGCCCTTCCCCCATTCGATCTCCGCGAGCCTATCAAGGCGCTCAAGCCATTGGAGTAGGCCCGCGACCTCGCTGCCAACCACGGTCGCATGCACGATCACGTACGTTCGCCTGCTCCCCGGCTCTTCGTCGTCCTCGAGCGTTGCGATGCCGGTGACGGCAGTCCCGCTCTGCACCAACGACGCGGTCGCGGGTCACATCGAGATTCCTCCGTTCGGTCACAGGCGCCGAAATCGCCGCACGGCAGGACTTCGCGCCTTGTGTGATGCGGCGTCGTGCAGGATAATGTGACCGGGATCGGCGGCTGCCCGCTGCGCCGTCCGGCACTCGGGGGAGGTCATATGACTGCGCGCCGTTTGATGTTGTACGCCGCCGCGGCCGCTCTGATCGCAACCGGTCCCGTCGGGTGCGACCGGGGTGTTGAAGAACAGGCCGACGTCTTACCGGCAGGAGCCGAAGAACGCGCGGAGCGTTTCACGACGGTACAGGCCTCGCTCGTCTCCCAGGAGACGCGGGCTGAAGGAAGGGAGCTCGTCCTGTCGCTTGAACGACCGCTCATCGCGGAGGAAGGACGGGTTCGCGGCGAGGTCAGCCTCTCCCGGGCCACGATCGACTACTTCCGCGCCAATCCGAACGAGGCGGCGGCTGCGCTCGGCACGATCGACATGGGCGACGCACCGCTTCGGATCATCGACTACGGACCGGCGGGGCTGCTTCCCATGGAGAACGCCCGGCCGCGGATCTACGTCATGTTCAACCAGCCGATGGTGCCCCTGAGCGCGCTCGGCGAGGTCATCACCGACTCGCCTCTCCTCTCGATCGAACCGGAAGTCAGAGGCGTCTACCGGTGGTACGGGACGAGGGCGCTGAGCTTTGAGCCTGCCTCACCGCTCACGCAGCATCCGGCCTACGAGGTGCGGGTGAGCAGTGAGGCGACGAGCCTGGGCGGCAATGCGCTTCCGGCCGGATACTCCTTCTCAATCTACACCGAGCGCCTCGCGATCGCGAACGCCTACGCCGGCACCCCTCGTGACCCGCATCCCGGCTGGCATGACATCCCCACCGCCACGGCACGGTTGGTGGTGCTCGAGTTCAACCAGGCCGTTGACCCCGACGTGGTTTCCGCGGACCTTCGCGTGGAGATCAACCGGCAGCGTGCGGACTTCACCGTGAGCCGGCCCGACTACCCTCCCGAGCTCGCCTCCCGCGCCGAGCGGGCGGTTCAGCTCACGCTGCAGCACGAGCCGCCCGAACAGTCGCTCCTGCGGATCATTGTGCCCGAAGGCACGCGGCCGCTTCCCGGGTACCCGCAGACCGAGCGCGACCAGACCCAGCAGTTGCGCACGATCGCCGCGTTCACCGTACGCAGGCTCACGGCCTTCAGGGGTGCCTTCCCGGCGGACAACCGGCCGTACAGCTACCCGGTCTTCCTCGACTTCTCACACCCGCTCGCCGAGGACTCCGCGGATGAGCCGTTCGTCGTGCTTGTGGACGATGCTCCGGTCGTGCCGACGGGGATCGACCGTCACGCCTCGAACCTCAGATTCTTCGTGCCGAACGCACGACCCGGCCAGATCGTCACGATCGTCGCTCCGGCGACCGTGACCGACGTCTACGGGCGCGAGCTCGCAAGCGAATCGACCCACACCTACACCATTCCCCGCCCGGATCCCTTTATCGACTTCCCCGCTCACGGAGCCGGACTGCGTCATCTGGAGGCGGAGTTCAGACCGGCTATCGTGTTCAGCATGCGCAATCTCGTGAGCTTCAGCCTTGGAGCGCGCGGCGGCGACGAGTTTTTCGGCAGCCCCAGGCCGCCCATCCCCGTGCCGTACGACCTCTCGTATGACGCCCCGGACTACGTCCATTTCCACGAATTCGATCTTGATCCGCACCTGAGCGAGGATGGACACGGCACGGTCTTCTTCGCCTGGCAGGCGCAGAAGGATCCGGAGCTTGTGCCCAATCCGCGTTTCCAGACGGAGGCGGGGGCCGTCGCCGTGCAGGTCACCGATCTCGGGATAACGACGAGGTTTGCCTACAACCGCATCCTCGTCTGGGTGAATCGGCTCTCCAGCGGACTGCCGGTCGCGGATGCCCGCGTTGAGGCGTTCAACCTCTCCGGCGCCTCCTTCACCGGGCAGACGGATGCCCAGGGCCTCGCGGTGATCGACCTGGACGGCGATGGATTCGCCTCGAGCTTCACAATGGGGTTCCGCACCCCTGCGACGAACCTTCACCTGCGCGTCGACAAGGACGGAGATACCGCGGAGGTGCGCGTAGACCCAAGCCACAACGCCTGGCGCTTTGGGGCGCTGGCCGTGCAGAGCCCCACGCTTGCACTGCTGAACCGCCACCGGGTTCATCTGTTTACCGACCGTGGAATCTACCAGCCGGGCGAGGAGTTCGCGTTCCGCGGGATCCACTGGCTCCAGAACGCCGAAGGTTTCACGCCGGCCGACGAGATCACCTCGGTCGAGATCGCGAATGCCCAGACGGGCGCGGTCGTCTGGCAGCGCCGGCAGCGGCCGAGCGCGTCCGGCGGGTTCTTCGGGCGCATCACACTGCCGGACGACCTCGACCACGGCACCTACGAGCTCCGGTATCAGTACGGCCCGGGTCGATGGGACGTACAGCGCGTGTCGTTCACCGTCGGGAGTTTCCGCAGGGTGGCGCTCGAAGTGACTTCGCGCCTCGAACGCGAGGAGGTGATCGCCGGCGACCCCGCGGCGGTCGGCATAGCGGCGACCTACCTCGCAGGCGGCGCGGTCGCAGGCGCCCGGTACGAGTATGTCTGGACACGGGCCCCCGTGCGCTTCGTCCCGCCGGGGACGCAGTGGCAGAACTGGACCTTCGGGACGAGCGAGTGGGGTTCACAGAGCATCGTTGCGCGCGGAACCGGGACGCTGAGCGGCGTTGGATCCGCGACGGTGAGCGCGGCAACGACTGGAGCCGCGATCCCGGACAAGCCCTACCGCTACACGCTCGAGGCGCGCGTTGAGGACATAGACCGGCAGGTCGTCGCCCACTCGCGGTCGCTCGTCGTGCACCCGGCGGATCACTACGTCGCGGCACGCTTCGCAACGCAGACCCCCGACGGCTGGTGGTCGCGCTTCGTGCCCACAAACACTCGGGTCGTCGCGGAAGCGCAGCTCGTGGGAATCGACGGGCAGGCACTCTCAACCGACGGAGTCCTGCGCTACGGCCTTGTCAAGGGTGAGTGGCGCGCCGTCCACCAGCAGGGCCTTCACGGTCGGCTGACCCAACGATGGGAGTACGTGGAGGAGGCGCTCTACGAGGAGGAAGGCGAAGCCCCCGGCGGCCTCCTGCGGCACGAGCTCTCCGTATCCGAGCCGGGCAACTACACGCTCTTCTTCGTCTCCGCCGATCCGGCCGGACGCGAGACCCGCACCGAGATCACCTTCTACGCGACCGGCAGCGGCTGGGTGCGTACCGCGAGCCAGACCCCTTCGGACATCCAGATGATCGTCGACAAACCGGTCTACGAGCCTGGCGACACCGCGCGGATCCTCGTCCAGAGCCCGTTGCCCGAGGGCCGCTACCTGCTCACCGTCGAACGGGAGGGCCTGATCAGCGAGCGGGTCGTTGAGCTCAGCGGAAGCAACGAGGTGATCGAGGTTCCGGTTGAAGCCGACTACGTACCAATCTTCTACGTCGCGCTGTCGAGCTTCACCGCTCGAACGGAGACGCAGGACGACTACTTCCAGCCCGACCTCGGCCGCCCGCGCGGTCTGTTCGGCCTCACCGCCGTCTCCGTGTCCACGCGGTCGGTGGAGCTCGACGTGGAGATAACGAGTGAACGCCGCTCGTACGGTCCCGGCGACGAAGGCGACGTAACGGTCAGGGTTACACAGAACGGCCGGCCCGTGGCCGGCGCCGAGGTGACCCTCCTGGGCGTCGACCGGGGAGTGCTCGACCTGATCGGGTACCACGTACCCAACCCACTTGAGTATTTCTACCGCGACTACCACTTCCCGCTCGGCGTGGAGGGTGACGACAGCCGCAGGCTCCTGCTGCGCCCGGTCACCTACGACATCGCGACGCTCCAGGGCGGCGACGGGGTGAAGCTCGACGAGCGTGCCGACTTCTCGCCGCTCGCGCTCTTTGAGCCGGAGGTGCGCACCGACGATGCCGGGTACGCGCGGGTCACCTTCGACTACCCGGACAACCTCACGACCTACCGCTTCACCGCGGCCGCACTCCGGGGAAGCCACCTGGGAATGAGCGAGCACGAGGTGATGGTCCAGAACCCCATCAACGTGCGTACCGCGATGCCCAGGCGCCTGCGCACCCGCGACACCGCGGTGGCCGGCGTCGTGCTCACGAACACGACCGGCGAGCAGCAGGAGGTGCGCGTCACGGCGGCCTCGGACATCCTGCTCGTAGCCGACGAGCCGACGAAGGCAGTCACGATCCCTCCGCATTCCGCCTACGAGCTGCCGTGGGTGCTCGAGGCGCACGAAGCGGGCGAAGGCGAGATCACCTTCACGACCCGAAGCGCGCTCGTGAACGAAGTGCTTCGCTCGCCGGTAATCGTCGAACGACCGCTTGTGACCGAAGCCTTCTCCACGGCCGGCCTCGTCACGGATACCGACGATGCCGGGCGCGGCAGATCGGCCGAAGGGCTGCTCATTCCCTCGGCGATCGGCTCTTCCTACGGATCGCTCACGATCAGCCTGGACACGACGGCACAGGCCTTCATCGTCCCGCTCATCGAGCGCCTGGAGGCGGGTGAGGGGCCGGCGTCGGATATCAGACGGCTCTACGATCTGTCGCTGCGGGCGCTCGGACACCTGCCGCTCGCCGACCGGGGCGCGCTCCTGGACCGGCTCGCCGAACACCAGCTTCCGGACGGGGGCATCGGACTGCGGCCGCCGGCGACGCGGTTCGCGCGCAGCAACCTCTTCCTCTCGCTCCTGACCGCGCAGGTGCTTCAGCAGGCCGCCGACGCCGG
>SKQU01000182.1 GCA_007118855.1 Spirochaetaceae bacterium
CCCAGAACGATCAGAACGGTTCGTGCCACCGCAACCGGCCGTGAGTTGTCGCTCATCTTTCTCCTCATCTCGCTCTGAGACTCCCGCCGCGGCGGGAGTCTCATGCACCACGATCTACGCAATCGCGTCCATCGCCGCCATCCCCGGCATCAGCGAGTGCGTCGGAGGTGAGGAGACTCAGGTCGACCGGTAGACCGAACGTCGGTGACCGATCCGCAGCACGAGCACGAGTACCCTCCCGTCGTCGATCCGACAGATGAGTCGCCAATCGCCCACGCGGTACTTCCAGAACTCGCCAAGACGCGACCCTTCGAGCTTGCGTCCGAGGCGGCGCGGACTCTCCTCCGTTGCGATGCGGTCTCTCAGAAACCGTGTGATTCGCTCGGCGACCGGCCTGTCGAGCCGACGAAGGTCCTTCAGTGCACCTTCAGTGAACTCAACTGCCCAGGCCAAGCTCGCGTTCCACGTCGGTCAGTGGATAGGTCTTGGAACCCTTCCGAACAGCCTCAAGCTCCGATTCCGCGAGGTACAGTTCCTCGATTTCTGCCAGATACTGGATGATAGCCTCGCGGGCGTAGTACGACTTGGTCCGACCGGTACGTCGCGCGAGCTCTTCGAGCTGGGCCTCGATCTCTTCGGGCAACCTCAACGCAATCATCAATCCCTCCACCACACAAGTATAGCCGATTCCTCTGAGAGCGCCCATCTCACATCTTCCGCGAACTGCGCCTTCACGGAAGCCGTCGATTCGTTCGTCACAAGCCCCCGGCTTGCCTGGCGCTGCCACGGAACGGTTGACACGAGCAGTTTGTTTGACAAATTATATGACATGAAGACAAACGTAAGCGGGCTGCTACGGGATTTCCCCCGAATCCGCCGGGCGGCGCTCGCCGGCGAGGAGGTTGTCGTACAGACGCGGGAAGGCAATCTCCTGATCGTCGCGGAGCAGCCACCGACCCGGGCGCTCTTTGGATGCATGAAGGACGAGATAGCCGAATCGGCCGATTCGATCGACAAGCCGACGCTGCCTGCGACCGAGTGGAACGCCGCGCTGTGAGCCTGCTGCTCGACACCCACGCGGCGCTCTGGTTGGTTCAGGGCGATGCGCGGCTGGGGACCGGCGCACGTGCCCGGATCGACGCAGCGCGCCCGACCGAACTGGCGATCTCGGACATGCTGCTCCTCGAGCTTGCGATGCTCGTCGAGAAGGGGCGCGTCGTACTGAAGACGGATACCGCCGACTTTCTCAACCGGCTGGCCAGTCGATTCCTGGTGATCCCGATCAACGGCACGATCGCCGTTGAAGCGATGGCGCTCGGTCTGGAACAGGCCGACCCCTTCGATCGGGTCTTCGTCGCGACCGCGCGGCAAACGGACGCCGAACTTGTCACCCGCGACGAGGCGATTTCAAGATCGGGCCTCGTGCCGGTGGTCTGGTAGGCGGTTGCGTCCCGGGATGCTGATCTCGCCGGAGACGTTCGGCAGCTTGTGCGCCGCGGGCGTGTCGTAGGCCGTTCGTCTTCACCCGATCAGCGGATGATCTCGCCCTGCCACAACCGGTCCAGAAAGTGCCGTACCGGGAGCACCTGGATCCTTCCCGACGTCGTCGGCCGTTCGCCGCGGAAGACGCCATAGCACGTCACCGGAGCCGGCGAGAGGGCATCGCGCAATCGAGACAGTCCGCGGCTGTATCGACCGAGCCAGTCGGCGGTCGACTTCATCTCGATGCCGACGAATCCCTCGCGGGTTTCGCAGACCAGATCTACCTCGGTTCCGTCGTACGTTCGCCAATAGTGTGGCTGGTAGCGGAGCCCCGAGTACGAAAGGTACGCACGGACTTCGTTGAACAGCATCGCCTCGAGCAGCGGGCCGGTTTCCTCCGCGGTCGGCGGGTAGGCGATTCGGCCGGAGAGCACGCGCGCAACGCCTGTGTCGAACAGGTAGAACTTGGGCTGCGAATACTGGCGGGTACCGTGCTTGAGCTCCCACGCGGGGACCCAGTAGCCGATGAGCGTGTCGACCAGGATGTCGAAGTACGTTTGAACGGTCGTTCGGGCGACCGCGGCTTCCCGGGCGATGTTGGTCGTGTTGGTGATCTGGCCGTTCTGCCGTGCGGCAACCTCCAGGAACCGTGCGAATGCGCCCACGTTCCGGGTCAGCGCTTCGGCCCGGATCTCCTCGTTCAGATAGGTCATGGCGTACGTCGAGAGAAACCCCTGGGCGTCGGCCCCGGAAACGGCCAGGGGAAGGCTCCCGCGGACGAGTACCGCCGCAAGGTCGAAGTCCGATCCGAGCTCGGCTGAGGTGAGCGGGAACATCTCGTTTACGATCGCCCTGCCGGCGAGGAGATTGGTCCCACTCCGCTTGAGCTTGCGAGCGCTCGAGCCACAGAGCACAAACCGCAGGTGCTCCGACTCGATCAGATTGTGTACCTCGTCCAGAAGCGCCGGAACCTTCTGGACCTCGTCGATCACGACCCAGCTTCCCGCGGGCAGGGTGCGCAGTTCGTCGTACAGTGCGTGCGGATCCCGTTCGAGCCGGAGCGCCTCACGAGTGTCGAGGAGGTTATAGGTAACGACACCCGGGAAGTGCTCGCGGATCCAGGTAGACTTCCCGGTCCCGCGCGGACCGAACAGAAAGATCGAACCCTCGGGTGGCCGCAGTAATCGAGCGTACATACCCGGCATTATTACGCGAAAATTGCCGATTTACAAGACGTTTTTGCGCCATTGATCCGCGATCGCCCGGGGTATCCCTTGTCACGACCGGCTCCGAATGCTGCAGCGACGCCGGGCGCGGGCTGGCTTGCTTCAGCCTGCGCCCGGGATTACGCCACTGTGTAGGACAGAACCCACATGCTACGGCTCAGCCCTCCGGGGCGTCGACCAGGGCGAGTCGATCAGGGTCAAGGTCATGAAGGTAGATGTTCCGAAACGCGTGACGGAAACTGCGCAGCTGATCGATCACTTTTCCTTGGCCGGTCGTAAGCACGGCAGGCCTCACGCCGGGAACGCGAATCATCATCCTGAGTATGAGGTCCTTGTGCCACGTGCCGGGGTCAATCCGGTTCTCAAGGTGTTTCGCGATTCGAGTGAAGTAGTTTTCCATGATGCCGTAGAGGTTGGTGATCGCGTGAGCGAGAGCCACCAGGTCGAACTCATCCGGTTCGATCCTCGCGAGCTTCTCTTTCACAAGCCGGTACTTTTCCTCAAGCGCGCCAAGCCGCTCGACGTCCGCCTCGAGCTCACCCCGCAACGTTCGCAATCCGTCATCGTTCATAGAGAACCTCGCCGTCGCGTTCGATGGCTCGAAGGAGCCCTTCCATGCAGGTGCGAACCTCGAGTCGCGCCTCGGCGATCCGGGCGTCGCGAGCCGCTGCTTCGCGGCGCATGCGACGCTTTCTGGTTTCTACGTACGATGCGATGCTCTCGCTCATCAGCTTCCTGCCGGACTCAGTATAGTCCATCACGGAGAGCGGAGTAAGTCCGGCGGGATGGGCGAGAGCCGCAGGCAGCATGTGAGTGAGCATCCTCACCCGCCGACGGCCGGTTCCACGCGAGCGACTGCCGGATGCTCCCGGTGCCGCATCAGTGACACGATTTCCGTGCTCTCTTAT
Organism: Spirochaetaceae bacterium; assembly: GCA_007118855.1. GTDB lineage: Bacteria > Spirochaetota > Spirochaetia > DSM-27196 > SLST01 > SLST01. The sequence continues at coordinate 3,617 of SKQU01000182.1, forward strand.
TCTGTGTGATGAAGAACGTCACCGGCACGCTCCCCGAAGATACCGTGAGACGCGGAACACGCGGTCGATCAGTTTCGAAGCGTCCCGAAGGTGATGCTCGGTCGCGCCGGACAGCGCTACCCTTCACGCGAGTCGGTTCATGGGCGCCAGGGCGTTCCAGACGGTCTCCTTGTTGATGACCTTCGGGTCGTCAATCGCTTCGCGTAGTGGGGGGCGTATCATCCGGGCTCGACGCGGTCTGTCGCAGCCGACGCGCGTGAGGAGGGGTGACTATGGGGCCCAGAAAGCAGGATCTCTGTGTTTCGGGGAGCGGCTGCTACGCGTGCGAGCGCATCCGCCTGTTTGCGCGCATAACCCGGTTCAGCGGGTCGACCGAAATCGAATGCGCGAGGACCGAACTGCCGACCGCCGGCGCCTGGGCATTCACGACTGCCTTCGCGGGCGCGACGTGGGAGGCCGCTGCCGGTGCGAGACCGGCCGGCGACCGACCCGACGCGGTGGACGGCGAGGTCACCTTCACAGTGACCGCCGGGGCCGCGCGCGAGGTCGCCGTCGCGCTCGAGTGGGAGGTTGGTGCGTGGTCGCCCGAGGTGTTCCTCCTGATCCCGGCGGCCGCGTACAACGGGAACCGCTACCCGTGCCGGCCGTACCGCTACCCGCCCATGGTGCACGAGTCCGGAGACGTCGGCCCCGACGCGCCGATCCTGGTCACCGACGTCCCGCGGCTCGCGCATGATGGGGGCCCGTCGCGGATCCAGCTCTCAAGCGGCGACGCCGCCACGCCGTGCATCGCCTTCCACGACCCGCGCGCCGGGCAGGCGGCGATCCTCCTCACCGACCAGGGCGTGCTGCGCGACTCGGCCGTGGTGAACCACGGGCTCACCGTGGAGGAGAGGCCAGACCGGACTCATGCCATCCTGCGGGTAGAGTCCCCCTGTGTCCGGCGGCAGACGCTTTACACGATGGTGAGCACCGCCACACCGTCGTGGGATCGCGGCGCCGACCTCGTCCCGGGCGCGAGGGTGACCATCCGCTACCGGCTCTTCGTCTTCCCGGCGCCGACGGTTCAGTCGCTCTACGACCGGTTCGCCGTGGTCCGCGGCGATCTCGCCGGCTCTACCGCACCGGTGAACGAGTATCCGCTCTCCGCGGCGGCACGCCTGGTGGAGGAGAAGCACGCGCGGGAGAACTGGTTGGAGGACGGGTACTACCGCGTAGGCACGCACGATGCTGCGGCGAAGAGCCGGTATCAGGACTGGCAGGCGGGCTGGGTGGGCGGCGGGATGATCCCGTTCCCGCTCATCGTCGCGGGCTCGCCCGAGTCGCGCGAGCGCGCCGTCGCGAACCTCGAGTGGATGTTCGCCTGCGCGCAACGCCCGTCGGGACTCTTCCACGCGGGGCAGCACGCCGGTGTTGCGTACGGAGACGGGTTCGACACGCCGGGGACCGAGCGCTGGTACATGACGCGCAAGCAGGCCGACGCCCTCTACTTCGTGGTGAAGTCGTTCATCGCGCTCGCACGGCGCGACGCCGTGTGGCGGCTTCCCGCGCACTGGGAAGCCGGAACGCGTCGCCTGGCCGACCGACTCCTGGACACCTTCCGGCGGTTCGGCCAACTTGGACAGTACCTCGACTGCGAAAGCGGCGACGTCGTGGTGGGCGGGTCGACCGCCGCCGCGATGGCGCCGGGAGCGCTCGCGCTCGCAGGCGAGTACTTGGGCGAGGCGCGCTACCTGGACACCGCTCGCACGCTGGCGGGTGTGCTCGAAC
>SKQU01000267.1 GCA_007118855.1 Spirochaetaceae bacterium
AGCTGGGACAGATCGTGTCGATCACGACCCGTGGTCGCGGGATCAGCGGCCGGGTGGAAGAGGTGCTCATCAGAGGTACCGACGGGCAAACGACGGTGCGCGGCGATGCGATCCGCAACCGCCTTGGCGGGCTTCGCAGCAATCTCTTCACCGTGGAGCCCAGGCTCGGCACGGACGGCCTTCCGCAAGCCTTCATCTTCAGCGGCGCCGGATGGGGCCACGGTGTGGGGATGGACCAGAGCGGCGCCGCCGGAATGGCCGCCGCGGGATACGACGCAGAGGCGATCCTCGCGCACTACTACCGCGGGGCGGAGCTCGTACGTCGCTACTGAGCCTTCCCGGGGACTTGCCGCGTAAGGACGATACCTGCAAGAATCACGGCACAGTACGGAGAACGATGGCCGCTTCCGACGCCCCACGCACGATTCTCCTCGTAGCAGATGAGCGACTCGTCGCGATAACGCAACGACGTGCGCTCGAACGGTACGGGTACGCCGTGATGACCGCAGCGAGCGGTGAGGAGGCCGTCGAGGCCGTCCGCAACGGAGCTGAGATCGATCTCGTGCTCATGGATATCAACCTCGGCGACGGCATCGACGGGACCGAGGCTGCCCGGCAGATCCTTGCCTGTCGTGAGCTGCCGCTCGTGTTTCTCTCCTCCCACACCGAACCGGACGTCGTAGCGCGTACCGAGCGGATCACCTCGTACGGCTACGTCGTGAAGCACTCCGGTGATGCGGTGCTCGACGTCTGCATCAAGATGGCGTTCCGCCTCTTTGAGGCGAAGCGGCGCGAATCGGAGACCGAGCTCGCGCTCGAGAGCGGCCGCGTCCGTACGCAGGCGCTCATGGACGCCATCCCGGATCTGATGTTCCTTCTCGACCGGAAAGGCTACTTCGTCGACTATCGACCCGCCGACGGTCACGGCCTGCTCGTACCGCCGGAGAGCTTCCTGAAGCAGCATGTCTCTGACGCGCTCCCGCCGAATCTCGCGGAGCTCACGATGGAGCGCCTCGATAGAGTCTTCCGCGAGGGAGCGCAGCAGGTGTACACCTACACGATCGGGAACGGTGAGCTCGAGCGCTACTTCGAGAGCCGCCTCGTGCCGTGCGGGACCGATCTCGCCCTGTCGATCGTGCGAGAGACAACCGAGCAGGAGCGCACGCGAAGCGCAATCGTGCGCCAATCGAGCATGCTGCGGGCGCTCGTGGATATCGCGTCGGCGTATATGGACGTTTCCTCGTCGGACGTGGACCAGGTGATCACCGATTCGCTCGGCCGGATCGGGATCTGCGTGAAGGCGGACCGGACGTATCTGTTCGCCTACGACGAGAGACGGAAGGTCGCGACCAACACGCACGAGTGGTGCGCGTCGGACATAGAGCCGCAGCGGGAAGGACTTCAGGTCGTGCCGTTCCAGCTGCTTGGCGAGGTCTACCGTGCGCATCGCAGGGGCGAGCCGTACGTAGTACCGGATGTGGCGGAATTGCCGGATGAGTGGTTGCGTGACTTCTTCAGCGAACAGAGTATTCAGAGCCTCCTGACAGTCCCCTTGATGACCGCAGGCGGCTGCACGGGATTCGTGGGGTTTGACTTCGTGCGCGACCGGCATCTTCCCTCGGACGAAGAGAGAGGGCTCCTCACCGTGTTCGCGCGGATCGTGGTGAACGCGATGGAACGGCGGGAGGCGGAGGTACGCGCGGACGCGCTGCTCCGCGAGAAGGATCTTCTCCTGCGCGAGGCGCACCACCGCGTCAAGAACAATCTGGGTATCGTTCGAAGCCTGCTCGCTCTCGAAGCAGACCTACGCAACGACTCGGATGGTGAATCGGCGCGGTCGATCCTTCGCGAAACGGCCGACCGAGTGGGCGGGATGGCCGCGCTCTACGATCGCCTCTACGCGAGACCGGAGCTCACCGACCTGGACATCCGGGATTACCTTCCTCCGATCGTCGAGGAGATCGTCCGGCTCTACGACCCGGCGGGCGCTGTTCGTGTTTGTATGGACGTCGAAGCCTGTCCGCTGACGATGAGGCAGCTCTCTCCGCTGGGTATCATCATCAACGAGCTCATCACCAACTCCATGAAACACGCCTTTCCCCGCCGCGACGGAGGTCTCATCTCGATCACGTCGGTGAGGCACGGGAACTCGGTCGCACTGACGTACGAGGACGAGGGGCAGGTTGCTCCTGAGGCGCCGCGAGTCGACTCCGGCGAGACGTTCGGGCTGCAGCTCGTTCGCGCGCTCGCGGAGCAGCTCGGCGGCACAATCACGAGCGAGCTGTCGCCGGGGTCACGGTACCGGCTCGTCTTTCCCGTTGTGACGGCAGCCCGCTGAAGGATCACATGGATGAGCCGGTCAAGTCGTCCTTCATGGTTCCGTGTTCGAAGATCTTGCGGTACTCGAGCATTCCGTCGGGATGATACCTCAACCACTCGCCGTGGACCTTTCCGTCAAGGTAGTACTCCTTGAGCTTCAACTGCCCGCTGTCGTAGTAATCGATCACCCATCCGGTATACGGCGTGTCCTCGCCTGATGCGTAGCGCACGGCGTCTCGGTTGTCGATCTGTCTGCTTGTCAGCGTTCTCTCTTCCATGATTCCTCCATTGCTCTCAAGTATATGGCGGGCGCACGGAAGTTCCATGCAGTTTTCTCGCGTGCGCTCCGGTATGCTTGAGTCATGGCGAGAGACGGGGCACGCCCGAAGCTCGATCCACAGACGGAACGTCACATCTTCGGCGAGCTCGGATTCGCGTCGCTCGACGAGTACCGGCGGTGGTGCACCGCAAATGACCTCCAGACGAGCGTGCGCAAGTCTGATCTGCAGCGACGCCAGGAACGGGACCTCTTCCGGCGGCAGTCCGCGGATCGTGCCCTGCGTCAGGCCAGGCGGTCCCACAACCCGTCTCACGCGATCGCACGGATCTTCTCGGGCGAACTCGATGAACAGACGGTCGCTGACGAGCCGTTGAAGATTGTCGCACAGGCGTGCAGGAAGCAGCGTGCGGCCGCCGGGCTGCGTGAGTACCTGATCCAGATAGATTCGGTGAGCAAGCTCCTCACCGCAAAAGAGAGCACCATCGCGGTCCTCAATCTCTACCGGTATGAGGGCGAGTGGCTGCGGAACCCTTCCGACTGGCGACCGCGCAGCCACAACAGAGAGAAACAGGTCGCGAGCCTCGCCTCGCATCTCCTGTGCGAGTACGAGCCGCCCGCCTTCATGGTCGGCGTCTGGTACCGCAAGAACCGGACGCGGCAGCGCTGGTACATCCATCTGGGCAAGGGCGGGAGCATCCGCACCGCTGCCGGGCTTCCGGTACCCCTCACGAAGCGCATGGCGCACTGGTTTACCGAGGCTCCGGACCACTACGATCCGCGTGCAGCCATACGGTACGGGCAGGTCCGCGCACTCGGGGGTGACCGGAGAGTCTCGGACGCAATGCTGGGCACCCGCATGGCGCTCGACTTCCGCGACAACCAGTTCGGTCTGGAGCTCATCCGGTTCTTCGCGCGCAACCCGATGCTCGACACGGCGCACTATCAGCCCATCGTCGACTATATCTGGAACCAGAAGTACGAGAAGCCGGCCGTCTTCGTGGAGCGCGGGCTTGTGGAGGAACGGGAGCCGCCGCAGCCCGGCCTGTCGATGGGAGGCCGGACGCCCGGCACGCTCCTGCGGCAGGTGGAGGAGTGGCATGAACGACTCGGGCGGACCGCGAGGGGCGGACTCCTCCAGTGGCCCAGGCTGGGGATACCGGACTTTGAGCTGGTGGAGGGCAAACGCGAATCGCGGAATATGCGTGTCTGGCGTGTCATCGAGCTTCTGAGCTCGCGCGAGCTGGAAGAAGAGGGCCGGACTCTGGGGCATTGCGTGGCGACCTACGCCTCATCGTGCCGGAGGCGCGTCTCGTCGATCTGGTCCGTGCGCCGCGAGACTGCGACCGGCGTGACCCGACTGCTCACCGTGGAGCTCGACGTGAAGCGCCGGGAGATCGTCCAGGTTCGCGGACTCCGCAATCGCCTGCCGGACGCCCGGGAGATGGCGGTTCTCGCGCGCTGGGCGCGAAGCGCCGGTCTGAGTATCGCGACGTGGGTAGAACCCGGGTCGTGAGCTCCGGCTATGCAGGCTCGATCCGCTCGCGAAACTCCGGGATCGCTGCGGTCAGTCCGACCTTCTCGCCCAGGTAGTCGCGAAGCGATTCCATCGCGGGGAGCTCGCCGTGGTTCAGGAAGACCTGGCGAGGCTTCTTCTCCATCCCGGAAAGCCAGCGCACCATCTCGTTGCGGTCGGCGTGGCCGGAAAAGCCGTTGATCCGGCTCACGCGCGCACGCACCTTCCGCATCGCCCCAAAGAGGCGTACCTCTTTCGCTCCGTCCACGAGTTGTCGTCCGAGCGTGCCGTTCGCCTGGTACCCCACGAAGAGGATGGTGCTCTCCGGGCGTTCGATATTCGTCACCAGATGGTGCTTGATCCGTCCTCCGGTGCACATCCCGGATCCGGCGATCACGATTGCCGTCCCGCGGATGTGGTTGATCGACTTCGACTCGTGGACGCTCGAAACGAGCTTCAGGCCCGGGAACTGGAAAGGCGACTCCCCGCGGCGCACACGTTCGTTCATGTCCTCGTCGAAGAGATTGGGGTGACGCTCGAAGACCTCGAGGGTCCGTGTTGCCATGGGGCTGTCGAGGAAGGCGAGAAGATGAGGCACCCGGTCCGCCCGCAGCAGGGCGTTCAGATAGTAGAGCACCTCCTGGGCGCGCTCGAGCGCAAAGCTCGGTATGAGAAGATTGCCGCCCGCCGCTCGTGTGGTGTTGACCTCGTTCGCGAGCAGCTCTTCGATGTTGTGATCGCTGTGCTCCCGGTCGCCGTAGGTGGATTCGAGCACGACGTAGTCGGCGTGTTCGAACAGGTGCGGGTCGCGGATGATCGGGCGGTCCCACCTCCCGACGTCGCCTGAGAAGAGTACGCTCCTGCGGTCTCCATCCGTGCCGCCTTCAAGGAGGACCGACGCTGCACCGAAGATGTGGCCGGCCTCGCGAAAGGTGGCGCGCACTCCGTCGGCCACGTCAACCGTCGCGTCGAACGGCTGGCGGGCGAACAGCGGCAGGGTCGCCTCCGCATCGTCAGTCGTGTAGAGCGGTTTCTCCGGGTGCTTCCCCGAGCGCCCCTCCGCCTCGTGTCGGCGTCGCTTTGTCGCCGCGTCCTCCTCCTGGATCCGGGCGGAGTCGAGCAGGATGATTTTCGCAAGCTCGGCGGTCGCCGCGCTGCAGTGAATGCGCCCGCGGAAACCCGCCCTGACCAGGCGCGGCAGAAGCCCGCAGTGGTCGAGGTGGGCGTGGGTCAGCACCACCGCATCCAGCTCTTCCGG
>SKQU01000049.1 GCA_007118855.1 Spirochaetaceae bacterium
GAAGTCTTCCGGCGTCCGGTGCCGCGCGACAGGTGCTGTGCCATGGATACTCCTCTACTCGATCGTCAGGGGCTCAGGCTTCTGAGCCGCGTGGGGATGGTCGGGGCCGGCGTACACTTTCACGTTCGTGAAGAGCTTGCGGCCAAGTCGATTCCTGGGAAGCATGCCGCGAATCGCGTGCTCGACGACATACGTCGGACGCTGCGCCATCATCTGTTCGAAGGTGCGCGATCGCAGGGCTCCCGGATACCCGGAATGACGGTAGTACATCTTCTGCGTCGCCTTGTTGCCGGTGACGCGGACGCCGGATGCGTTGATGACGATCACGTAGTCGCCCAACTCCTGATTCGGCGTGAACTCCGGCTTGTGTTTGCCGCGGAGCACGGTTGCAGCCCTGACTGCGAGTTTGCCGAGTATCGCGTCCTGGGCGTCGATCACGTACCATCGTCGCTCGACGTCCTTGGCTTTTGGAAATACGGTTTTCATCGCTTCACTCTCGCGCACGGCTAATTCTCAGCCTGCGCCTCCTCTTCAGCTTCTTCCTTCTTGGCTTCAATACGGTCCTTGATGTCGGCAATGCCGATGAACACGGCGATCAGACCGACGAAGACGGCGATGATCGGCACGCCGCCCTTCAGGAAGTCGATGACGTATTCCCACCACTGCAGAGACCACGATACCGGAAGCACCGAGTACACCGCGAATGCAATGAAAATGATCCCAACGATCAACGCCACCATATCTTCCTCCTCTCGGATCCGCAGAAGCGTCCTTGTAAGATAGCAAAATCCGCCCGAGTGTCAACTACCGTGCCGCAAGCTTGCCGCGAGCTGTGCACCGGGTTCCACTTTGCCGCGATCATGCGCCGGTAGTAGCTTATCCGCATGAAAGCACCCTGGGTTCGGGCCACCGTTGACCAGAAGACGTGCGTGGGCTGCGGCTTCTGCGAAGAGCTCATGCCGGATCTGTTCGTGCTCGGCGACTACACGGCGACCGCCGTCGAGGGTCCCGTGCCGGCAGCACGATTCGACGCGCTCGAGGGAGCCGCACGCGACTGCCCCGTAGGCGCCATTTCACTCGTTCCATGTTCAGGGCATGCGTCTGCTGACGATCACGAGAAAGGCGAGGATGAAGAAGAACATGGGCAGGTTCGTGAGGACCAGCGGAAAGAGGGCGATGCCGGAGACCCTGACGACGTCGAGGCGCACGACACCGAGCGTCTCCAGCGCCGAGAATACCACTTCGCCATAGTGCGCAACGGTACCCACGACGATGAGCATCCACGCAGTGTCTCGCGTTTTTGACCAGACCATGATCGCGAGAAAGGTCCCAAGCGCCCCGAGAACGAAGCGCGACAGCATCAGGATCGCCTGTTCAGTTCCCACCCGTCCCTCTCTTCCCGTCTGAGTCGGCCATCGCGGCGCGGGCCGCGGCCTCGAGGCACGCCCGTTCGCCGTCCGAGAGCTCCCCGGGTACGATACTCGGCACCGCCGGATCGGGACTGATGAGCACCCCTGAGCGCAGGAAACAGTCGAACACCCGATCGTAGTCTTCCGAGGCGTCGGGCACGAAGTACGGTCCTACCCGGCTGAACCCGGCTAACCGTACCACAGGTCGTCGCCCCGATGAAACCAGCCCCCAGGCGGCCGCGGTAAGCGCGGTGAGTACGGGCTCCGGGAGGATGTCGGAGAAGAGCTCAATCCCGAGCTCGTCGGGATAGACCACGGTCTGAGCCTCGAAGAGGCCGCCGTCGGGCAGAACAGGGAAGCGTACGGCCACACGAGGCTCCGCGGCCGGGCGATTCGCGGGGAGGTAGGGGCGCCAGTACCGGACGGACGGCCGACCGCCGTGCCCGTGCAGGGCCGCCGGGAACGCCGCCGGGAACGCCGGCCCTCCCTCGAGGGTGAGCAGCACCGGGTCGTCCGGACGGCACTGCGGAGCGGGCAGCCCCAGGGCCGCCGCCACCGCCTCGACGGCACGCTGGTGCGACTCGTATACGGCTACCCGCACGAGCTCCCCGTCGCCGAGCAGGCGCAGAAGCGCCTGTTCGAGCCGCCGTTCCTGGACGGAGGGCATCGCGGCGAGCACGCCGCGCTCGAGCACCCGTTTGACGGCGGGGACGACCCCGCCGCCGCGGTGACCCAGGATCGCCCGGCCTCCTGCCTGCCAGAGATCGAGTATCCGCCTCCCGTCGACGGTGTAGAGTCGGTACCCGCGAGCACGCCTGACCAGCGGCAACCGGCGCAGACGGGCCTGTGCGCTACCAGTCATCGCCGGACACCTTCTCGAGCGGGGTGTAGCGGGGCAGAAACGTCGCGACGCGGCCGGTCTCGAACCGAACCTGCACGACGAGATCGGTTCCGTTGTGCCGGCTCGACGCAACGACCCCCATGCCGTAGTCATCGTGGTAGACGGCGCTGCCCACCGGGTACTCGTCGGTCACGCCACCGGTGAGCCGCCGGTGGCCGGTGGTCGCCTCGTGCACAAGCTCGGCGGGTATCTCGTTGAGAAACCGCGAGGGAACGAGCTCCATCACGCGGCCGTGGAGCCTCCGGTAGCTGCACGACGTCAGGTAGAGCGCGTCCCGGGCTCTCGTTACGGCGACGTAGAACAGCCGCCGCTCCTCCTCGACCTCGTCCGGGTCCTCGTCACCGCCGCGCGGGAAGAGCCCCTCTTCGAGTCCGGTGACGATCACGCGGTCGAACTCGAGCCCCTTGGTATTGTGCATCGTGATGAGAGTCACCTCGGCGTCGAGCGTCTCGTCGGCCTCGCGCGAACGGTCGAGCTCCACGAGCTCGAGGAACTCGGCGAGCCCCTCTCCGGTCGCGGGATAGAGGCTCGCGGCGTTGACGAACTCTTCCAGGTTCTCCACTTTCGACCCTGCGACGATGGGATCCCGGCCCTCGGCGTGCAGTTCCCAGAGACCGAGCTCGCGGACGAGCGACTCAGTGAACTCCGAGAGCTTGCCCCGGCCGAGCGACTGCCTCGCGCGCCTCATAATGCTCACGAAGGCCAGGGCGGAGGCGCCGGCCTTCCGGGACAGCTCCGCGGCGGCGGCTTCGGTTGCCTCGAGCAGATCGCCCGCGCAGCCGGACAGAAGATCCGCCACCGTCTCAAGGCTCTTCGTCCCGATGCCGCGCGCCGGCTTGTTGACGATCCGCCGGAACGAGACTTCGTCCCGCGGATTCGCGCACAGCTTGAGCACCGCGAGCGCGTCCTTGATCTCCTCGCGCTCGTAGAATCGCAGCGAACCGACGATCCGGTACGGTATCCCCGCCCGGATGAGCGCCTGTTCGAAGAGCCGCGACTGGGCATTCGTCCGGTACAGGATGGCCGTCTCACCGGGCTCGCGGGTGATGAGGTCGAGGCAGTAGTCGACCTCCTCATCCTGGTCGCGCAGCAGCGCGACGGTGGGCTCCTGTCCGCCGGCACGGTCGGTCCAGAGCGTCTTGCCGAGCCGGCCCAGATTATGCCGGACGACCGACGAGGCAAGCTCGAGGATGGGCCCCGTGGACCGGTAGTTCTGCTCGAGCTTGATGATCGTCGTACGGGGAAAGCTCTCGCTGAAGGTGAGGATGTTGCGCACCTCCGCACCGCGAAACCGGTAGATACTCTGGTCGTCGTCTCCCACGACGCAGAGATAGGTCGTCTCATCGCAGAGCTGCTTCAGGAGCTCGTACTGCGCGACGTTGGAGTCCTGGTACTCGTCGACGAGCACGAAGCGGTAGCGCTGCCGGGTGCGCCGACGTATCGCCTCGTCGGAGCGCAGCAGCTCCACCGGCTTCAGAATGAGGTCCCCGAAGTCGACGTTGCCGATTTCGTCGAGCCGACGCTGGTAGGAGCCGTAGATCCCGGCGAGCTCGGGATCACTCGAGATGGCGCTGAGGTCATCGCCGGGACGAAGACCGTAGTCCTTGGCCCGGCTGATCAGTCTCGCGTACCCGCCAAGGGTTCCGCGGTGCTCGTCCCGGTAGATCGTGCGCAGCAGACTCACCACGTCGTCATCGTCGTAGATGGAGTAACCGCGGTCGAGGCCCGCCGCGGCGGCGTTGCGCCGCAGGAGCCAGGCGCCGAAGCTGTGAAAGGTCCTGATCATCACGTCGGCCGCAGCCGGTTCCATGGCCGACGAGCGCGCGCGCATTTCGGCGGCCGCCTTGTTCGTGAAGGTCACCGCGAGGATCGATCGCGGATCGACCCCGTGCTCACGGATCAGGTAGGCGATCTTCGCGGTGATGACACGGGTCTTCCCGGAGCCCGCGCCGGCGAGGATGAGAAGCGGCCCGCCGGTGTGGAGAACGGCCTCGCGCTGGGCGGGATTGAGTCGTTCGAGCTCAGCGAATGCTGCCACCGTCAGATCCTATAGCGGCACGGCCTCCAAGTCCAGCCCGTTGCGCCGGATCACCCGGCACCGGACGAAGGTCCCCGGCTGAAGCGAGCCTTCCGGTGCATTGACCACCACCGAACCGTCGACCTCCGGCGCCTGCGCATAGCAGCGTCCAATCGCGAGCGGCTCGCCGGGAACGAGCTCCTCCACGAGGACGTCGAGCTCGCGCCCCACGAACCGTTCCATCCTCGCGTGGGTGATCTTCCGCTGGCGGCGCTCGATCTGTGCGGCCCTCCGCGACGCAAGCGCCGGGGACACATCGAGCGGCGGATCGCCGCGCATCGCCGGTGTGCCCTCCTCCGGCGAAAACGGAAAGACCCCGAGCCAGTCGAGCTCGGCCTGCCGCTGGAAGTCGAGCAGCTGCCGGAAGTCCTCATCGCTCTCGCCGAAGAAGCCAACGAGAAAGGTGGAGCGGATCACGGCGTCCGGCAGCGCGGCCCTGATCCGGGAGAGCAGCGAGAGATACCCTGCGGCATCGCCGGGTCGTCCCATCCGCCGCAGGACCCGGGTCGAGGCATGCTGGAACGGCACGTCGAAGTAGGGCAGCAGGCGGGGATCGGCCCCGAGGATGGGGAAGAAGGAGTCGGGGAAGCGGTCCGGATAGACGTAGAGCAGACGCACCCAGAATTCACCGTGACGGTCCGAGAGGGCGCGCAGGAGCTCCTGCGGCGATGAGCCCGGCAGATCGCGGCCGTACGAGGCGAGGTCCTGCGCGACCAGGTTGATCTCGCGGATCCCGCGCCCGAGGAGCTCGTCGATTTCGTCGAGCACTGCGTCGATCGGTTTGCTCCGCGAACGCCCACGGATCAGCGGGATCGCGCAGAAGGCGCACCGATTGTCGCACCCTTCGGAGACCTTCACGTACGCCGAGCCGGGAAGCGAGAGGAGCGTTGATCTTCGCCCCGATTCGTGCCCGAACGAGCCGTCCTTCCCGACGGTGGGCACGAGCACCTGCGCCGGGGTTGTTCGCCCCTGCGCGTCGCTCGCCGCGATCGCCTCGAGCAGCTCGACGATCCGGAGCGGGGCCCGGTTGCCGAAGACCCCGGCGAGCTCCGGCATCTCGGCCGCCAGGTCGTCGGGATAGCGCTGCGAGAGGCAGCCGGTCATCACCACGCGGGCACGCGGGCACTCGTTCACATACCCGAGCGCGACGTCGATCGATTCCTGTTTCGCGGGGCCTATGAATCCGCAGCTGTTGACGAGGATGAAACCGGCCTCATCCGCCGCCTCGCACCGGCGCCAGCCGGAGTCCTCGAGCGCGGCGATCATGATCTCGGCGTCGACCTGGTTCTTGGCGCACCCCAGGTTCTCAAGGAAGAATGTGCGGGTCATGGCGAGCTCGAGGCGGTTGATCAGTAGACCGGAATCAGCTCGAGGAGCACCCGGTCCGACTCCGGATCCGAAACCCAGGTGATGAGACCCGCGGTGACCTCCCCCGGATCACCAAGCGACATCTCCTGCCCGGCAACCTGGAGACGCGCGCTCGCGGCGTTGGACACCCAGAGTTTCAGGCGGTCGCGGACGGTCATCTGGAGGGTCTCTCCGGGCAGGTAGTACCGCTCCACGCGAGCCTGGCCGTCTGCCTCGTAGCGGAACATCGCATGCCCGGCAAACTCGACGCTCACGACGAACTCCTGCGGCTCGTCGTAGACCGCGATCAGCCGCACGCTCTCCTCGCGGGACGGCTCGAGCGTCGAACCGATCGACGGTGCCGCGACGACCTCGCCGACCGGGTCCTGTACCACGGGACGACCGGCTGCCGTCGCGGCAGCACCGCGGTCAAGCCGCATGACGACGCTTCGCGGGGTATCCGCGGTGTCCACGCTTCGCACGATTATCCGCAGGTCGCTCTGTGCATCGTCGTTCACATCGATGAGCACTTCCTCGCCCACTCTGATCCGCTGTTCGCGTCCGCTTGCGAGAACCGTGGCGCCGTCGTCAACCCGCACGAGGTCCACCGGGAACTGCGCCCCGCGAACAGGCACGATAATGCGATCGCCTTCAGAGAAGCGTCGCTCGACGATCTCGTCGGCCATGTGGTAGGCGATCGCGGGCTCTGCAGCAGGGGCGGCCGCCGCCTCCCGCCGCTCGGACGGGTCGAACAGACCACCGGTCACGGCGAGGTAGATCACGGCGCCTGCCGCGACGACGGCGACGAGGATCAGCGCGATTCGTCCCAACGGAACCGCGGGCCTCCTGTTGATCAGCTCGTCGATTGGCGGCGGCTGTTCCTGAAGCTTCAGGTTGTGATAGAGGGTGACGGTCTCTTCCGCGTCTATACCCAGGTAGTTCGCATAGGTACGCATGAAGCCGAGCAGGTACGGTTCGCCCGGGAAGATCGCGAAGTCCTCGTCCTCAAGCGCTTCGAGAAATCGTCTGGCGATGTGCGTATCACGAGCGACCTGCTCGAGGGTGTATCCCCGCGTCTCGCGTGTCTGCCTGTACCGGGCGCCGATCGATTCCATTTACCCCTCGGGATCGTAGAGGAAGTTCTCCTCGATACTGGCCGACGAATCGCCGGCCTCCTGGAAAACCTGGTCCGATATGCGTTGGTTCGTGCGGATATTGGAGAGCTCCATCGTGACCTCTTCCCAGTCGACCTTCGTGCCGACAATCTCCCGGATGAACCCGTTCTCGTCCACGCTGAGGATCAGCTGGCGAAAACCCTCCGAAGCCTGCCGCCGGTCGAGGCGCAGCCGTGTGACGAAGGTACTCGAGCCCTCCCTGATGGGCACCGGCTCCGGCCCCTCGAGATACGCGATGTTGTAGTTGCGCCGCATCAGGGCGAGCCCCTCGGCAGTCGCAATGCCCCCGGGAGCTGCTCCCACCTGATCACGCAGGGTCTGGGTGAGCCGCACATTGTGCGCCGGCACGTAGACGAGGAGTCGTCGACCGTCGGAGACGAGCAGCTGGTCCTGCGGCTCGGTGAAGTCGATCCGCACGAGATTGGGCCGCTTGTAGATCAGGGTCCCCCGCATCGTTCCGCGCTCATCACGCCAGACCATGTCCGCGGTGTAGTCTTCGATACTCGCATAGTTAGCGGCAACCGTGTCAAAGAACTCGCGCGCGGTGAGTACCTGCTGGGCGAACAGACCGGCAGGCACCAGAAGGATTGCGCATAGCATCATCGTCGTACGGGAACCTCGCGTGCCTGGATGGGTCATACTCGTCTGATACTCCTCACGCCCGTGGACTTTGTCAAGACAACTCCCGGATGTGGTCCCGGAGTCTTGCCGCTCGCTCGTAGTCCTCCTCCTGCACCGCCGTCTCGAGCTCACGCTCGAGCTGCGACAGAGGATCGCCGGGAGCGTCCGCGATCTGCTCGAGCGCGGACCTGAGGTAATTCACCGATCGTACACGCTCGAACTGAAACGCCGGCGTGTCGACCTCACTCATCTCCTGGATCACCTCTATGGCCTCTTCGAGCACGCTCCTCGCCTCGGCGTGCTCATGTCGCTGGACGAGCGCCATGGCCCGCGAAACCGAGTTCATCCGGTAGATGTACGGCTTGAACTGGAGCACCGTCTCTGCATCGTCCTCGTCCGCCGCGTGTCGTTCGAGCAGGTCGCAGATGCGCAGGTTGTGGGCCGTGTCGCGTATCACGCGCTCGAAATCGTTGAGCTGGAAGAGCAGCAGATAGCGGTAGTAGAAGAGCACCCCTTCGTTCTGCAGCTGCGTCGCGGTCCGGTCGTCGAGCTCGAAGCCCTGCGCGCTGCCGTGCGTGGTCTCGAACTCGGCAAGCCGGTGCTCGATGGAGTCGAGGACGGTCTCAAAGCCGTCCGGCCGTTGCCCGTCGGGCCTGCCGTCAAGCTCGTACTGCTCGATCCCGAGCGGCTGGCGCACCTGCAGCACCTGCCGTCCATCCTCGGCGGCGATGATGCGAACATTGTTGTCACTGTCGTACGGCCATTCGGCGAAGAACCGTGTGAGGTCGGTGCTCATGGACGCTCCACCATCAATATACCCCGTTCGGGCCCCATCATAAACCGGTTGCCGTGCACCGCGATTCACTATACGATCCGTGGCAATGAGCGATGTCACGGTGATCTCGCTGGGCGGCTCGATCGTGGTGCCGGACGGTGTCGATACGGCCTTCGTGGGGGAATTCGTCGCGGCCGTCCGCAGCAGGCTCGAGAGAGAGCCGCGACGCCGGTTCGCGCTGATCGTAGGCGGGGGCGCCACGGCGAGAAGGTATCAACAGGCCGCCAGAGCGCTCGTACCCGACGTCGGCGCGCAGATCCTTGATGAGATAGGGATCGCCGCGACCCGCGTCAACGCCCAGGTCATCCGGGCGGCGTTCGGCGATCTGAGTCCGGATCCGCTGGTAACCGACCCCACCTGCGTGACTTGCTTCGCCGGCCGCATCCTGGTGGGCGGCGGATGGCAGCCCGGCTTCTCAACCGACAACGTCTCCGTCCGTCTGGCCGAAACGCTCGGCGCGACGACGGTGATCAATCTGAGCAATATCCGCCAGATCTACACCGCGGACCCGAAGACCGATCCTCAGGCGCAGCCTCTGACGACCATCACCTGGGACGAGCTGCAGCGCATCGTGGGTGAGGAGTGGGTGCCCGGCGGGAACACTCCCTTTGATCCGGTCGCGACGAAGCGGGCGGCCGAGCTCGGGATGACGGTGATCGCGGCAGACGGCCGCGACCTCGCCAACCTCGAGGCGCTCCTTGACGGAGGGAGCTTCGTGGGAACGACGATCAGCGCGACGCCAGCACCGAGGCAAGATCGGCCCGGTAGATCGGGGTGACCGCCCCGGTCGTCTCGGCGACGACCGCGAGCACGGTAACGGCCTCCGCGCGCAGCAGCGTCTCGGTGATCCGTTCAACGGTCCTGATCGCGAGTCTGATGCTTCCGGTTCGCGCGAACCCGGCGACGATCGCGCGCCGCAGCGCATCGGCAAGATAGGTCGCTTCGTCGGAGGCGATCAGCGCGATGGTCAGAAAGTCGTCGGCGAGTCCCAGTCGTCCGTCTGCGATCAGCTGTTCGGCCGCGCGCACGGAGACCGCGCCGCGCACATACTCGTCAGGGGCATGCAGGAGCAATTCGCGCACCGACTGAAGCCGGTCCATCATGACGAGCACCTGGACGAGCCGCCCGGGTAGCTCGATTCCCGCGTAGAGATCGGGTGCGCTCGCGAGCACCTGCGCGGCGCGCTCTATGCGTTCACGCGCACGCTGCGGGGCGGCCGTGCGGTAGTATGCATCCGCAAGACGGATATGCGCGTCTACGAAGTGCCTGGTCTCCTCGACGCGCTGAGCGAGCTCTGAGGCGCGTTGCAGATGATCGAGACGGGTCGCACGGATCGGCGTGGCTTCGGCGACGCCGATCATCGCGCGCGCGGCGAAGTGCGGCTGCGGCAGGAGACCGACGAATCGCAGCGCGTCTTCGGAGCGCCCGAGCCGGGCGACGAGCGCGATCGTCGTCACAAGGCGTTCGCTCTCGTCCTCACTCGTGGGACCGGGTCCCTCGTCGACTTCCTCGATCGCGCTCGACAGCAGCCGTCGGGCGAGAAGCGCCTCTCCGCTGCGTTCGGCCAGATCGGCGAGGCGCGCGAACTGGTGGGCCCTGGTGAACCGGTTGCCGACGCTTCGGACCGCCGGGCTCGCCTGGTGGATGAACCCGGTGACCGAGAGCAGGGCCTCGGCCGACTGATAGAGCTCGGCGATCCGGATGAGCGCCTCAGCGCGGTACTCCGGATCCTCTATCACGTACGCCTCATCGACGCCGCGACGCAGGATCGGCCGGGCCGGCTCATCGGATCGAAGCGCGCTCTGGATGAGAAGCGGGAGCAGCGCGGCGCGCACTCCAGGATCCGGCGCGGAGGCGACGAACTGGAGCCCCGCCTCGAGCGCGTCACGCGCGCTCGTGTCCTCCCCGGCGGCCGCGAGAAGCGGGGCGAGCGCGAGGCGGACACGGATGCTCTCCTCGGTCTGCCCGGCTGCTCGCGCGAGCTGCAGACCCGCCTCGGCCACCGAGCGCATACTCGCCTCATCGCCGATCGCCTGGTACCCGAGCGTGATCTGTCGGTAGAGATCGGCCCGCGCGAGCTCATCCGGGACCCGGGAAGCCTCCACCACCGCGAGCCCGAGGAAGGCCGACTCATCGGCCACCGCGGGACGTGGAACCGGAGGCGTCGACCGGCAGGAAGAAAGCAGGAGCAGGCAGAACGCGGCGAGCAGGAGGGGTTTCACGCCGGCGTGATCAACAGCGTACCGTAGCGGTCGCCCTTCTCGAAGTGGACAACCGCGCGTTTCGCCCCGCGGAGGCGCTCGGCGGATTTCAGCCCGAGCTCGACATGCCCATTCCTGACATCATTCTTCAGGTGAATCTTGCCGTAGATCCAGGCATCGTCGGAGAGGCCGGCCGGATTCGGGGCTTCCCCTACATGGATTCGCACGACGTGCTCGGTCGTCATCAGGCCGAGGTCGAACCCGTCGTTCGGATGGATGCAGACGGTCTTCTCGTCCATACCGTAGTCACCGAGCACGGTGAGCGGAGCGGTGCAGCTCACGGGTACCTCCTGCCTCACGATAGTAGGACCGCTCGCCGGGCCGGTCAAGCCGCGTCGGCACGGCAGACGAATCGACGCGGCTTCGCTATAGTGAAGGGGAGGGGGTATCATGTTCGTTTCGGAACGCTTTCTCGGGCGTCTGGCACGACTGCGAAAGAGCCACCACGACGCCCCCACGGACGAGCAGGTCGAGCTGGTCCGGGAGGCATTCGTCGCGATGCTCAGCGAACTGCCGGCCGAGATGGTGACCGAGGTCTTCGAAGCGTTCACCGATCGTATACGTCAGCGCGCGCAGCCCGATGCGCGGTTTCTCGACGAGGCGCGCTACCTGTCGGACATCGCCGACCTCTTCGCGCTTCAGTACGATGAAGAGCACGACCCGGTCCACGAAGACGACTGGCCGCTCATTGGAGAGATCGTCAACGATTACGCGCTCGACCTCGATATGCCCACCGTCAACTACGTGATGCGGCTCGTCGTGGATCACCACGCGCTGTAGGGGGAGAATGGCATCCATCCTGGTGGTTGAAGACAATGCGCTCATCCGCGACGCGGTGACCGAGTGCTTCACCGTGAGCGGCTACGAAGTGACGGCCGTAGGCGATGTGGCCGGCGCCAGCAAGGCGCTCTCGCAACGGCGACCGGACGCACTCGTACTCGACATCCGGCTGCCGGACGGCAACGGCTATCAGCTCGCGAAGGAGATCAGAAGGCACAGTGACGTGCCCATCATCTTTCTTACCGCGAAGGAGAGCGAGTCTGAGCGGGTGATGGGGTTCGAGGTGGGAGCCGACGACTATGTGGTGAAGCCCTTCTCGGCGAAGGAGCTCGTGCTGCGCGTGGAGGCGATCCTTCGCCGGTGCGCCGCGGGCGGAGCACATCTGGGCGAGGAGGCGATCTGGGAGCTCGACGGCCACCGGCTGTCGATCGACGAGGCGTCCCATCGGGTCCTGCTCGACCGACGTCCGGTTCATCTCACCGAGAGCGAGTGGCGGATCCTCCACGAGCTCGCGCGGCTTCACGGCCAGGCCGTGACCCGCGACCACATCCTCAGCGAGTGTCTCGACCGGCCGTACGACGGCTCGGAGCGCACGGTGGACACGCATGTCGCCAATATCCGGTCGATGCTGGGGACGGCCGAATGGATCGAGACGGTTCGAGGGTACGGTTACCGCTTCGCGGGGCGGCGCGGCGGCTCAAGCGGAAGCTGAAGGTAGACGTGCGTCATCCGACCGCGCTGCTGCATCGCGATATAGCCGTCGTGCCGCTCGACGATCGTCTGCGCGATCGGCAAACCAAGGCCTGAGCCGCTGCGCGAGTCGGGCTTCGCACCGCGGTAGAGACGGTCGAAGAAGCGCGGTATCTCGTCGGTATCCACGGATCCGGTATTGGCAATGTCCACGGTGACCAGTCCATGCCGCTCGCTGATCGACACGGTGACCTCACCGCCGGCCTCGGCATGCTGAAAGGCATTCGTCAGCAGGTTCACCAGGGCACGGCGAAGGAGGTGAGGATCCGCAGGCACCGTGCGGTCGAATGCGCACGAGACCGTATGCCTGTCCTCCGGATGGTCGAAGCTCACGCGGACTCCCTCAGCGATCTGCGTGACGAAGCCGCACAGGGCCACCGGTTCCAGGGTGACGACGGTGTCCGGCGACTCGATCCGGCTCAGCTCCCGCAGGTCGGAGACGAGAAGCTCCACGTGCCTGACCTCGTCGTGGAGGTTCTTCAGCCGGGTGTCGGTCGCCGGCAGGTAGCCCTCGAGCACGCCTTCGAGCTGGCTCTTGAGCGCCGCGATCGGCGTGCGCAGGTCGTGCGCGATGTCTTCCATCCACCGGCGACGAAGCCGCTCCTCATGGAGGAGCTGCGCCTGCAGCCGACCGGCCGAGTCGCTGATCTCGCGCAGCTCGTGAGTCGGCGTCGGCGGGAAGGTGACTTGACGGCTTCCGGACGCGATCTCGCGAAGCCCGCCGGCGACCGCCCTCGTCTCGCGTGAGAGCAACGAAGCGAACAGCCAGGCGGCTCCAAGCGCAACGAGGACCGCGCCGGCCATGCCGATGACCACCGTCCCGGTGATGCTGCTCAGAAACCGGCGATTCGCCGCGTCGTGGGCAAATCCCACGGTGTCCGCCGCGAGATATCCCACGATCTCGGTCCCGTCCACGACGGGAACGGGCCGCTGCTCCGACTCCTGCAGTCGCCTGAGCTCAGCCCTCACGGCCGGCTGGTCGTAGAGCGGCACCCGCCGCCCGAGCGAGTAGATGTAGGTGGGCTCACCTCGAGCGTTGAAGACGTACGCGTACACATTCGCGGTGAGCATGACCCGCAGGTGCTCGTGTATGCGCACCGGCTCGAGCTCGCCGGTGCGGCGGTAGACGTCGGCGAGAATGGGAAGTATCAGGTTCTCCAGCCGCTGTCCGCGGTTGACGTTCCAGACATCAACCGAGCGTCGAACGCTGAAGAAGAAGGCCCCCGCGACAAGGAGCGTCAGGAGCAGAAGCGAAACGAGATGCGCGACGAGCGAGCGGGTGAACAGTGAATGCGGTCTCATTCGTACTCGATGTGACGCTCCAGCAGCACCTGGTCGGTCACGAACGCCTCCTCCTCGTCATAGCGTGCAAACGAAGTCTCCATCCGTTCCGTCCAGTGCCCCCGGTCGTTGAAGGAGAACGAGACGGTGAACCACTCCTCACGCCCTTCGCCGGGCAGCTCGACGCGACGCTGCACGGGTCGCCCCGCCTCGTCGTACTCCCAGCCGGTCGTTCGCACGACGTTCCCGTCAACCCGCACGAGCTCCTCGACCGGCCCCTCCGGTGCGTACTCCCGTTCCACGGTGCGGTACGTCGCGCCGAGCTCGTCGAGGTGCCGTTCGACGACCGGTCGCCCCTCCTCATCCAGGATCGCCACGATTGTCTTGATCCGCGTGCCGTCCGCGTAGTAGAAGGTCGTCTCCCGCTCGTCGCCGGCGTCTCCCTTGCTCTCCGTGCGGCGCCAGGCGACCGATCCGTCGGCCCTGTACGAGATCACCTCAGTGGCGATCGGGCCATACTCGTACGCGATGGTGCGTTCCGGCACGCCGTCCCTGCGGTAGTGGCTCTCGCGAACCGGGCGACCCTCCTCATCGTACTCGAAGGCCAGGCGCCATCGCTCGTCCGGGTCAACCGCGCGGATCCCCACCAGGCGGCCTCCCTCGTACCGGAACACGGCATCCCAGAGGAACTCACCGTCGGCGTCGTAGACTGTCCGGACGATCTCGTCGGGCGACTCGCGGCGGATACGCTCGTGGCGCCGCGCTTCGGTCTCAAGAGCCACGCCATTTCTGACCAGCACGGTTCGATCTGTCGACACGGCGCGGGCGCCGGAAGGCAGAGCCGGGCCATCCTCGGCCCACAACTCGAGCCCAACCGCCGCTCCCGCAGCGACGGCCGTGAGCATGACGACGAGGATCACTCGGCAGGGGCACGATGCACTCATAAATCCTGACACGATCTTGACACGAACTGGACGGCCGGCGGATACCACGGTGCTACTTTCCGGATCGTACCATCTGTACGATTGAGGAGGCAAGGGATGGCGAACTACGATGATCTCGTGAAAACGGTGCAAACGGCTATCCAGGAGGATCCGACGATCACCGATCCTACGAGGATCATGGTCTCGGCCCGCAAGGAGGGGCCCATATTCCGCAAGCGACCGGTCGTTCAGCTCGACGGCACCGTGAGCAACGTCCCGGAAGTCGACAAGATCGGCGACATTGCGGCGAGAAAGGCGCCCGAGGCACGCGTCGAGAACAATCTCAGACCCACCAAGGAGTAGCGATGAGGACCAGGAGAACAGCAGCATCGAAACCCAACCGACGACGAGCGGCCGCACTTGCGGCGCTCCTGGGCTTCGCGGCGTTCGCCGCAACCGCGCAGGAGGCGCCCGGATTCGCCTTTCCCGGTGAGGTAGATATCGCGCCGGTGACCGACGAAGAGCTCGAAGATTTCACGGTCGCCTTCTACGAGGTCCAGATCCTCCAGGCGCAGCTCGATGAGGAAGTGAACGAAGTGCTCGACGAGGCTGAGCTCGATGTCCAGCGGTTCTACGAGATCAACGAGCTCGCGCAGAAGGCCGAAGGAGAACCCGAGCTGCCCGGCGTAACCGACGATGAGCTCGAGGCGTACCAGGATACGCTCGGCGAGCTGATCGACATCCAGACGGTCATCCAGACCCGGATGATCGAGGCGGTCGAAGACCAGGAGA
The DNA here is from genome assembly GCA_007118855.1 of Spirochaetaceae bacterium. Lineage (GTDB taxonomy): Bacteria > Spirochaetota > Spirochaetia > DSM-27196 > SLST01 > SLST01. The sequence continues at coordinate 15,153 of SKQU01000049.1, forward strand.
TGGAAGTCGAACGATTCAACGAGATCATCCTCGCTCTGCGGACGGACGAAGAGCTCGTCGAACGGCTGCGTCCGCTTCTGGAGAAGCACATGGAAGAGGCACAGAAAGAGGAGAACAGCGAGTTCTAATCGGCTCCTCACGGCCTTCTTCGTCTCCCGGCCGCTTGTCTACCGCTCGCAGAAGAGCTCCACGGGTTCACCGTCGGGGCCGTTCACGAAGGCGATCCTGACCGGAAAGACCGGATCCGAGGGGATGTCGACGTCCTTGGGAGCGGTGAGCTCCTGCGCGCCGGCTTGCATCGCCCGGGCGTAATCGGCATCGACGTCGGCGGAGCGAAGCGCGATGTGAACGAGATGCCCGTCAAGCCGCACCGCATCGGGCCGTTCAAAGAGTTCGAGGATCGCCCCGTCGCCCATGTCGAGCATCGCCGCCCCGGGCGATTCACCCCACCGGCGCATCAGCGTGAATCCGAACGCCTCGCGGTAGAAGGCGATCGAGCGCTCGATATCCGTGACGTTCATCGCGACGTGGTGAAGTCCCTTTTCTCGTTTCTGCATAGGCTGGATAATAGCAGGAAGCGTGGGCCGCGGCGAGCTGGCGTCTGTGAGGACAGATCTCAGCCCGCTTCCGCTACGATGCGGCCTCACCAGGAGCGCCCATGAAACCGAAACCGAACATCGTCTTCTTCCTCACCGACGACCAGGGCCCCTGGGCGCTTGGATGCGCGGGGAACGACGAGATCCACACGCCCAACCTCGACCGTCTCGCCGCCGGCGGGACGCGCTTCGAGAACTTCTTCTGCGCCTCACCGGTCTGCTCGCCCGCACGCGCATCCATCTTCACCGGACGCATCCCGTCGCAGCACGGCGTGCACGACTGGATCCGCCGCGGAAGCATGGACTCTTCGCGCACCCCGGGATTCGGCGGCGGCGACGAGTGCGGGATCGAGTACCTCGCGGGGCTTTCGAGCTACACCGAGCACCTCGCCGCGGCGGGCTACACCTGCGGCATCAGCGGGAAGTGGCACCTGGGAGACTCGCTGCGGCCGCAGAAGGGCTTCTCCTCCTGGAACCTCTTCCCCTACGGCGGGGGCAACTACTACGGCGCGTGGATGATCCGCGACGGGGGCCTCGAGAAGGAGGCCGACGACCGCTACCTCACCGACGTGATCACCGACGGCGCGCTGCGCTTCCTCGACGAACAGGCCGCCGGGTCGGGCGCGGGGGCCGGGTCGGGCGGCGGCCGCTCGCCCTTCTACCTGAGCGTCCACTACACCGCGCCGCACTCCCCCTGGGAGGCAGGCCAGCACCCTGAGGATCTCGTGGAGCTGTACGCGGACTGCCGCTTCGAGTCGTGTCCGGAGGTGCCGGGCGGGCATCCGTGGCAGATCAACAGCGCCCCGCGCGGCACCGGCGAGAAGCGCCGAGAGCTCCTTCGCGGCTACTTCGCCGCGGTCAGCGGCGTGGACCGCAGCGTCGGTCTGATCCTGGAGAAGCTCTCGGCGATGGGCGAGCTCGAGAACACCCTCGTGATCTTCACGAGCGACAACGGCATGAACATGGGCCACCACGGGATCTGGGGCAAGGGCAACGGCACCTTTCCGCAGAACATGTACGACACGTCGGTCAAGGTCCCCATGATCGTCTCGCGCCCGGGCCACGTCCCGGCGGGACGCGTGGAGGCGAGCCTGCGAAGCCACTACGACCTCTACCCCACCCTCCTCGACTATCTGGGGCTGAGCAATGCGCAGGCCGACGAGCTTCCCGGGTCGAGCTTCGCGTCGCTCCTTCGTGAAGGCGGGCCGACGCCGGACTCTCCGGGGGCCGAAGAGGCCCCCGTGGTCGTCTTTGACGAGTACGGTCCGGTGCGCATGATCCGCTCGCGCGGGTGGAAGTACGTCCACCGCTACCCCTACGGCCCGAACGAGCTCTACGATCTGGAAGCCGACCCGGATGAGACGACGAACCTGATCGAGAACGATACCGGGCACCCCCGGGCGTGCCGGCTGCGCGCCGAGCTCGAGCGGTGGTTCCTGCGCTACACCGACCCCGAGCGCGACGGGACGAAGGAGCCGGTCACCGGCAAGGGCCAGCTCGACCTCGCCGGGACGCCGGGCGAGGGCCGCCGCGCCTTCGACGAGGACTGGTGGTACATCCGGGAGGACGGAGAGCGCCTGCCGGGCAGGCACTTCGCCGCGGGGCGGATCACCGGGTAACGGGGCGGCCGCCAAGGCGGCCGGCGCC
>SKQU01000084.1 GCA_007118855.1 Spirochaetaceae bacterium
CCCGCATAGTAGATGACGGTGGAGTAGCCGACGTTCTTCCACAGGTGCATGAAAACGATAATGAACGGCCAAAGCTCCGGTCGCGTATACCACCTGATCGCCTGGGTCCCGAAGAGCTCCATCAGGAGGCGATTCACCAGCCCGCTCTGCGTGTTGAGGAAGGCGTAGAGCATGATGGAGACGACGACCCACGACATGAAAAACGGCAGGAACAGGACCGTCTGGTAAAGCTTGATATAGAAGCGCTTCGCGATCTCGTACATCATGATCGCGAAGGTCACGGAGACAATGGGCGTGACGATGATGAACGACAGGTTGTAGAGAAGGGTGTTGCGCGTCACGTTCCAGATGAGGCTCGAACGGAAGAAGAACATGAAGTTCTCCAGGCCGTTCCAGGGACTGGCGAAAATGCCGAGCATGGGCCGGTAGTCTTTGAACGCCATCACCAGCCCGCCCATGGGCAGGTACTTGAACACGAAGAGGATCAGGATCGCGGGGATCGTGAGAACGAAGAGAGAGAGGTTCCTCTTGAACCGGCGCCTGCGCAGGCCTGATCGCCGCTGGTTGATCGTGAGCTTCTCGCGGCTTACTGTGCCTTCCACACGACCATCGTCCCATGGAAAGACGGCTGCCGAAAGAGGAAAAACCCTACATCCGGGTGACGATCTTGTCTGATTCCACCCCCGACTGCGACTCCGCGACCGTCTTGGCCAATGTCACCACGACCGTCGTCCCTCGGCCCTCAGTGCTCTCCACCTCGATCCCACCTGTCCGGTCGAAGAGTATCCGGATGCGCGACGCGACGTTGGCAAGCCCTATGTGATCGTCGGGCAGACTGGTCGCGTTGTTGATCAGACTGCGGACTTCCTCGAGACGTCCGCCGCTCATACCCCGGCCGTCGTCGGATACCCGAACCTCCGTTCGCCCGCCGGCGCTCCGCGCCTCGATCGTGATGGTCCCGCGACGCCGGAGCGGCTTGATCCCATGGTAGAATGCATTCTCGATGAGCGGCTGCAGCATGAGCTTGGGTACGCGAACATCGAGCAGTGCATCCGGAATGGCCCAGCGCACCGCAAGTCGGTCTTCGTAACGCAGACGCAGGAGCGTCAGATACTGCTCCGTGATGTCGCGCTCCTCGGAGAGCGGGATCGCGATCGCCTCGGTCGCGATGACCGTACGCAGGAAACGCGAGAGCGACAGGACCGACCGGGGCACCGGATCGTCGGCCGAGAATACTTCCATGCAGTTCCAGTAGATTGATTCGAGCGTATTGTAGAGAAAGTGAGGGTTGACCTGCAGTTGGAGCGCCGCGTAGTGGGCACGACTGAGGCTTTGGAAACGCTCGGCCAGCCGCGCCTCAAGTCTGCGGTTGGACGCCATCATACGGATGATCGAGTCCTCGATGTAGCTGATCTCGTCCTCCGAGTGTGCGCGGCCCTCCGTCCCGGCATCCCGACTGTGGCGATCCGGGTACTGGATCGTCTGCACGATCTCGCGGATCGGACGGTAGGCGTAACCGGCGAGCGCCGCGGAGACCGCCGAGCCCACGAACACGACCGATCCGAGCAGGACGATCAGGTAGCGCAGGAGCTGCGCCATCTTCGCGTCGAAGGTCTGCGACCCGCTGTGCAGATAGTAGTCGAGGTTGAACATCGCTCCCGGAGCGCGAGCGAGAAAGAGCGATTCGTAGTCGGCACTCGGCGTCCGGCCAAGATCGTCGTCACTCGTCGAGAAGACAACGCCGCCGGCCTGATCCACGACGAAGACGGTCTCACTTGAACCGCTCGTGCCGCGGCCAATCAACCTGCGGACGTGCTCGACCTCCATGTTGACGAGCACGCCGCCGGCGAGCTCGCCGTCGTCATCCATGCGTCTGAGGAGCGTGATCATCGGGGTGCCAAAGACGGGGTCCTCGCGATAGACAAGCGTCGGTCTGGTCGGCTCGACACTCTCGAGCAAGATCAACGAGTCGCGGTCGTAGAACCGGTTGCGACCGGCGGCGAGCCTGTCCGACACCACGCGGTCACTGCCGGCCGAATAGACGTAGATCGAGGAGATCTCCGTATTCGCCCGGGCAAACAGCTGAAGAAGCTCGACGATCGCCGACTCGACATCCGTCGCGATCGCCTCAGTGCTCTCGACCCCGGAGACGTACTCCTGCACGCGACTGCGGTCGGCAATCGCGGCGGACGCATAGCTCGCGCGGTAGAACACCGTGTCGAGCAGGCGGGCGTACGACTGGGCCTGGCGCGCGTTGATCTCGCGGATGTAGTCGAGCAGGAATGCGCGGCTGCTCTGGTAGAAGACCACGCTCATCGCGAGCAGCACGAGAAAGAGCATGCCCGAGAAGAAGAGGAGCGACCGCAGGCGGAATCGCCTTCCGGCGCTGTGGATGGGGCTCATGGAGGAGGGAGTCGACTTCATGCCAGAGCCAATGCGCGCCGGTAGCGCGACGGGGTGCGACCGATTCGTGACTTGAACACCCGCGAGAAGTACTTGGGGTCATCGTACCCGACGAGGCGCGCGACCTCGGCAACCGAAAGATCCGGGCACGAAATGAGCAGGCCGATCGCCCGATCCATCCGTGTTTCGGTCACGTAGTCGAGGAAGGTCTGACCCGACTCTTCGCGGAACAGGCGGCTGAGGTAGGCGGGACTCAGATAGAGTTTGGAGGCTACCCGCTCAAGAGAGACGTCACCGTCGAGATCCGCTGAGACGAAAGCCCGTGCCTTCTCAACGGTGCGCAGCCGGTGATCTTCGCCCTGCTCCGGGGGCCGTTCCGCGATGCGCCGGATCACCTCACCGGTCCACGCGCAAACATCCTCAACCGTGCTGCACCGTAAGAGCGCGCCGTAATCGACCGGTTCGGCGAGGAGGCGCTCGGGAGCTCGGCGGCGGCAGGCCGCGAGAACCCCGGAGACGAGGTCGATCGCCGCGTGCCGCACCCGCGGCACCTGCCTCCCGGCGTGGGTGATCTCCCGCTCGATGGAACGCGCCATGTCGGACCAGTCGAACGCCTGCGTCTCGAGAACGGCTCTGGAGAAATCACGCACCCGCTGCTCGCTCATCGTCGGGACAGGCTCTCCTTCGCGCCTCGACAGGAGCTGGAGATCCCGCGCGCTCGAGATCTGAACCTCGTTGACGACCTCCACGAGCCGCGCAAGGCTCGGGTGGATACGCGACTCGAGCATTTTGCGACATCCGGCAGCCGCACCTGCGTCGGCCTCGTCGCAGAACCCGTCGACACGGCTGCGGACCAGGAGAAAGTGGAGCAGGTCCGGCTGTTCGAAGAGCGCTACGGTCGATCTGCCGGCCTCGTCGACCGAAAGGTGCGCAAGGGATGCCGCGACTCGAGCCGTGCACTCCTGCGACACCCGCAGCGCCGCGTATGACGCGCGCACGTGCTCCGCCAAGGGGGGAAGCATCGCCTCGCGCCACCGGTTGGCTACCTCGTCGGTACTCCCGAAGAACCCGTCGACGATCCGCAAGAGCAGCTGCCGGCGGCTCTCGGCCACCAGATGCCGCATGCCGGCCGACCCTTTGCGGTACCGCATCGCAACACTGTCGCGCACCTCGTCGAAAACCTCGCGCAGCTCGTCCTCGCCCGTCGGCTTCAGAAGGTAGGAGCGGACTCCGGATTGCATCGCAGAGCGCGCGTACTCGAAGTCCTTGTACCCGCTAAGAATCACGACCTCGGTCTCTATCCCGCGCTCCCGGATCGTCTTCGCAAGGCTGAGACCAGAAACGACCGACATCCTGATATCGGTGAGCACCGCATCCACATGATGATGCTCGAGATAGACGAGCGCGTCTTCACCGTCCTCGAACGACTCGACCACCTCGAACCCCATGGAGGCCCAGTCGATATGACGGGTGAGGCCTCTGCGAATCGCCGGTTCGTCGTCCACGATGACGAGCGAGTACATACCCCTATAGTAGGAGGCAAGTCCGTCGTTGTCCATGAGACATGAGACCGAGCAGGGTCAACTCGGCATGTCTGCAGGCGACGCTGCCGAGAACGCGCAGGGATACGGTCCGTGATCCATCATCAACGGGATTCGCAACGAAGTGAAGCGCGGAAGTCGGGCATGAGCGTCCCGTGTGCGGCCACGTAGAGTACCTCGGCTGCGAGCGGTGCGAAGGCGGCGTGGAAGTGCTGCATGGACTTCACGACGACGACGCGCCTGGCGACCGGGTCGATGCCGAGCTTGCTGCCGAGCCGCAGCGCGTTGCGCTCGCCGGTGGGCAGGCCCGAGAAGCTGTTGCTCTCAGTTCCCAGGGTGGCGGTGAAGAGCTTGCGTGTCATGGCTGTCCCTGGCGTTCATCAGGTCCTGCGGGCCCGAACGTAACGGCAGCATCTGCGGCAGCAACGGACGACCGGATCCTCGCAGGAACAGTAGCATGGTTCCGCAGACGGGTACAGCGGAGTCGATTGCGCCTCCTGCACTGTCGGTACCGCTTCGTGTAGAGTGCAGCCGCCTTGCATGTGGCAGCGCAACCACGGCGGGACAGCGTGTTGAGGACGCGGTGTCGCTGGTTGACATGGCGCCGACTGGCTTGGGCAGGGACAACGATCGCGATCCGGGTTGATCTACACGTCGAGGTCCGGCGTCGGTGGAATCAAGACGAAGTTCCCGACGTGTTTCTTCTCCAGAAACTCTTGCTGGGCATCAGCGATCCGGTCGAGGGGAAAGGTCTTTGCCACCAGCGGCTGCAATTCACCTCGCTCGATGTACGACACGAGCTGCGGGAAGACCGGCTCGTCCCAGGCCGTACAGCCAATCAACGTCAAGTCCTTCAGATAGAAGGTGCGCATATCAAGCGTCACCAGCGGACCTCCAATCGCTCCGGACGAGGCGTACGTGCCGCCTCGCTTCAGTACGTTCAGCATTCCGGGGAAGGCGGGACCGGCAACGTTGTCAATAACCACATCCACCGTATCCTCGCCGAGCAGCCGAGCGATATCGTCATCACGACAGACCACACGGTGCGCTCCCAGGGCAAGAACTCGGTCCGTCTTTGCCTTTCCCGCGATCGCCGTCACGCGCGCACCACGTCGTCTTGCCAGTTGCACTGTTGCTGAGCCGACGCCCCCCGACGCCCCGGCAACAAGAACATGATCCCCCTCACGGACGGCACTGCGATGGACCATGTTCTCGGCTGTTCCGTACGCACAGGGTATCGTCGCGAGCTCGGCATCGCTCCATTCGCAATCCACGGCGAACACCTCCCCGGCGGGAACCTTGACGAACTGTGCGAAGGCACCGTCAAAATCCGAACCCATCCACACGTTCTCAATCGACTCGAACCCGTGAGGTCGCATGCAGGCCCTCACGAGC
>SKQU01000162.1 GCA_007118855.1 Spirochaetaceae bacterium
GATCGCACGCTTCGGCGAGCATCGCGAGCACGTCCCTGCCGTAGGGGGTGTTCATCACATTGTAGTCGGTCTCCTGCGTGTCCCACATGCAAAACCCGTCGTGATGCTTCGTCGTGAAGCACAGGTACTCCATCCCTGCCGACTCGGCAGCGTCGAGCCATCGCTGCGGGTCGTAGGCGGTCGGGTTGAACTGTGCGGCGAGTTTCTCGTACTCCCTGCGGGTGATCTCGCCGCGCCACAGGATCTGCTCGTGCCAGGCCGGCAGCGCATAGAGCCCCCAGTGGACGAACATGCCGAATCGCTTCTCAAAGAACCAGTCCCTGCCGTCGCCGAACCGTGTGATCATCCTCTGCCTCCTCACGAGCGGGCCTCCCCACGGGCGGACTGAGCCCTCAGTGATTCTACCGGCAGACGCGTGCAGAGGGGAAGCGAGGGACGACCTACCAGAACACCCCTTCCGGCAGCGGGACGCGGAGCACGACGCGGAAGAGGAGCACGAAGCCGGTGACGAGCACGACGCCAAGGGCGATGCTCTTCCAGACGACCGCGGCCCGCTCGGTCGACCGGAGAATGACCACCAGCGACACGAAGGCGATCACGCTCGATGTCCAGACGCCGAGGACCTCGAGCAGGAGCGTCCACGCCACGATGACCAGGAGCGAGAGGAGGACGCCCCGCACATCCGGGCGCTCGTGTTCGCGGGACTCGGCCTGCCGTTCGGCGGCGCGTCGCGACCGGGCGGTGAAGCTCGAGGCGAACATGACGAGCGACAGCAGGACGAGGGCGATCGAGACGACCTGGGGGAAGAGCCGACTCAGCGGGCCGTAGCGCTGCGCCTCGATCCAGGCAAGGACCCCTACGCCAACGAGCGCGAGCGCGGCGATGCGATCCTTAGTCATCGCGCTTCTCCTCCAGAAGCGGGTGGATATGGGCGGCTGTCTCGTCACTCGTTCGACGCTGGCGCACCCGCGCCAGGAGCGGCCAACCGGCGGAGAGCACGGTGAGCGCGATGAGCACGATCGAGATGGGCCGGGTGAAGAAGATCGCCACGGGGGTCCCGGCGGCACGCCCGAGCAGCATCGACTGGACGAGCCCCTGCTCGCACATCGCGCCGAGGATCAGACCCAGCACGATCGGCCCGGGCTGGAACCCCACGCGACGCCCAAGGAAACCCACAAGCCCCATCGCGAGCATGACGTAGACATCACCCACATTGTTCTGGATTGCAAACGCCCCGATCACCGAAAGGAAGAAGACCAGCGGTGCAAGCACCGTCGTGGGCAGCCCCGTGACTACCTTGCTCGCCCCCTTGCCCAGCAGAATTCCCAGCGGCAGGAGCAGCACATTCGCGACCACGAGCGAGAACATGAAGGTGTAGGTGACCGACGCGTGCACCGTGAAGAGCTCCGCTCCCGGCCGCATGCCCTTGAGCAGGAGCGCTCCCAGAAGCACCGCCGCCGGCGGCGCTCCCGGAATCCCCAGCGTGAGCAGGGGAACGAGCGACCCGCCCACACCGGCATTGTTCGCCGCCTCGGAGGCCGTGATCCCTTCAAGCGAGCCCTCCCCGAACTCCTGCGGCTTCCTTGACACCCGCACCGCCTCGTTGTACGACACCATCCCGGCGATGTTCGCTCCCGCCCCGGGTATGATACCAATCACCGTGCCAATCACCGACGAACGAAGCAGCAGCCACGGCTTTCGCGCCACGATCCGCCAGACCCGCCGCAGCATATGCCGCTGCGGCCGGTAGGGAATCGCCGTTTCCCGGTGAAACCGCGAGGCGATCATGTCAAGGATCTCCGGCAGACAGAAGAGCCCTATCAGCGCAGGGATAAGGGTGATGCCGTTCTGAAGCGCGACGGTGCGAAACGCATACCTCACCGCGCCGTCCACCGGCGCGATCCCGATCGTCCCGATCAGCAGGCCAAGCGCCCCGCCGATAAGCCCTTTTACGGTGGACTTGGGCGAGATCGTCGCGATGATCGTAAGGCCGAACACGGTCAGCCAGAAGAACTCCGGCGGCCCGAACTGGAGCGACGCGCGCGCGAGCGGCGGCGCGAGAAAGATCAGAAAGCCCACCCCCACGAGCCCGCCGATCGCCGAGGCGACCGTCGCGACCACGATCGCGCGGTAGGCGTGACCCTTCTTCGCGAGCGCGAACCCGTCAAAGGTGGTGGCGATCGCCGCCGGCGTGCCGGGGGTGTTGATCAGGATCGCCGCGTAGCTTCCGCCGTAGATCGCGCCGCAGTAGATACCGCCGAGCAGTACGAGCGCGTGCGTAACGTTCATCCCGAAGGTGAACGGCACGAGCAGGGCGATCGCCATGGTCGCGGTGAGCCCCGGGAGCGCGCCGACGACGATACCGGCGCCGACGCCAAGGGCAACGAGGACGAGGTTGACCGGATGCGCTACGGTCAGCAGAGCCTCGAGGAGCGAGGGCATTGGGCGGTTCCCCTACAGCTCGCCGAGTTCCCTCAGCACCGTGGTGATCTCTCGGGTCTTCCGCTCGATGTAGGCGGCAAACTCGTCGGCGCCGGTCTGGTGCTGTTCGAAGCCGAGCGCCTCCATCCGGGCGATGAACTCCGGATCCCGGCTCACCGCGTCAAAGGCCGCTTCGAGCGCGCGCACGATCGCTTCAGGCGTATCGCGCGCGACCGTCACGCCGCGGTCGATGCCCGCGGTGAAGTCGTAGCCGAGCTCGATGAAGGTGGGAACATCCGCCAGCGCGTGGAAGCGCTCGGTCGTCCCGATCGCGAGGATCTTCATCGCATCGCGGTGCTGGACGAGATCGTCGGAGTTCCCGAGGATCGCCTGCGTATGCCCGCCGAGGAAATTGGCGACCGAGGGCGCCGCGCCGGTCGCCGGGATATAGGTGAACTCGGCCCCGCTCAGGTACTGCAGCTGCATGATCGCGAGGTGATGCCCGGTATGCGTCCCGGACCCGCTGACGGTCACCTGACCCGGGTTCGCCCGCGCGTGCGCGATGAGCTCCTCGAGCGTGTCAAAAGGGCTGGTCGCCGCGACCGCGAGCCCTATGGGCGTCGTCTGGAACAGGTAGACCGGGCGCAGATCCGCGGTCTCGTAGCCGGCGTTCTCCCGCACGAGCGGCTGGATGATGATGTGCGGAATGTTGTTTCCGGAGATCGTGTACCCGTCGGTGCTTCCGCGGGCGAGCGCCGACCACGCGAGCGCCCCTCCTCCGCCGGGCTGGTGACGAATCACGACGTCGACCCCGAGCGCCCGCTCGAGTCCCTCGCGCTGATACTGCGCGGTGATGTCCGACTGTCCTCCCGCGTCGAACGGGATCACGTAGGTCACCGCGCGCGCGGGATACTCCGCATCCTCGCCGGTCCCGCGGGCGAAGAGCGCCGCAGCCCCCAAGAGCATGCCCATTATGACCAGCGCCACACAGGCTGCCCGTCCCATAGTCCGAATTCTGCCGTAGGTACCCATACACTCTCCTTCAATTCTTTTCTGCCGCAGGGCTCTGCAGCACCCGCGGGTTCACGATGTACGTCGGACGACGCCCGGTCAGCACGCGCGTGAGCTCGCGCATCCCGAGCTCCTGATTCCTCTGATAGCTCTCTTCGCTGTACCAGGCCATGTGCGGCGTCACGAGCACCCGCTGCTCATGCAGCAGGGGGTGGTCGGCCGGCGGCGGCTCGGATTCTAGCACATCGAGCCCGGCTGCGGCTATACTCCCCCGCTCGAGCGCCGCGAGAAGCTCGCCGCCGCTGACGATCGCGCCGCGGGCGGTATTCACCAGGAAAGCGCCCGGTTTCATGAGCTCGAACGCCGCTGCGTCGAACATGTGTCGCGTCTCGCCGTTGAGCGGCGCGTGGATGGAGATGAAGTCGCATACCGGGAGCAGGTCGTCGAAATCCACGAATCGCCTGACGCCAAGCTCCTCGAAGATGTCATCGTCGAGGTACGGGTCGTAGGCGGCAACCTGCATGCCCAGGGGCGCCGCCTTGCGCGCAAGCGCCCGGCCTATCCGCCCGAGCCCCACGATCCCGAGCGTCGCACCCACAGACGAGTGGATGGGCTTCGCGTAGTCGATCCGCCAGTTTCCGCCCTTCGTCGCGGGAATTACCTCGTGGAGCTTGCGCGCGATCGCGTGGAGCAGGGTCAGCGCGTGCGTCGCGACTTCGTCCACGCAATAGGCCGGACAGTTACAGACCGGCACCCCCAAGTCGGTCGCGGCGGCGACGTCCACGCAGTCGTACCCCACGGAGAGCGTCATGATGAGCTCCACCTTCCGCATGCGTTCAATCAGCGCGCGGTCAACGCGTCGGTCGATGACCACGAGCGCCGCGGCGTCCGCGATCCGTCGCCCAAGCACCGCGTCGTCGCTCCCGCTCCCCGGATCATCCTCGGCGAACTCGCACACCGCGTCGATCTCGCGCAGCCGATCGACGAAGTACTCGCGGTTGGGGAACTTGCGGAACAGCCTGTCACCTGCGAATACGACCCGTTTCACGATGGCCCTCCCTCACGGCCAGATGAGCGTGCCGTCCGGCAGCCGCGTACGCGTCCACATCGGCGGCTCGAGCTTCGGCGGGTACTTTCGCGCTTCCTCCTCCACGAACTCCACCCCCAGCCCCGGCCCGTCCGGCGGCAGGATCGCGCCCTCGGTCGCCTCGAGGATCCCGGGGAAGACATCGCGCATCACCGGCCGCGGCTCGTACATCTCCTGGATCCCGAAGTTGGGCACCGCAAAATCGAGATGCACGTTCGCCGCGTGTCCGAACGGCGAGCAGTCACCGGGACCGTGCCAGGCGGTCCGCACCCCATACGCCTCGCAGAGCGCGGCGAGCTTCCGTGCGGGCGTTATGCCGCCGATGTGACTCAGATGAACCCGGATGAAGTCGATCAACCGCTCCTGGATGATCGGGAGCCACTGCTCCTGAGTGGTGAAAAGCTCGCCGAGCGCGATAGGCGTGACGCTTGCCGCGCGGATCGCGCGAAGCCATCCGCTCTGATCCGGAGGCACCGGATCCTCGAGGAAGAAGAGCCCCACGTCGTCGAGTTTCCGCGCGAACCGGCTGAGCTCGCCCACCGGCACGCGCTCATGGATGTCGTGCAGGAGCTCCACCTCCGGGCCGAGCGAACGCCTGACCTCCTCGAGCATCTCCACGGTGAGCGCCATGTAGCGCGCCGGGTTGATCGTGGTACGATCGTCGTGGGTGACGGTGGGTCCGGGAGCGATCGGGAGCGATTCGGTCGAGCTCTCCGCGTCGGCGGACCTCGTCATCGCGCCGGCCGAGCCGTA
>SKQU01000326.1 GCA_007118855.1 Spirochaetaceae bacterium
GCGATGTAGGCGAGCTTACAGTAGCGGAAGTAGTCTCCGGCGCTGAGCGCGGGGGCGGTGACGTTCTCCTCCCGGTGAAAATGCCCCGACTCTACCAGGGCGATGAACGCTTCGCACGCTTTGGTTCCCAGATCCCTGTCAATCCGGTACACGCCGGGAATGGATTCCCGCACGAGCACATGCGAGAGGGTTCCCCGTCTGCGCTCCAGCGGATACCCGTCAACGACTTCCCGGTTGGCCTTGATCCAGTCACGTTTCACCCTCGCCAGACGCTTCCCTATAGACTCGAGTAGCGGTCCCCAGGCATCATCAGGATCGCGACGGGCCTCCACTCCTCCCGGGGCGCCGAACGGTCTGATCGGCGCTACTTCTCCGCCGGGTCGCGCCTCCAGGCCAGGGGCATCGCCGTCCACGTGGAAGAGGTAGAACGTCTCCCTGTAGTTCGTGACCCTGACCCAGTGCCACTGCTCACGGGAGTCGGGAAAGAGCATATCCCATACACGATCCAGACCCTGCGCGTCATGCTGGAAGCCGTCCAGCTCGTCGAGCAGCCGATTCACTCCTTCCCGGATTCCCATACCCTACTGTACGTCACTTCCCGCGCGCTTCACTACCCCTCTGGATGTTCATCCTGAATCCCGGCATCGCTGTCATGCCCGTGGTGCTCGCCGGGCGGATCGTGCTTCTGCAACTCCCACTCGATCCTCTCGGACAAGAACACCCTGGCGACCGACTGATACGGGACGTCCGTCTTGTTGGCCAGACGTCTGAGCTGCTCAAGCATCCATTCCGGCAGCCGGAGCGAGATCGTCTTCGTCGACGGCTTCAGACCGGGGACGTGACCCACGGACGCCGGAGTTCTCGACTCGCAGTGGATGGATGCTCATCTGCGCCGGCCGGCGGACAGAGACGATTGACCGCCGCGGACTACTCATCAAGGAAGGTGATGGAGCTCGGTCGGGGCAGCGCGAGATTCGCAGCTGCCTCGATCGCCTTCAGCACCCCGGTGTACACCGGGCACGCGACATGAGGCAGATGCTCAGAGAGCACTGCGTACGATGTCGTCTCAACGGGCTTCTTGAAGATCTCTTCGTATGCATCGACAACGGTGAGGTCCGGTGCGGCGTTCATGACGTGAGGACAGGTCGACGTGATCGACAGCGTCACCGTCTGTCCATCGTCGCTCGTCGCTGCCACGTCCGTGATGAAGCCGCACACACCCGCGTCTATTCTCGCTCGTACCATAGGTTTGCGCAGTAATCTACCATTGGTCGAAGCGGATGTCACCGGGGGACCTCAGCATGCTGAGCGCTCTCCTTCGTGAAGCGTAGATACCCGTGGAACGCGACGGCGTACCCACCGCCGATCATGTAGTCAATCTCGTGCTTCCCGAGTAACCGTAACAGTTCTTCGAAGTCTGGCTGGGTAGTCATGGAGTAGTTTGCCGGATTCAATGCGTAGCAGCTCGACGGCCTCCAGCCGCTCCTCCGGCGAAGCTTTGCGCCGCCCACTCACTCGAACTCTTCGACCTCACCGGCCGACGTTCTGACCACCATGACGTTTTCCGTCGCTCGCAGCTGGATCCGGTTCTGGATCACCAGCTCCTCCCACGTGCCGACGCCCGCGGGAGGGGCGTAGGTGTTCGTTGACGCGTTGTAGCGGCCCCGGAAGCCGGTGAGCGTGAACATCGAGTCGGTCGCCGCTGCCTTCACGCCGTCGTCGGTCGAACGTGCCCCTCCAAAGAAGTCGTTCCCCGGCCACGAGACGTGGTCCCACGCGACGACGCTGTACAGATCGCAGTCGGCGAGAGCGGGATCGCCCGCGGCTCGAGCGAACGCCGCCGGCTCGCTGAGCTGCGGCAGTCCAGGCTTGTTCCGCAGGAGCGGCCGGACGTAGAGTGTGAGCCCGTCGATTCGCTCCTCTTTGTTGCTGCACTCGCTGTACGGGTCGAACCAGACCGCGCGGATACCGGTCAGCGATCCGGCGTGGCGTCGGAGGATCGACGCGATCGCCTCGCCCAGACGCGCTCCAAGCGTTTTCCTGAACGGTCCGGCGAACTGCCCGCACCCGAGGCCGGGGATCGTGACGAGCGCCTGTCTGCCGGCCGCCTCGGCGGTCGCACTAGCGTACCGGAGCGCGGGCAGGAGGCGCCGCTCGTAGAGGGCCGTGTAGCGCGCCTGGTCGACCCGCCCGTCGCGGACGACCTCGTTCCAGTCCGCGGCCGTCGCCGAGCCGCCTGCCGCCCGCAGTAGCGCTCCGGGAACGAAGATGAGGGTTGCACGAAACGGCCGATCGTGGACACGCGGTCTGTGGTGCCGCCCGTCGTCGAAGACGGTTACCGGGACGGCGATCGACACGTCGCCGAGGAGTCTGAGCTCGTCGAGCCTCCAGTCACTCCCGTCACCGCGCACCTCGCTCTCGGCGAAGATGCGCGGGCGTTTGGTTTCCAGGAGAGCCACGACAAGCCACGCCGCATCGATTCTGTGAACGGGCACCTCCGAAAGCGCTGCACGAAGCCTTGCGCCTGAGTTCGACCGGTCGGGCGAGAGCCGCGCGGCGTGGTCACCGACGCGCTGCCACGAGTCCCGGTGAAGGAGGATCGTGTACGCCGAAGCCAGGGGCAGCATCGGAGCGCCACCCGCCGGCTGGCTATCTGCGCGGAGCGGCGGGCCCCCGTTCGTAGCGACTGCCTCTCGCCTGGCCTCAAGCTCATCGTCCACGGCCGCGACGCCCGCACCTCCGACAAACCGCCGGAGGAAGCGCCCGACGATACCAAGCTGGAAGTCGTCGAGCCGCGGCAGTATCCACGCGGTTATGTGCGGGGGCACGTCGCGGTAGAACGCTTCGGCGATCGCACCCGCGATGCATGCCTGGGAATCTGCATCGCCGCCGAGCGAGATCGCATTCCGGATCGCGTCCTCGAAGTCGGCCGAGTCGAGAAACGCGATGATCGCTTCCGGTACCGACCCCTGGCAGCTCACGTCGAACTGATACTCAGGGCGGATCGAATCGATCGTACGGCTCAGGTCGTACCCGAAGCGCCTTGAGACCGCGACGCGGATCTCCTCCTTCGTCGCGCCGGAGCGCGCCATGAACACGGCGAGCGCAACCGCCTGGGCTCCCTTCACGCCCTCCGGGTGGTTGTGCGTCGGGAGCGCCGATCGCTCCGCCGCGTTGAGTACGGCAGCCTCGGTATCGAATGCCCAGCCGATCGGGCTCACCCGCATCGCCGATCCGTTACCCCAGCTGTTGTACGGTGCGCCACCGGGAGAATCGGTGCTGCTCTCGAACCAACGCCGAAACGATCCCCCGTACCCTGCGTTCGGGTAACGGCGTCCAAACTCGCGGAAGCGCGCCGCGTAGTCCTCGACGGTCGCGGTCGGCGGCTCAGACGCGGAGTGACCTGCTGACCCGGACGACGCGCCGGCAACGTCCAGGATCGCCGCTGCGGTCGCGATCGTAAGCACGCTGTCGTCCGTTGGCCTGCCGAGCCAGTGAAAGAGACGAAAGTCCTTCTCTTTGGTCGTCTGAGCCTCATACACCGACCCCAGCACGTCGCCCGCAATCGCACCGATCACGGTGTGCTCTCCGTGGCGGCGGCCATTGGACCTGCGTCTGCGACGCCGGCCGGGGGATCGACGCTCGCCCCGTCGCGTTCGGTCCGCAGCCAGTTCGCCATTCCGTACGCGGCCATGCCGAGCAGGACGACGTACTGGAGCGCGATGAAGCGGACGCCGCTCACCCAGTAGAGCCAGATACTCACGATGTTCACCGCGATCCAGTAGACCCAGCACTCGGTGCGGCGGCGCGCCATCAGGTACATCGCGACGAAGCTCATCACGGTGGTCAGCGCGTCTACGACCGGGAGCGCCGCGGGTTCGGGGAACGCGGCCGGCATCCAGACGTGGAACCGGGCGACAACGAACGCAAGAACCGCCGTTGCGACCACCGTCAGCGTCGCCCCCCCGGTGATGGCGCGGCGTCGGCTGAAGCCCGACGGCACCTCGTCCGGTGCGGGGCCGAGCGCGGTGGCCGTGATGTCAGCCGACTCACGCGGTGCGCGCGCCCGGTGCCACGCGATCCATCCGTACACGCTCGCGCCCAGGTAGTAGACCTGTTCGAACGCGACCGCGTAGAGTCGGATCTGGTAGAAGATCAGCGCGAACAGGATCACCGATACGATCCCGATCGGCCACGTGAGCATGCGCTTGCGCGCGATCAGCCAGACCGACGCGAAGTAGAGGAGCGTCCCGACGAACTCGATCGCCGACAACGGATAGTCGCCGACCGACACCAGCGTCCACTCGACGCTGAACAGGCTTACCATGCATACCTCCATTGTTGTGCGATCGACTCGATGCGGCCGACCCGTTCGTCGACTGTTCCGGAAACCACGTGGTACTCCAGTTCGCACGCGGCGAGCTCCTCGACTGTGAGCGCCTGGATGCGCTCCCGTGACGCCGGCCCCGATCGATCAGGACTGTCGTCGAACGGGATGTCGGTGTCGCAGAGCACGACCAGACGGCCGTACGCATGGTACTCCGACGCGATGCGCTCGAGCTCCTTTGACGTCCGGTCGTAGTAGTAGCGCGCGTAGACGAGCGTCGTGAGCGGCGATGTGTCGGCGACGACCCACCGGCGCGCCTGTCGCGCCACCCGGCGCTCGAGCCGGACCTGCTCGCGCGCGATCGTCTCCAGGTCGGCCATCGACAGACGATGATTCCGCTGGTGTGCGAACCAGTAATCGCGCCCGTACTCGGCGCAGACCGGCTCGCCGAGCCGCTCCGCCAACGCCTTTGCGATCGTGCTCTTTCCGGTGGACGGACCGCCCAACAGCACGATCCGGGGCATCACATCGGCGCGGACGACCGGATCGAGCGCGTCCACGTGCGCGTGGAAGTCGGTGCGGACCGCAGAGCCCGACACCGCGTTGGTCGTACGGTCAGGGTCGACCTGCCGGTTCGTGCAGCCCAGGTACCGGCTCACGTGATCGCCGTACGGTTCGCTCGAGTAGAACGCGTCGATCTTCGTGCCACCCAGGAGCGACCCCAGGAACCGCTCCTGGGCGTCCATGATCGGGAGCGTGTACCCGGTCTCCTCCGGCCCGTCGATCGCTTCGATGACGTCGACGTCGGGGTAGAGGGCCCGGATCCAGCCGGCCCGGACCGACAGCGGAATCCGCGTCACCGACGGCGCGTCGTAGACGATGACGATCACGCGGTCCATCTCGCGCCGAGCCGTCTCGATCAC
>SKQU01000172.1 GCA_007118855.1 Spirochaetaceae bacterium
AGGCCGTCGTAGAGGTTGATGTTGATGCGGAAGTCGTTGACGGCGGTGACCGCGTGCGGGTCGAGCGAGGCCGGCTCGGCGACCTGGCCGATCACCAGCGGGTCGCCGTCGAGCTCGTCGGCGGTCTCGTCGGCAGGGTCGTCGACGGGGTCGTCAGTGGCCGCCTCGGTGTCGTCGTCGGGGTCGGCCGCCTCCTCGACGCCGTTGTCGTCGGGCAGTCCGCAGGCCGTGGCGATGAGCGCGAGCACGAGCACGAGCACGAGCGCTCCCGCAACTGATAAGAGCACGATACGTCGCCGCCTCATGAGGACACCCTCACCTTCAGAATCCTGTCCTTCATACCGGTCCCGAGGAAGAGGCTGACGAGCACTCCCAACGCGAAGCCGGCGAGGTCCACGAGCACCATCACGCCTTCGCCGAAGCCGGGGAAGATCGCAACGACGCTCCCTATCACGAGGCCGATCACCACCGCGTAGGTGCTTCCGTGAAACCGACGCAGCAGTCCGGCGATACCCTTTGAGACGATCACGACCCCCGTGAGCGTCCCCACGACGAAGAGCGCCACGACCGGAACGTTCAGCGTGCTGAAGCCGTTCTGCAGGGTGGTGTACATCCCTATGAGCAGTAGCAGGAAGCTTCCGCTCACCCCCGGGATGATCATCGCGATGCTGCCCACGAAGGCGGCGGCGAAGATCAGCGCGGCGGTCGCGAGATCGACATCGACGATGGGCGGCGAGGCCTCAGGCCGGGGCGCGAGCCCCATCCACAGCACCACCCCGAGACCCGCCGCGAAGAGCAGCGGGTGCCAGACCTTGAGCTCGCGCAGCCCCGCGCGCTTCGCAAGGTACGGCGTGCTGCCGAGGATCAGCCCGATGAAACCGAAATTCGTCGGTCCCGGGGCGACTTCGAACAGGTAACCGATGAGCCGGGCGAGCGCGATATTCCCGATCAGAATGCCGACGATAACCGGCGTGAGGAAGAAGAGGTTGCGCCGCCATCCGCCCTCACCCCTGAAGAAGTTCCCGAACGCGTCGACGAGCTCATCGTAGACGCCGGTGATCACCGCGATCGTTCCCCCGCTGACGCCGGGGATGATATTCGCCATGCCGATCCCTACGCCCTTGAGCCCGTTGACCACGGAGAACGGCTTCTTCTCGAACAACTGTTGATCCGCCATCTTCCCCCCTTACGGAGCATCAGTATAGTCGAATTGTCAGGTTCTTGTGAGGAGGTTCCGACGCGAAAACCCGAGGACATCCCCCTGTCGGCGTCTCACTCCTCGAACAGCCCGTCGACGAGCCGGTCGCTCGCCTCCTTCGCCGCGGTCTCGAGCCCGCCCATGAGCGCCTTCAGCTCGACGAGCTCCTCAATGAGTACGAGGCGCACGAGCTGTTCGTGCTCTACGGGCGTGGAGAGGGTGATGGACGCGCCGTCCTGTACGAGACTGATGTTGATCTCATCGTGGCGGATGCGGTAGATGGGGTCCTTCAGGTCGACGCGGGTGGCGAAGAAGCCTTCGCCGCGGAAGGCCGCGATGATGCGTCCGCGCAGGAACTCCGCGGCAGCGGGTGATGGTAACTTGAGGATGACCTGCCTTGTGCCGCGGTCGGCCGCGGCGCGGTCGGCCCGGCGGTACCCTGAGGGTCCGTCCAGGCTGCGGGAGAGCAGAGGCGGCGCGACGACGCTGCTGACAAGGAGCGTCATCACCGCCACGCCGAAGAGGTCCGATCCGATCGCCCCGCTCGACAGCCCGATCCCCGCGACGATGAGCGTCACCTCGCCGCGCGGCAGCATGCCGGCCCCTATGCGCAGCGCCCCGCGAAGGTTGAACCCGAGCGCCATCGCGGGCAGCCCGCACCCCACGATCTTGCTCGCCATGCCAAGCACCGCGAACAGGAGCCCGAACACCAGTACCGGCCCTATCGCGCTGAAGTCCACCATCAGTCCCATCACGGCAAAAAAGAGCGGCACGAGAAAGGCGTACAGCCCGTGCAGCTGCTCTCGCACTTCGTCGGCCACGTCGGTCCTGCTCAGGGCAAGCCCGGTCACGTAGGCACCTATCACCATCGCGAGCCCCATCATCTCGGCGACGCCGGCGAGCAGCAGCGCGAGCCCGAAGCTCACTCCCGCGATCACCTCGATCGACTGCAGCCGCTTGAGCCCCCGCACGAGCCACGGCGCGACCAGAATACCGATCGCCGTCGACCCGATCCAGAAGGCGAAGGCGCGAAGGGCGATCCTCCCGATCTGCGCCCAGTCCACCGCGGAGTCGGTCACGCGCGCGAGCGCGACGACGACGGCGAGCAGGATGATCCCGATCACGTCGTCGAGAACGGCGGCGGCGAGAATCGTTACCCCCTCCGGGCTCGACATCCGGCGCTTCTCAGAGAGGATGCGCGCGGTGATCCCGACCGAGGTCGCGGTCGCAAGGGTCCCCAGGAAGAGCGCCTGCGGATCGCCGAACCCGCGAACCCCGGGGAGGAAGACCACCGCGGCTCCCGCGCCCACGACGAAGGAGACCACGACGCCTCCAAGCCCCACCCCGCCTGCGACGCCGCTGAACCGGATGAAGGTGGGAAGGTCGGTCTCGAGCCCCGCGAGGAAGAGGAGGATGATGGAGGCGAGCACGGCGATTCCGTAGAGCTCGACGCTCACCGGAAGCACGCCGCCCTGGTCGAGCGGGAAGAGCGGCTGGTGGAGACCGGGGATTGGTATCCGACCCAGGAGAAACGGACCGACGATCAACCCGCCGGAGAGCTCGCCGAGCACGCGCGGAAGCCGGAGCACCCGCTCGAAAAGCTGCCCGGCGAAGAGCGCGGCGATCAGAAGCGCCGCGAGCTGCAACATCAGCACGGTCACGGCGTGCGTCATGCGACCACCAGCCGGAGGATCGTCGCGGCGTCCGGCGCGTCGAGGATCCCCTGCCGGCGCACGGGATCCCGCAGGAGCCGCATCACCTCGGCCAGGAACTGCAGATGGGGACCGGTTCGCGCGAGCGGCGAGATCGTCATCACGAGTATCCGCGCCGGCTCTCCGTCGCGCGCACCGAAGTCGACGCCCTCGGGAACCCTCCCGATCCCGGCGAACAGATCGTCCACCGCGTCCGTCTTCCCGTGCGGCACGGCGATCCCGTGCTCGAGCGCGGTGGACTCCTTCGCCTCGCGCGCGAGCACCGCCGCGAGGAGCGGCCCAATCTCAGTCACCCCGCGGCTCGCCGCGAGCAGGCGCACCATCTCGCGGATCGCCG
This sequence comes from Spirochaetaceae bacterium, assembly GCA_007118855.1. Taxonomy (GTDB): domain Bacteria; phylum Spirochaetota; class Spirochaetia; order DSM-27196; family SLST01; genus SLST01. The sequence goes on from SKQU01000172.1 coordinate 3,248, forward strand.
CGTCTTTGTCTGAAGCCTCAATCCACGGGAAGATCCGTGAGACAGTCAGCACCTTTCTGAGGTTCATCTACTCGTTTCCAGTATCCCTCACGCAAGGAATGCGTACAGACTCATGAGTGTGCTCAGCAACACGAAACCGGTCGCGATCGGTCAGTGCCATATGCCGTCCTTCCATATTCTACTCTATGGACGCCCTGAATGACCACCGCGCTTCAATACGATGGCAGCTCATCAGCGGGAGGTCCGCCGGCGGTCGACGATTGGCGCCACTCGAAAGTCGTGCGCCACACGGCGCCCAGCGACAGGCTCGGGTGGAAGGTCTCATCCGTATAGTCGAAGCCCGGGGCGAGGGAGAGCGTCGCCGACGGGTGCGGATCCCAGGAGAGGACGCCTGTGCCGCGCAGGAGCAGGAACTCCCTACGCGTCTCGCGCGGCGCGTAGGGGAGCGAAACCAGATCGACGTCGGGATCGCCCGCGAGCAGGAGGAGCTTTGGAGCAACACGCAGAGAGCCCGTGAGGTCGACCGAACCCTCAGCGAGGAACCAGAGGCGCGCCGGACCAAAGGGTGAGTTGAGCGGCATCTGCCGGTGGAGTCCGTCCGCTCGCATCCGGTAGATCGACCGGGAGAGCGGGTACTCGTCCTCGAACGACCCCCACAGGTAGTGCGTGCTCCCGACCTCCGCGGTGACGGCCGCCTGGCCATGACGCGTCTGCCGGGCGGCATCCACGCCCAGGAACCAAGCCCAGATGGTGGGGATCTCATCGTCGGCAATGCCGAACATGCCTGCGTCAATGTCGTCAAAGCCGACGGCGGCATACGCGGAAAGCTCGTCGGTGATCGCGTAGGTCCCGTCAAAGGTGATGAGCAGGTTGTTGTTGCCTGGGTACGCATTGTGGATGGAGAAGACGGGAAGAACGTCGCCCGCCTGAAACGCGTTGTAGTTGCGAGAGATGATCGTCTGCGCGCCGATACCGAGCTCGAGGGCCGCAGCCGACCAGACGAATCGCCGCGATGAGAGGAGGATCGTCGTAATCCCCCAGTCGTACCCTTCGCGGGCGAAAGGAACCGCAAGATCGCCGGCCGCACGCCGGTTGTCGAGCGTGGCGAGCAGATGGGTCATCGACCAGCGACCCAGGTTGACGGTGTACAACAGTCCGTCCACGTAGGGAACCTGCCGGGAGACCAGAATGTTCGTGAGCGGCGAGGGTCCCAGGCTGACCCGCTGCCGGCCGAGCACGATCTCTCCCACTCCGGTCGGGACCGACAGATACCCGATGACGATGCTGTTGTTCTCAAAGGCGAGTCGGTTCCCTTCCGGCCCCCATGGAATGTTGATCGGGCTCTGCAGCCACAGTTCGGGCCGCCAGCTACCCTTGATCTCCGCGACGAGCCCCCCTGCCCGGTGGTGGGCCAGGGTCAGCTCCATGAACGGCGGGTGGGTCGGCAGCAGGTCGGACGTCCCGAGCACGATGGGCCGCCGCCCGAAGGTATAGACCGGAGTAGCCTCAAAGAAGGCGCTCGTGACCGACTCGGCACCGGAGGCCTCCGGCGTCGAACCGTCGGCCGCCATCACGCCTGTCGGCAGTAGAATCAAGAAAGCGACGACCGCGACCCGAACGATCCGCATACCAGCCCCCTTCAGCGGCCCCAGAATACCGGAGCCGGGTTCCGGCCGCAATACCAGTGCGCCCGGCGCGCCCCGGCGCCATCAGTAGATCCGCCACCCGTAAAGCACGAAGTACCCCAGGAACTTGACCTGCTCCCGGCGGAACAGCCTCGCCGGCGGCCCTGATCCGCGGGCGAGATCAGGACTCCAGTGACCGTGTCGCACGGGAACCATGGTGATGCGGATGCGCGCGGGAAGCACACGCCGGAACGTCCACTGAGTGCGATAGCTGTGGTAGTCGCTCGTAACGACGATGAGGTGCTGAATATGGGGATAGTCGGCGAGCAGACGTCGTGTGTTGACGGCCTCCTCAAAGGTGCTGTCGGTCG
>SKQU01000324.1 GCA_007118855.1 Spirochaetaceae bacterium
GCGTTGGTGATGATCGTCGCGATGCGATCGAGGGGCACGATGAAGGCGGCGGCCACTTTCTCGATTTTACTGCGATCAGCCAGAACGTAGAGCTGATGGGCCATGTTGATCACATACCGCGTCGTCGCCACCTCGGAGAGGTTGTCGGTCGTGAACCCGCCTTCCACGCTCAGCGCCTGGGCGCCCATGAAGACCTTGCTGACCCGGATCTCGGTGAGCGAGCTCTCCGCGATGTAGCCGAGAAGCGACAACTCGGCTCCCCGAAGCTCACCGCCGGTTACGATCACGTTGACGTTCCCGGGAGCGAGCGCGAGCTCGGCGGCAACGCTTATGGAGTTGGTGACGACGGTCAGGCGACTGAACGCGCGCAGATGCTGAGCCAGCAGGGTCATGGTGCTTCCGGAGCCGACGAAGATGGAGTCGCCCTCAGAGACTCGTTTCACGGCCGCATCGACGATCCGTTGCTTCACCGGCCGGGCGACAACCATGCGCTGCATGATGGGCGGCTCCGGCGGCGCCGGTGTGATCCTGATCGCTCCGCGGTGGGCGCGGCGGACCTTCCCGCTCGCCGACAGGTCATGAAGGTCCCGCCGGATCGTCACTTCGCTCACGCCGAAGCGCTCGCTGAGCTCAGGCACGGTGGCGGCCTTCTGCCCGGCGAGCAGCTGCAAGATGGCGTCCTGGCGCTCATCTTTGAACATATCACCCCAGTCGTTCGAACGGGAATCGTAACGGTTGCCAGTAGAACGGATCGACCCGCATTCGTCAAGCCCCGGGTTGCCCGGGGTGACGGAAGGGTCGCGGTGCGGTGGCCGGGGAGGTCGGAGCGGGGCGGCGGCCCGGGGCGTGACGGCTCGCCGGACCGCAAGGCATCATTGAGCAAAACGCAGGAGGAGGCACGGTCATGACGCGAAAGATCGTTCTACTGGGGGTGGGAAGTACGTACTTCACCCGATCAATCATTGAGGGTCTCATTCGAGTCGGTGGCGAATGGGACGTCGCGATGGTAGACATTCAGGACCGGCCGCTAGACGACGGTTGTGTCGGTGATCGGCGTCGGAGGTCGCAAGGCGTGGCTGGATGATCTTCTGCCAGGACGCCGCCACGGGGCCTACCAGACGACAGCGGATACCGCCGGGACAGGCGGCCTCTCGCGGGCGCTTCGAACGGTCCCGCAACTCATCGCGATCGCCCACGATATGGAGGAGCTCTGCCGGGATGCGCTTCTGGTCAACTTCACCAATCCGATGTCGGTCAACTGCCGGGCCCTCGCCCTGAGCTCGCCGATCCGGACCATAGGGCTGTGCACCGGGGTCCGCGCGTTCCACCATCGGCTTGCCAGGCGGTGCGGCGTCGACCCGAAGGCGACCTGGTGCGACGCTCGTGGAGCACGTACTGCATGGCGAGCTCGCCCATGCCCCCGCTTCGCGCGTCAGCGAGGGCACGGAAGCGTTCGGCAGCCGCGATGTCGTCGGCGAGTCGATCGCCCTGCAGGCGCGCTCGGTGTCCGTCGGCTACCGGCTGCCCCGGATGGAACTTCCCGGTCAGGCTCCCGCGCTGGTACGGCATGCGCGCGGAGCCTGATCTTGCCGCTCTCCTGAAGATGGTTCATTGCTTCGACAAGCGCCGGGTTGCTCGAGCAGAAAGGAACGGAGCAGTCGCTCTGAACGCATCACGTGCAGGATGAACACGACGTCTTCGGTGGCTCGATAGAAGACCCTGCACGGCGGGAGGATCAACTCCCGATATGGTGTCGACGGTAGTTCCTCCGGCCGTCTGCCGGAGAGTGGAAAGCGCTTGAGTCGCGCGACCGCAGCGAACACTCTGCGAACGTAGCGCTGTGCAGCCGACGGGTTGTCAAGAGCGATGTACTCGGCGATCTCCTCCAGGTCGAGCAGGGCCGGTTGCGACCAGATCAGTCGAGCCACTTGCTCATCTGTTTGGTCGCTTCTTCCTCAGAATAGACCCGTTCCTCGACCACGGCGCGCTCTCCGCGCACGATACCTTCCAGGACGCGGAGCTTGTTCTCCATGAACTCGAAGGAGTCGACATCCACGAGATACGCTGACGGCTTTCCATGTTCGGTGATCAGTACGGACTCACCCGTTTCACGCATGTCAGCGAGGATGCGGGTGGCCTGCCGCTTGAGATTGGTAACGAGCTCGGTCTTCACATAGTAGTGATACTTTAGTGGTACATTTCTGTCAAGCGGACCCCGTGAGCTCGATGCAGGCGATGGACAACGACGAGCTGGCGCCGATCGCGATCGAGATCCGGAGTCGGCTCGAGAAAGTGATGAACTCGCTTTCTGAGTCACCGTGCCGCAGTCGCATGCACGACGAGGGTCTGGGCGATTACAACGAGCTTCACGGCTACCTGATCCGGCGAGCCGCCGCTACGCTCGCGAACCTGGGAAAGCACGCGCTCGGATGGGAAGAGAACCTCGACGGCTCGCCACCTCCAACGCTCATCATCCAGTGGTGACGCCAGCGCACTCACGGCGATAGCGCTGCGCGCGAGGCTCTGCGCCGAGGGCATCGAGTCATCGCGTCGCCGAACAGCTTCACGTATCTGAGCTTCCCGACCGCACCCGACGAGCACTTCGCCGAGGATCGAACCTCGGACCTTCGAAAGGTCTATACGGCTACCTACGATCGATCCCTGTCTGAGCACGCCGTCGGCACGCCGGGGGAGTTTCTGGGGGTCGAGTGCTGTTGCTGGACCGAGTACCTGACCGAGGAGCTCATTGAGCCGATGATCTTTCCCCGGATCCTCGCGTGAGCCGAGATCATGCGAGGTTCCCCCGAGGAACGCGACTACGACGCCTTCGTCGCGCGTGTACCCGCGATGGAGGCGGCGGTTCGAAGGTAGGTGGGGGCGGAAGGACGGTAGACGCGAAAGCCTGTTCGTCGATCGCAAAGCCGAGACGAATCTGGCGGAATACTTGAACCCATCCTCATTGTAGTGTACACTCTCTAGTGTATAGTCAGAGGAGCGATCCCGTGGAAGTCACGACAAAGGAACTCCGGATACAGCCCGGCAAGATAATTGACCAGGTTGCCGTTGGGCAGGAGGTTACGGTGACCTATCGGGGGAAGCCTGTGGCGAGGATCGTCCCCTACGATTCTTCCCCCTCAGACACTTGCGATGAGTCGATGTTCGGTATGTGGAAAGACCGGGCGGGCAGCAAAACTGTAGACGAGGAAGTGAGAGACATCAGAAAAGGGCGGCGCTTTTGATCATCGATACCGACGTGCTGATCTGGTACTTGAGAGGCGATGAGGCAGCGCGGAAGGCGGTCGACGAAGCGGTCCCATTCTCGATATCGGTGATCACCTATATGGAACTCATGCAAGGAATGCGGAACAAGGCAGAGAGCCGAGCATTCCAGACGCAGATACAGAAGTGGAATCTGGAGATCGTGCAAATCAGCAGAGAAGCATCTTCACGAGCAATGTTCTACATACAGGAATACGCGCTGAGTCACTCAATGGAACTGGCCGACGCCTTCATTGCCGCGACGGTCGTGCAAAGCGGCAAAGTGCTCCTGACGGCAAACGATAGACACTACAAGTTCATCCCGACGATGGAGTGCAAGCGGTTCAGCCCGGCGAAGTCGAAATAGGGGACTGCGCTTCCCGTCCCGTCGACCCCGGGCCGGAAGTACTACATCGGCTTCTACCGCATGGGCGTCTACACCCGGCCCGATCAGCTTGTGAGAAGATGATAGAGGGTCGGCTGCCGATCCGGGAGGAACGATGAAGAGCGAGTACGACGTCATTGTTGTCGGAGGCGGTCCCGCGGGGATCCCGGCGACGGTCCAGGCTGTGCGCCTTGGTGCCGCGACGCTTCTCATCGAGAAGACGGGTCAATAGGGCGGCACGACCACAACCGGCGGTGTGAACTTCCCGGGTCTGTTCCATGCGTGGACGAGGCCAATCATTGGCGGCGTCGCGTGGGAGCTGATCGAGCGGGTCACCCGCGAGACCGGGAGCATACTTCCCGACTTCTCACGGCAGAGGCAGAGGCCTCACCACACCGAGCACGTCCTGGTGGACCGGTTCGTCTACGCGATGATCTGCGACGAGGTTGTCCTGGAGTCCGGAGCGCAATGCCTCTTCCACGCGATGCCAACGGGGGTCAGCGAGGACGAGCACGCGAAGACGGTGGTGGTCGCGTGCAAGGAGGGAGCGCGCGAGTTTCGCGCGACGGTCGTGATCGACGCGACCGGCGACGCGAATCTGGCGTCGATCGCCGGGTATCCGGTTCGCGTGAGTGAGACGCTCCAGCCGGGAACGATGGTGTGCACGCTTGCGGGGTACGACGTCGACTCGCTCGACCTTGAGCAGCTACGGGTGAACGCCGACGCCGAGGTTGCGGCCGGCCGACTCTCCTACACCGACTTCAGCTGGGATTCGACCGGGTTCAGCCCGCAGATCATCAAGCAGTCGGGCCGTAACGCGAACCACGTTCGCGGGATCGATGCGCGGACGAGCGAGGGCAAGACGCGCATGGACATCGAGGGCAGGTGTCGCGGATGCGATCGAGGCGGAACATACCGTACTTGGCAGCGTACCTTTCGTCGTAGACGTCGCAGAACTCCTCGAGGTGCCGGGGTCCCCATTCCGGCGACGGTCGAGGGGAGCAGCGTGCTCCCGCTGCTCCGTGGCGAAGAGGTTCCCTGGCGCGAGTGCGTCCACGGCGAGCACTCCGTCTGCTACGACGACGTCTCGTGCCAGTTCGTGACCAACGGCAGGGAGAAGTTCATCTGGGACATGGTCACCGGCCGCGAGCTCTTCTTCGACCTGCGCGAAGACCCGAATGAAACCGTCAACCGCGCGGACTCCGCCGCCTCCGCAAGAGCGGCGCGCGCGCGTTCGGGATCGGCGCGCAAGCTAACGACAGGAAAACCTATCGGCGCGGTTGAGCCGTCTCGCGGGCAAACGGCCCCGCGGCGTCTTCCGCGCCTGGAGCCAGATCCACTGTCCCGAGCCGTTTCGTGCTTTTTGATTGCTTGTCCGGCGGGATCGGAGCGCGCCAGTCCCAACCTGCGGGTCAGGTCGAAGACGGAGGTTCTCAGTTTGGCAGGGTCGGATCAAATTCGGGGGGTGACTGCCCGGTGCGGCTGCCGTCACTGCGCCGCCGTGGTCGGCGAGGCTCACGGCCGTTTCGTCGGCCGGCGGTCACCGCGGCGGGGAGGCGGCGGCGCGACGGCCGGCCGGGTGGGGGTA
>SKQU01000209.1 GCA_007118855.1 Spirochaetaceae bacterium
GGCAAGCGCAGCGTCATTGAAGCGCTCCTGGTGGCGCTTCTGTGCCGCGGACACGTACTCCTTGAGGACGTGCCGGGGATGGGCAAGACGATCCTCGCCCGGGCGCTCGCCGCGAGCCTGGGCGGACGATTCACCCGGATCCAGTGCACGCCGGATCTCCTTCCGGCCGACATCCTGGGCGTCAGCGTCTACAACCCGCAGGACGGCACCTTCACCTTCCGGGAAGGGCCCATCATGGCCAACGTGGTGCTCGTGGACGAGATCAACCGCGCGACGCCGCGCACGCAGTCGGCGCTGCTCGAGGCCACCGGCGAGGGCCAGGTGAGCATTGAGGGCAGGCGGCGCGAGCTGCCGGATCCCTTCTTCCTGATCGCGACGGAAAACCCGGTGGAGTTCGAAGGGACCTTCCCGCTGCCTGAAGCGCAGCAGGACCGGTTTCTGCTCTCCATGAGCATCGGCTACGCCGATCGCAGCGTCGAACAGCGCATCGTCGACAGCCAGCGCCGACTCACTCACCCGGTGGTCGACCTCGAGGCGGTCACCGAGATAGGCGAGGTACCGACGCTGCAGGCGCGGGTCGTCCAGGTGCACGTCGACCAGGACGTGATGGACTACATCAGCGGGCTCGTCGAGGCGAGCCGGGCCCATCAGCACGTGCGCATCGGGGCGAGCCCGCGCGGGACGATCGCGCTCTACAAGTCGGCGCAGGCGCTCGCGGCGGTTCGCGGACGCGACTACGTGATCCCGGAGGACGTGAAGGAGCTCTGCCGGCCGGTCTTCGCGAAACGGCTCATCCTCACGAGCCAGGCGGTGATCCGCGGGGTGACGGCCGACTCGGTTATCGCGTCGGTACTGGAGTCGGTTCCCACTCCCGTGATCCCGGAGCAGCGCACATGAGAGCCCGCAGCATCGCGCTGCTGGTCGTCGGGCTCTTCCTGGTTCTCTTCATGCCCTTCTACGTCGTCCAGTGGACAGGCTATCTCATACTCACGGTCATGGGGCTCAGCTACGCCTGGTCGCGGCTCGTGCGCCGGGGGCTTCGCGTCGAGCGGGAGGAAAGCGTGCTGCGGGCGTACCGGCACCAGGTGGTGACGGTGCGGATCCGGATCGCAAACGGCAGCCTGTTGCCGCTACCCTGGCTCGTCGTCAACGATCAGCCGGGCAGCCTCTACACCGGAGAGGACAACATCCGTCTGATGAGCCTGCGCGCGGGAGAAACGACCCGGCTCGAGTACGATATCCGCGCGATGAGCCGCGGCGCCTACCGCATAGGTCCGCTCCTCGTCCGGTTCACCGATCCGCTCGGCCTCTACCCGGTGTCGATCACGATTCCCGATGAGGCCCGCCTCATCGTCTATCCGCGCATTCACACGATCGAGCTTCCGGTACGCCGCGGGCTTCCGGCCGGCAGCATCACCACGGCGAGCCGGATCTATGAAGATCCCACGCGCTACCGCTCGGTCCGCGAATACGTGGCCGGAGACGAGATGCGCCGAATCAACTGGAAGGCGAGCGCGCGACTCGGCGCGCTGCACTCGACCGAATGGCTGCCCACGATCAACGTCCCGGTAATGGTGCTGCTGAACCTCACGGCGAGCACGTATGAGCGGCGCAACCGGTTCGCGCACACCGAGCGTACGATCGACGCGGCGGCGAGTCTGGTGCACCATCTCGCGGATCGCCGGCAGGAGGTGGGGCTCGTGACGACGGGGGTGGTCAAGGGGCTTGCCGAGCGCGTCATGCCGTGGATCAGGGTCGGAGCCGGAATGCGGCACGCGGTCGAGATCCTCGAGACACTCGCGCAGATCACCGTGAACGACCTCGACGAGGACCCGGTGGAGCGGTACCTCGAGCGCGGCTCCACCTCCTGGGGCACGCGCCTGTTCTACCTGGGAGCACCCCTGCCGGCTGAGTCGATCGCGGCGCTCCTGCGGTCGATGGGCGACCGGTCGCTTCTGCGGCTCTACTATACCGACGAGGGGGTACGTACCTGGCACGAGCTATCGGTCGAGACGGTGCGGGTCTACCGGATCACGGAGCACGGCGATGATCTCTTCGCGCTACAAGCCTGAGCTGTACCGGGTGGTCGTGCACCCGTTGTTGAGCATCTCCATCGCCTCGGGCGGGGTGCTCGCGGCGGTCTGGCTGATAGGCGTCAACCTGGGTATCCCGGCACCACGCTTCGTGACGGCAGCAGCGATCGTCACCGCAACCCTCGTCGAGGCGGTCGTGGGAAACGCCCTCTACCGCGAGCGCGCGGGCCTCGTCAACCGGCTGCGGGAGGCGCTCATCTATCTCGCGCTCGTCTACCTCGTCCTGTCGCTCGGCCGCCCCGGTCCGCTCTCCGGCAGGTTCGAGCCCTCGCTCGATCAGGTGATCCCGCTCGCTGCCGTTGCCACCGCCTGGCTTATCGCCTTCGCCTTCCACAACCGGCTCCGGGGCCGCGAAGCGCTGCTTCGCGCCTTTGCGGGCAAGCGCGGGGAGGAGTTGCGCCACGCGGTCATCGAACACCAGCGCGAGATGGCGCAGACCGTCCGGGAGCTGCGCCGCGCTCGCGGCCTGATCGGCACGCTCTTCGCGCTGCTGGCCGTGCTCACGGTCTTCGCGAGCCTCGACGTCCTTGGGATTGGTATGCTGCATGCCGGCGGCGGCGCCTTCGTGATACTCGTCGTCTACGCGATCAGTGCGCTCGCGGTGACCGGAAGCCTCAACGTCTTCATCCAGGAGTACGAGGCGAACGGGGAGGGCCTGCCGGTGCCGCTGCGATTCCAGCGGCGCAGGACCTTCGCCGCGACCGCGCTCGTGCTCCTCGTGCTCGCCCTCAGCTTCGCGCTCAGCCGGTCCGCGAGCCTGGTGCCGCTGGACACGATCGCCGGCTTCTTCCGCTGGCTCGCGGGGCTCTTCGGCCGCGAGATGGAAGAGGACTATCTCCTCCGGCGGCCCCAACCGGTCTCGCCGCTCGCGATGTACCCGCAGCTGCTGGAGATCATGGGCGAGATGGAGCACCGCGAACCACCGCTGCTTCTGAGGATTCTGGCCTACCTGGTCGAGCGGCTACTCATCACGGCGGTGATCGTCGCCGCGGCAGTCCTCGTGTTCGGCCCCATCTTCTCACCCGGCTTCCGCAGGGCGCTGCTCGAGTTCCGGCCGCATGCGCTCATCAGGGATCTCTGGAGCAGCCTGGCGCGCCGTTGGCGGATCCTCGTACGCCTCCTGCGGCACGGCCCGTGGCGACGAGTGCGTCGAGCCGGTCCGGCGCAGACCGGATCTGACGGCGCTGACGCCCACGCCTGGCGGCAGGGACGCTGGAGACCGGGACTTCGCAAGCGCGTGCAGATGGATCGCGTCGTGCGGGTGTTCGTGGACGTGACTCGATGGGGCGGCAGGCGCGGTCTTGCCTACCGCCGCTGTGAGGCTGCGAAGGAGTACCTGCTGCGGGTCGCGGCGCTACGGCCGGAGCGCTATGCCGACGCGGTGACTGTTGCAGAAATCTACTGCGAGGCGAGATTCAGCCGGCACCTCGTGCCCGGAGATCGGCTTCGCCATTATATTCGTGCGGCGAAACGCATCACCGCAAGCGAGTAGGTCGCTCAGCCGAGCCCGTTGATCCTGTCGCGCAGCCGGGCTGCTTCCTCGTAGTCCTCGTCGTCAACCGCCTTCTGCAGTTGCTTCTCGAGCCGGTTTCGCTCCACGTCCTCAGAGTCCGGGACATCGCCGGTCGGTTCCTCCTCGGTGATGAGGTTGATCGCGATGCCGGCCTCCTCGACGATGGATTCGGCGATGTAGAGCGGACAGTGAATACGGGCGGTAATGCCGAGCGCGTCCGAGGGCCTGCTGTCTATCACGATCTTCTTCAGCCCCTGCTTCATGACGATGCGGGCGTAGAAGGTTCCGTCCTTCAACTCCGTGATGTCGACGCGGTCGATCGTGGAGTTGAGCTTCTCCATCATGGTGACGAACAGGTCATGGGAGAGCGGGCGCGGCATGGGAACGTTGCCGAGACCTATCAGGATCGACTGCGCCTCGAGCTGACCGATGAAGATGGGAACGGCCCGTTCGGAGCCTATGGGCTTGACCAGCACCGCGTTCCCCTTGTCCGTCCGGGCTACGGTCCAGATCTCCGCCTCCACCAGCATGATGTTCTTCATCACCTCAATAGTACGATGGAAGTCCGATTTTTTCAAACGCCGGCGACCGACTGGGCGTGCCGCACGGCGTTGCGGAACAGCGGCAATCCCCCCTCAGGGTCGACTGCACGATCCCGCCAGTGCGGATGATGCTGCGCGCTGAGATACGCCTCCGGATGCGGCATCATGCCGAGCACGTTCCCGGTCGTGTCCACGATCCCGGCGATCCGGTCGAGCGAGCCGTTGGGATTGCGCCCCACGTAGCGCAGCGCAACGAGTCCACGGTCGGCGAGCGCTGCGCGCACCCCCTCGTCCCGGACGACGAAACGGCCCTCGCCGTGCCGGATGGGAACATCCATCAGGGTCAGTCCCGTCAGCCACGGCGACCGGCACGTGGAATCGAACTCTACGGTGACCCAGCTGTCCTCGAAGACACCCCGCTCGTTGTGGACAAGCGACACCTCCGGCCGCCATTCGCCGGCGAGGTCCGGAAGCATCCCCAGCTTCACGAGGACCTGGAAACCGTTACAGATGCCGATGATGAGCCCCCGGCGCTCCCTGAACCGGTCGAGCCGGCTCCGCAACGCGCGCAGGCGCCGGGCGAGCATCATGCCCGACCCGACGTGATCCCCGTAGGAGAATCCTCCCGGAATACCAAGGATCGCCGCCTCGTCGAGCGCCTCCGGGCGCTCGAGCAGGTCATTGAGGTGCAGCATGCGCACCTGCGCCCCGGCGACCTCCAACGCCCGGGCGAGCTCGCGGTCGGCGTTGATGCCGTACCCGGTCAGAATCAGCGCGCGCGGGCGAGCCCGTCCGGTCGCCGAGCCTGCCGGGGCGGTTGCCGGGGCGCGCCGCGTTTCGCCCCGTCGTTCGCAAACCGTGCGCGGCGTCGTGTCCGCCCCCGCGCGCCGGGCGAAGTCCTTCCACGCACGCAGGAGCTCGTCGAGCGACCAGACCACGGTGGCCGAACCGTCTTCCACGGTGAGCGTGGGATCGGCGACCACCTCGCCTATCTCGACCCAGGGCGTCTCACCGAGGACGCGCGTGAGCTCCGCGAGCGAGGCCGGGGGGCAGGTCACGAGAAAGCTCCCGA
>SKQU01000316.1 GCA_007118855.1 Spirochaetaceae bacterium
ATAACCTTCCCCGGCAGAATCCTTTTTAGGAGCGGCGAGACCGAGGGTGATAAGCGATCCGGTTGAAGTTCCCGCCATCAGATCGAAGACGGCACTCAGCGGTTTGTTCTTTCTCCTGGCTTTCATCCGGTCGTGCAGTTCCGAATTCCGTTGCCTCAGCCATGCGCTGTACGCCTGCAGGGGCGAGTCCATACTGATCACCGACTCGAGGCACCACTCGTACTCGTCGAATCCGTCGTCCGGGTGTCGCCGCGCCTCCTCGTACATCCGTCCTGAGACGTGGAGCTTGCCGAACAGGCCGGTATGGTAGCCCGCATCCCTGAGCGTCCGCGAGAAAAGCACCTGATCGTCAGGGAAGATGCTGTCGAGCCGGTATACTCCGTGGCCCGGCAGATGGCGCCCGGTCCACAGACTCGCCCGACTCGGCGTGCAGATGGGGTTCGTGCAGTAGCAGCGGTCAAACCGTGCGCCGGCGGCCGCCAGCCGGTCGAGCGCCGGGGTGTCGACCCAGTCGGCGCCATAACAACCAAGCGAATCCCATCGCTGCTGGTCGGTGAGAATGAGCAGGACGTTCGGACGGTTCCCAATGCTGCCGTCATCCATCATGGTCTCGACCCACCGGTCATCCGGCCTCAGTCGTCCGAAACTGGTCGACCCGGTGGAACGTCATGAAGTTCGCGTCGTGCTGGGTGTGGGCGCCGCCGAGGCCGTCCTCATGCGCGGTCCTCGAAACTACGATCAGGTCGTCGCCGTCGAATTGCCAGTCGACGTACTGAAACGCATGGTTGTCGATCTGCGGGTGGTATAGCACCCTGCGGGTTACACTCCACTCGCGTAGATCACTCGACTTCATCAGGACCAGCAGGTTTCGAGCACGCTCGACGTTGTACTCCTCGAACCCGTCCGCCACCATGTTGGAGAGCGTCCAGTAGGTCCCGTCCACCGGATCGCGACGGATGGTGAACTTCTTGCATCCTCCGGGGAAGAGAACGAAGTCGTCCGGGCTGAACGACGATTCGCGCCCATCGTCAGAAATCCGCACAATCGCTGCGTACTCCCCGCCTCCCTTCCGGTAGTCGACTCGAAGTATATCAACCATGTGACCGTCTTGACCCACAACGGCGTTTCCCTCCAACCATCCGCCGAACTCACCGCTCAGCAAGGAAGGATCTCCGGGAAGGCGGGTCGACGTCGTCCAACTCTCGGCGTCAAGCAGATCAGAATCGGTCCCAGCAGAGACCATGAATGCCCGGAATTCCCTCGCGCCCGAGATCTCGTCTTCCATGGCGCGCCACAACCGCCCGTCGTGCTCCACGACCGGCACCGGAGCAGTGTGATATCGCCCTTCGTCGCGGATGAGGCCGTTCTTCGAGTCTTTCGGATCACTCCAGGTGAGTCCGCCGTCGGTCGACTTGCGGATCACCATGGACTTGAACTGGCCGATGCATCCCATCAGGTAGAGCGTCTGCCGGTGGACAAACAGACCACCCCAGAAAGAGTCGTCGAGCGTGAGCACATGGGCCCAGCTGCGGCCATCGTCCGTCGAACGGAAGACCCTGGTAGCGCTGTACGTGCTACCCGGTCCGAACAGATCATGGGTCGCAACGTATGCACCATCAGGCAGTTTGACAATACTGGGTGATCCGACATAGGCCTTGGTGGTAGCCGGCACGTGGTCTATGACGACGCCCGGGGGACTCACGGTGTAGCTGGCCATGTTTTACTCCTATGGTAGTAACAGTTCCATTTGAGTGCAGAATGAACCGATGGCGTGACACGTGAGACTGTTCGCATCGCGGCTGTCAAACACCTTCGCTCAAGCTATTGAGAGCTTGGTCGATCATCCGGCAGAACACCGACTACTGCAATAGTATCAGGGTCACGGAATCGGCGGCGGGTGGTACCGAGGTACCGGTCTGCGCGCGTCAACCTTGGTGGAAATGGCGCAGCCATCGGAAACGGCGTCACAACGGCCTCCGCCGGCTTGACATCGAGTGTATAGACGCCAATCCTTCGCTGGAGGTTCCGTGTGACAACACCTGCCGTTCTTCCGCTCATCGGTCTACCGTGCCAAAACGATCGCAGCGCGCAATACGATGGGACGCCTGTCTATGCGCAGAGCGTGACATACGCGCAGGCCATTGTGGCGGCTGGCGGGGTGCCGTTCATGATCCCACTGAACCTGCCCCGGCCGTCGCTTCGGCGGCTGTACGACTTAACGGCCGGGATTCTGCTCGCCGGCGGCGGGGACATAGATCCGACAGTCTACGGCGCCAGGATACACGCGACGCTCGGCGACGTCCAACCTGACCGAGATCGCGACGAGCTTGAGATAACCCGTTGGGCTGTGGCTGATCGTCGGCCGCTGTTGGGTATCTGTCGAGGCATCCAGGTGATCGCCGTCGCTACCGGCGGATCGCTGATCCAGGACATTCCCTCTGAGGTGTCCGACGCCGTATTACACACGAAACCGAAGGCTGCGGAGCCGCGACGACCCGACAGCGCCATATATCACGCGATATCGTTGACCCCTTCTTCTCGTCTCGCCGAGATAGTGGAAGCCGGCACGATGACGGTCAACAGCTTCCATCATCAGGCGATCCGTACAGTGCCCTCACCATTCGAGATCGTAGGCCGTTCCTCGGATGGAGTGGTTGAGGCGATCGAGCATTGCGACCACCCCTTTCTGATCGGGGTTCAGTGGCATCCAGAACTGATGACCGGCAAGCATGAATCGGCAGTCAGGATCTTCCGAGCGTTCGTTCAGGCATGCCACGGTCTTCCTCCGTTGAAGCGATCTCAGCACGCGTGGGCCGCGCCGTCAGCGAATCGCCAGGTGACACAATGAGGCGTTGCTGTGGACTCATGCGCCCTGTGCGTGTCGGGTTCACCTCATCCCGGTACGATCCAGTCGCCTCCGGTCTGTTGGGGATCCCGGACGGGCCCGATCGTGGGTCCGGCGACGCTCGCCACACAGTCGCGGCGCTCCAAAGCCGCGCGATGGATAGCCTTCGGATGCTCGGCACGTACCGGCTCGATAGCGACGGCACCGGCGCGACCCACCATCGGTCCAGTTCTGGGCATAAAGTCGCGCGTCTGCTCGGGGTCTGCCGTGTGTGTACACTTCCGGCACCATTCAGCGCCGTGAGAGTCGCTACGGCTCCGCCCCGGAACCCGCCCGCACTCCCGTCCGACTCTGGACGAATCGAACCGCGTGGATCCGATCGCGTACGCCCAACTTGGCGTAGATGGTGCTAGTGTAGTTCTTGACGGTCTGCTCGGCGATTGAAAGCCGCTCGGCGATCTCGTAGTTGTCGAACGAGTCAACGACGAGCAGCAGGACCTCCGCTTCGCGACGAGTCAGATCCGGGAACTCCTTCATGATCCGCTCGGCCCTGGAAGGCACGGCACCGTGGCCCGACGATGCGCCGCCGGAGGCGAGTTTCGCACCTACCGATTGAGAGACGAGGAAGCTGCCGGCGTAGACGGAGCGGATCGCGGCAGCGAGCTCAGCCACGTCGATGTCCTTGAGCAGATACCCAACCGCCCCGTTCTCGATCGCATCGTGCACGTAGACGTCGTCGTCGAAAGTCGTGAGCATCACGATGCGCACAGCGGGAAACTCCTCGTGAATCGCCCGCGTTGCGTCAACACCGTCGATGCCCGGCATATGAACATCCATCAGGATGACGTCCGGAGAAAGCTCCCGGGTCATCTCGAGTGCGGTGGCTCCATCGAGAGCCGTTCCCACGACGCGAATGTCATCGGCCGAGTCGGCATCCAGGACGATGGTGAGGCTGTCCGCGAAGAGCTTCTGATCGTCGACGATCAGCACCCGGATAGGTGTCATACCGGGCTCCCGTCACGCCACGGCATGCGTGCGGTAACCTCGAAGCCGTCCGGCGTGTTCCCCGCGGAGACGGTCCCGCCGATCTCACGCATCCGCTCCCGCATGCCCGCGAGCCCGATCCCTTCGTTGATCACCTGTGCGCCACCCCCGTTGTCCCAGATCTGGAGAACGACCTCGTCATTACCCATCCACATCGTGATTCTCACCCTGGTCGCACCGCCGTGGCGATACGCGTTCGTGAGCCCCTCCTGTACGAGCCGGTAGAAGGCGCGGTCAATCTGGCGCCCGAGCGACCACTCGAGGTTCCCGTAGTGCACCTCCACGTCAACGTCGGTAGCGAGCCGGTACGCCGTCACAAGCCGGCTGATCGCCCACATGCCCTGGTACGACTCGTCATCCACGCTGCGCAACCTGTACAGGATTCGCCGTGCCTCGCGAAGCGCCTCGTTCGCGGTGACTTGCGTCTCATCGATCATCTGCGCGAGCTTCTCCCGGTCGCGGTCCATCAATACCCGAGCGGCCTTCATCATCATCCCGATGTTGGTGAGCGCATACCCGACCGAGTCGTGGAGCTCCCGGGTGATCCTGCTTCGCTCACGGCCGGCCGACTCAGACTCCACGTTCGACGCGTACAGTTGGAGCCCCAGGTTTGAGTCGGTGAGCTGCTGGAACGCCTGCTCCAGGTTCACGATCCTTTTGGAGTGCCCGACGAGAGCCTCCCGGTAGTACTGGGCGAGCAGGTAGATCACGGCGGCGAGAAACGCGCCGGCTACGGCTGCGATCGTCGCCGGATCAGGCTGAGCATCCAGGGGCGACAACGCCAGAAGCGCGTAGTAGGCGAGCACTACCCCGTTCAGGATGATCGCGATGCGGTACCGTTCGTACGTCGACGCCTCTACCATGGCCGGCAGCACCGCCATGAGCGAAAGCATGGCCGCTCCGTCACGGAGGGTGCCCAGGAGAGCCACGACCACGAGCGCACGCAGCGCGAAGAGCCCCCAGAGCGCCTTTCGCGAGCTCACGACGAACGACCCGAACGAGACGCCCATGCCGAACAGGGCGAGCAGTCTGACCTCCGTCACGAAGGGCGACGCAACGAGATCGGGTGTCACCGAAACGAAGACGACGATGCCGAGCTGGCAGATCGTACCAATCGCAAGCGTGATGAGCGCGAAGCCCTGGGCTCGCCGAAGTGACCGCATCATCCGCCGCACGGCGTGTTCAACCGCGACACGCGCAGTGACTCGGCCAGGCGGATGCAGCGGATGCAGCCGGGACAGGTATTGTGACCTCATAGGACATCAGCCCGCAGGGTCTCACCCGACTCCTGCTGCCTCTACCTTGC
>SKQU01000205.1 GCA_007118855.1 Spirochaetaceae bacterium
CCGGATCTGACCTACGAGGACTTCCTGGGGTTCCACCGGACCTGTTACCATCCGTCGACCGCGCGGATCTTCCTGTACGGCAACATACCCACCGACCACTACCTCGAGCTGCTGGACCGCTCCTTTCTCTCTCATTTCGGGAGGCTGGAGATCGCGCTGGAGGTTCCCGACCAGCCGCGCTGGGAGAGTCCGCGGGAGCTCGTCGTGACCTGTCCCTCCGACGGCCCTGAGGGTCCCACGTCGATCACGGTGAGCTGGCTCCTGGACACCGTGACCGAGCCGGCAAACCTGATCGCGCACGAGCTTCTGTCCTACGTCCTGCTCGGCACCAGCGCCGGTCCGCTGCGCCGCGCCCTGATCGAGTCGGGGCTGGGGGAGGATCTCTCGGCGCCCACGGGGCTGGAAACCGATCTGAAAGAGATGGTCTTTGGCGTGGGGCTGCGCGGCACGAGCCCGCAGAAGAAGGCGGAGGTCGAAGCGCTCGTGCTCGACTCGCTCGCAGCCGTCGCCGAGGAGGGGATTGAGGCGGACATCGTTGAGGCGGCGTTGCGCAAGGTCGAGTTCCGTAACCGCGAGATCAAGGGCGGCGGTCCCAACGGGCTGCGGCTGATGAACAGGGCGCTTCGCGGCTGGCTGCACGGCGCCGCACCGGATGAGACGATGCGCTTCGAGGAGCCTTTCGAGGCCCTGCGACGGGAAGCCGCGGCCGACTCCCGGTTCTTCGAGAAGCTCATCGTCGGCTCACTGCTGGAGAACCGTCACCGCGTGACGGTGACCGTGCGACCGGATCCCGAAAAGGCCGACCGTGAGCGCGCCGCGGTCACCGCGCGGCTTGCAGACATCGCGGCCGGCATGACCGAAGCCGACCGGGACCAGCTGCGCAGGCAGCAGGAGGAGCTCGAGCGGCTGCAGTCCGCACCGGATCCTCCGCAGGCCGTCGCGAAGATCCCGTTCCTGAGCGTGGGCGATCTGCCCGCGAAGGTCGAGGTTATCCCCACCGAAACGAGACACGTTGACGGCGCGCCGCTGGTCTACCACGATGTGTACACCAACGGGGTCGTCTACCTCGATCTGGTCTTCGACATCTCCCGACTGCCGACCGAGCTGCTTCCCTACGTGCCGCTCTACGTCGATGCGATCGGCGAGCTCGGACTGCCCGGTCGCAGCTACGACGAGGTCGCCACCGAGATCGCGCTCAGGATGGGCGGATTCGGGAGCTACTGCGAAGCGGGGCTGCCGGCAGGAGAGGCCGGGAGTGCCGAACGATTCATCGTGTTCCGGATCAAGACCCTCGATTCGACCGTGGAGGACGCGCTCGAGCTCGTGCTGAAGCTGCTCCTCGAGACACCCTTCGGCAATACCGAGCGGCTCGACGATCTCGTCAAGGAAGCGAAGAGCGGCATGAGCGGTGCCGTGCTGCCTGCCGGTCATCATTTCGCCGCTGTCCGGGCCGCCCGGGCGTTCTCGGACGCGGATCGCTACGAGGAGCAGTGGCGCGGCGTAACGCAGCTGCTCTTCGTCCACGAGCTTGCGGCGAGTCCCGTCGGCTCGTCGAGCGAAGCACTCGCGCGGATAGCCGACGCCGTGATTCGCCGGCCCAACGTCACGGTGAATCTCACCTGCGCAGCCGACGCGGCGGCGGCCGTGACCCCGCCGCTCACGCGGCTCCTGGACGGGTTGCCCCACGGACCCGCGGACTCGCCGCTCGCCGACGAGCCGCCGTCTGCCGTTCAGTCGGGGCGCGCCGATCCGCCGGCATTCGAGTCGCTCATCGTTCCTTCGGATGTCGCCTACGTCGCCGCCGCGTGTCGCGGAGGACGCTACGGCTCGCCGCGCTCCGTGCACGAGGAGGTGCTCGCGCATCTGCTTCGCACCGGGTTTCTCTGGGAAGTCATCCGGATGAAGGGCGGCGCCTACGGCGCGAACGCGAGCGCGCGCGGGCTCGACGGGGTGTTCGGGTTCTGGTCGTACCGCGACCCCCGGATCACGGGCACGCTCACCGCATTCCGGGCCGGCCTTGAGCGTCTGGCCGATGCTCCCGTCCCGGATCGCGAGCTCGAGCTTGCCGTCATCGGGGTCACCGGCCATCACATCAGACCGCTGTCGCCCGGAGAGAAAGGCATCGTGGCGCTGCGTCGGCACCTCTACGGCGTGACCGACGCGATGCGCCAGGAGAGTCACGAGAGACTGCTCGCAACGACCCCGGCCGACCTCCGGCGGGCGGCGGCCGGACTGCTCGAGGCGATGACCGACGCGCGAGTCGTGGTCGTCGCCGGAACACAGGCGGTATCGCAGGCGGCGGACGAGGTGCCCGGACTCGCCGAGCATCAGACCATTCTGCCGCTGTAGGAGGACAATGAAACGGGAATCTCAACGACTGACCTGCATCCTGCTCGCCCTGCTGGTCGCCTCGGCGCTTGGCGCGAACGAGGACGACCCGGCGCTCTACGCCGTGGGCGCGCTCGGCGCCTCGAGCCTCTACACGAGCTACTTCCTGCTCGGGACGCTTGCCGACGGATACGCCACCGCGGCCTATACCGCCTCGTTCACCGACGAGCTCGCGCGCGATCTGATCGGTCTCAGCCAATCGTCGATCGAGGCGCTCGAGCGCATCGTCTTGGACGAACGGATCGCGGCCGGCGATCGCGAGCTGCTGAGCCGGATGCTGCGCGCGCACGAGCTTCTCATCGCCCAGGCCTGGGGCCTGATCGCCTACGTCGAGGACGAGGAGGATACCGACGACTGGTTCCGTTACCGACGCGCGGCGTGGGACGCGATCAGGGACCTGCTCGGTCTCGAGTAGAGCGAGGCGCCTGAATCGCAAGATTGACAGGTGCCGAGCATACCCGTAGACTCTCATCCCGTATATGCGCCGTATTCACCCCTTCGTTCTGGTGATCTTCACTGCTCTCCTCCTCGTCCTGGTTGCCGGCTGCTCGATCAACCAGATCGCGGTGAACGCCCTCGCGAACGCGCTCGCCGGCGGCGAGGGCGACGAGGGGTCGGTGTTCACCGCCGACGACGACCCGGAGCTCGTGGGCGATGCCCTGCCCTTCGCCCTGAAGCTCTACGAGACGATTCTGGAACAGACTCCCGAGCACGAGGAGCTCCTGCTCGCGACCGGCAGCGGCTTCGTCTCCTACGCGAACGCCTTCGTCGCGACCCCGGCGAGCATGCTCCCGTTCGAGGAGTGGGATCGCCGCGAGGCGATGCAGGCCCGCGCGAAGCGGCTCTACCTTCGCGGGCGTGAGTACCTCGTGCGGGGGCTCGAGGCGCGGTACGCCGGGTTTCGCGAGGCGTTGTTCGACGCCGACCGGCAGGCGGTCTTCGCCTACCTGGGCAGGATGCGGCGGGACGACGTTCCCTTTCTCTACTGGATAGGCGCGAGCTGGGTTGCCGCGTTCGCGCTCGACCCCTTCGATCTGGACCTCGCGTTCACCGTCACGAGGGCCGAACCGCTCATGCTGCGCGCGCTCGATCTCCACGAGGAGTTCAACGACGGGGCGATCCACGACTTCCTCGTCCAGTACTACGCCGGGCTTCCGGATTCGATGGGCGGGGACAAGGCGAAGGCGGAGTACCATCACGCCCGCGCGCTCGAGATCGCCGCCGGACGGCTGGCCGGGCCCTACGTGAGTTACGCGGAGGCGGTCGTCATTCCCCGGCAGGACGTCGATCTGTTCGTCGACCTGATGAACCGGGCGCTCGCCGTTGATCCCGACGACCATCCTGCGGCTCGCCTGATAAACATTTTGACTCAACGGAAGGCGCGCTGGTACCTTCAGAACATCGAGGATTTCTTCCTGCTCGACTGGCCGGAAGACGAAGGAGAGGAGTTTTGACCAGACGAGGCATGCTCACGGGTTTGCTCCTGATCGTCCTCTGTGCCGCCCCATCGGCCGCGCAGGAGATCAAGCTGGCAAGCGTCGCGCCGGAAGCGTCGCCGTGGGGACAGGCGCTGAACCGGATGGCCTCCGAGTGGAGCAGGATCTCCAACGGGCGCGTGCGGGTCCGTATCTACCACAATTCGATCGCCGGCGAAGAGGCGGATGTCATCCGCAAGATGCGCATCGGCCAGTTGCAGGCGGCCGTCCTGACGAGCGCCGGGATGAAGAATGTCGTGCCGGAGGTCTTCTCGGTGAGCGTGCCCTTCATGATCAGCTCAGAAGAAGAGCTCGAATACGTGATGGAACGGATCGAGCCGCAGCTGAACGAGGAGTTCGAGCGCAACCGCCTCCACGTCCTGGCCTGGTCGCACGCCGGCTGGATTCACTTCTTCAGCAAACAGCCGGTCACCTATCCGGACGACCTCAAGCGACAGCGACTCGCGGCGAACCCCAACGATCAGGAGCTTCAGCAGGCATTCCGCATCATGGGGTATCGGCCCATTCCCATGCCGCAGCCCGATCTGCTCACGTCACTGAACAGCGGCATGGTCGATGCGTTCTATACCTCGCCGCTCGTGGCAGCCGGGTTCCAGTGGTTCGCTCTTGCTCCAAACATGCTCGATCTCAAGGTCGCGCCCTTCCTGGGGGCGATCGTGATCACCGACGCCGCCTGGCGGCGTGTCCCGGACGCGATCAAGGACGAGCTCCTGAGATCTGCCGACGTGGTGGCGAACCAGATCGACGACCAGATCCGCGATCTGGAACGCGAGGCGCTCGTGATGATGCGTCGCCACGGTCTGTCGGTCCAGGAGCTGAGCCCTGAGGTCCACGAGCTGTGGCGAGCCGACGTTGAGCAACACAGCCAGGCGATCCAGGAGGTATTCGACGCGGAGATGACCGCCCGGATCCAGCGAATCCTCGCCGAGTATCAAAGCCGCTGATGAGCGACGCTCGACCCCGGTTCTTCAGGGTGCTCCGCGCCGTCGAATCGTGGGCGGGCGGGCTTGGACTGCTGCTGCTGGCGCTCCTTCCCATGATCGAGATCGTGGTCAGGATCGTGGCGGCCGGGGGAATCCCCGGCTACAACGCGTATCTGATCCATCTCGTGCTCTCCTGTGCCTTTCTCGGAGGCATGATCACCGCGCGCGAAGAGCGTCATCTCGCGATCACGGTCGCCGTCGACGCGCTGCCGCGGCATCTGCGCGACGCCGCCGGCGTGGCGCGGGCCTTCTTCTCGGCCGCGCTCGGATCGGCCTTCTTCTGGGTGTCGCTCTCCTTCGTGTTCATCGGGTTCGAGCCCCGGGCCAGGGTCGGAGTGTTTCCGGTGCATCTGTTTGCCGCCGTGATGCCGCTCGGGTTCCTCGTGATGACCGTGCGGTTCATGCTGCGTACGCCGCGGAGCGCGGTAGCGTGGATCGTTGCGGCGCTCGGCGTCCTGACCGGGACCTTCCTCGCCTCGCAGTCGCTCGCGGACATCGTCTACCTGCACGCGCCGGTGATCCCTGAGTTCGTCGACCGGGTCGTCGATCTCTGGTACCTCCTCGTGCCGGTTGTCTCGGTGCCGCTGATCGTGCTGCTCGTCGTAGCCGCCTTTCTCGGTGTGCCGCTGTTCATCGTGCTCGGCGGGGTCGCGCTCCTGCTCTTCGCGCGCGACTTCGGCGCGCTCGCGGTCGTGGCGAACGAAGGCTACGAGATGCTGACCGGCGGGACGATCCCCGCGATCCCGCTCTTCACGCTCGCCGGGTTCTTTCTGAGCGAAAGCCGGGCGGGGGAGCGCCTCGTGCGGCTCTTCCGCGCGCTGTTCGGATGGATGCCGGGAGGACTCGTGATCGCCGCGGTGCTCGCGAGCACCTTCTTCACGACCTTTACCGGCGCCTCCGGGGTGACGATCCTCGCGCTCGGCGGGCTGCTTTACTACGTGCTCGCCGGAAGCGGAGCCTACGACGAGCGTTTTTCCACCGGCGTGCTGACCGGCAGCGGCAGCATCGGCCTCCTCTTTCCGCCGAGCCTCGCGCTGATCGTCTACGGGTCGATCGCTCAGGTCAGTATCTTCGACCTCTTCCTCGGCGGTATCCTGCCCGGTCTCCTGATGGTCGTTGCGATGTGCGCGGTGGGGGTCGTGGTCGCGATCCGCCGCGGCACGCCGTCGGTGCCCTTTGACGGTCGTGAGGCACTCGAGGCGCTCGCGGAGTCGGTCTGGGAGATTCTGCTGCCGGTGCTGATCGTCGTGGTCTACTTCACGGGTATCGCCACGCTCGTGGAGACCGCCGCGGTCGCCGTGTCCTACGTGATCGTCGTCGAGGTCGTGATTCGCCGGGAGATCGGCTACCGGCAGCTCGTAGACGTATCGCTCAAGGCGCTGACGATCATCGGCGGCGTGCTGATGATCCTCGCGCTCGCCCGCGCGCTCTCCTACTATATCGTGGATACTCAGCTGCCCGTGATGCTGCGCGACTGGGTGCAGACGGCAATCGCCTCACGGTTTGTCTTTCTGATGCTCGTCAACCTGGCGCTCCTGGTGGCCGGAATGTTCATGGATATCTTCGGGGCGATTCTCATCGTTGCGCCGCTCATCATCCCACTGGGACCGGTGTTCGGCGTCGACCCGGTGCATCTGGGGATCATCTTCATCGCGAACATGGGAATCGGCTTCATCACGCCGCCGGTTGGGCTCAACCTCTTCCTCGCTGCCTATCGTTTCGAGATGCCGCTCGCGCGCATCTACCGCAACGTCGCGCCGTTCTTTCTCATTCAGCTCGCGATCGTCCTCGTCATCACCTACTGGCCGTGGCTGAGCACGGCGCTGCTCGGCCGGTAGCCTCAGGCGAGCGGGAAGATCGCGACGACGAGCCACCCCAGAAAGAGCGCATTGCCTACCGCGTACGCCCAGGGGTCGTCCGCGATTCCCCCCAGGAGCGCGGTTGCGGCGAAGGCCACCGGCAGCGCCGGCAGGACGAGCGTGAGGAAGAAGAGCCCGTTGACGGTGAGCCCGGCGATCGCGAGCGCCGCGAGAATGGGGAGCGTGTAGGCAAGATAGAGACCGACGCGATACCGCAGCGAAGCTTTTGCCTGCGCATACCCCGCCGCGAGTTGCCACGGCAGCATCGCGAGCGCCACAACCGGCCAGCGTGCCAGGCGCGAGGGGATGAGGATCCATTGCAGCGCGACGTGCTGGCTCATGAGCCCCGCGGCGAGCCACAGCAGAGCGAAGAGCCCGGCTCCCAGGACGATGCTGGCAAGCCGTGGACGAGAAGGCCTGAACCCCACGACAAGCCAGATCAGCCCGAAGACGAGGAACCAGAGCGCCGCGGCGCCGGCCACGAGCATCCCTCCGAGCTCCGCGACCGGCACCACGACGGCGATCGCCGCGAGCGCCCCGGTCGCGAGGAAGGGGGCGCCGATCATGGATGCAATCCACCATCGCGCCCGGATCGCGGGCGCGCCGGCCGCTCCGCGACCGGCGCCGTGCGGCACGAGGCGGCGCACGTACGGACCGGCCGCCCAGGCTGTGAGCAGCCAGCCGACGAAGTGGAGCGCGTAGAGCAGGGCTCGTCGATCGGTGTAGGCCGGAATCCCGTCGCGCTCGACTGCGAACGCCCGGTCGAGCCAGTCGACGACCGACTGCTGGCCGCGGTCGCTGAAGAGGATCGTCATATGCTCAACCCCGGGCACGATCTCCATCGCCCGGGCGGCCCCGGCGGCGAAGGCCCCCTTGGACTCTTCGGTGCCGCCGGCCTCCGCGAGGAGGCGTTCGGCGTTGGCCGCGAACCGCGGCTCGAGGCTGCCGGCCTGCAGAAAGAGGTTCCGTGGAACTGCCTCGGTGAAGAGTGCTCCCGTCGGAGAGATCGCCACAACCGCGGCGAACACGTCCGGCCGTCTCGTGCCTGCGCGCATCGCGGCCCCGCTTCCCATCGAGTGACCCACGATCGCGATACGCCCCGGGTCGATCCCTTCGCGATCGATCAGCGCGGCGAGCGCCGCGTCCACGTTCTCCTGCAGCGCATCGCGTGACTCATCCAGGGGCCGGCGGTTCGCTCCATGCCCGGCGAAATCCCAGAGCATCACGCCGTATCCCGCGTAGGCGAGGCGGTACGCGTAGCCGAGCATGATCCGTCGCGAGGCGCCGAACCCGTGGGCGATGAGCACGCCCGGGACCCCGCCCCGGACCGGCGCGGCGGTCCCCTCCGGCGCGGCCGGCGGCAGCTGCACATGGGTCAGGGGCAGGGCACCTCCATGGCCGGCCCGCAGGTGCGTGATCTCGAGGTCGCGCGAAGGCGCGGTCACGATCCACCAGGCGCCGGCCACGAGTGCAAGGCCGAAGAGGGCGACCAGGAGGCGTGCCGCGTGAGGAAGCCGCGTCATTGCGAGGATCTCACGCCGCCGGACCGGTCAGGCCGAGTCCGAAGAACCGGTTCGGATTGTCGAAGCACCAGGCCCGTGCGATCTCCTCGGCCTCGCGCAGGGCCAGGTGGCTCATCTCGACGAGATCGCTGAGCGCGCAGGCGATGACCTCGCGCGCGAGCGCCGCGTGCGCCCAGGCGATATGGGGCAAGCCTCCGCCCACATCCGACCCGAACCCGTGAATCTTCGTGTACGGGACCGCCGAGACCGCCTGGACGAGCATGGCCCGGGCGTAGACCGGGTCGACGATGTGCGTCCAGCAGAAGTCGATCGTGACGTTGGGGTAGTTCTTCGCGAGGAAGAGCGCGTCGCCCGAATAGGGCCAGTTCGCGTGGAAGAGATCGAACCGGACCTCGCGGTGAACCTCGACGAGGCTGCGGAGCCCCGCAGCGTTCGCCTTGGCCACGTCGTTACGGACCCCGGCCATGTGGCCGGTGTGCAGCTGGACCGGCAGATCGACCTCCCGTGCGACCCGCATCAGGTGGTGCATCAGGAAGTCGGACAGCGGGTTGCCGTCGGGGTCGTACTCGGCGTGGTAGCGCGGGTCGGCGAGGATCCGGTTGAACACCGCCTCGGCCTCCGCGCGGGGCGGCATGCGATAGGCGATCGACCGGTTGTAGGCCGACTGATCCTTGAGACAGACCGCGCCCAGGTCGCGCCCCGCCCGAATGTAGCGCCCGCACAGGTCGAGCCAGTCCTCGAGGCTCGTGACCGTCGCGCCGCAGGCCGATTCGAGGCGGGAGAGGTCATCCCTCGTGCGGATCGCGTGGAGGAAGGGCAGCGAGAGCGCAAGCTGCTGCCGGGGAAGCGGCTTCCAGGAGCCGTCGAGGATCTCCGCCGGAGGCGGCCAGCAGTCGGTTATCCTCGCCACGATTCCCGCCTCCTCGAGGATGCTCTCGAAGGCGTCGGGCTCAGCGTAGTCGGGAAGCCGCTTCTGCGCGTCTTCCAGGGTTTCTCGCGTCGGCTCGTCGATCCCGAAGAGCTTGCGCATCGCGTAGCGGACCGCGATTCCGTACCCGGTGAATCGCGTGGCCCGCCAGGCGTCGAGGAACTCGTCGCACCGCTCCGCGAGCGCACGCGAGGGGTCAAGGATTCGCTCTGCCGTGCGGTCTCCGGCCGCTGAGGCAAGGTCGTGGCTGTAGTACCCGGAACACAGAAACTGCAGCACATCACCCATCCGCTCGCGGCCGGTCATGTGCTCGTGGCAGTCGATGAGGGGCAGTCCCTCCACGTACTGAGAAAGATGATCGAACGATGCTGCGGTGCTTCTCACGGGAATCTCCTCGGCGGAAGCTTACACCGGATCGCGGTGGTTTGACACCGGTGAAACCCGGCGGTACGCTTGCGCTCATGAAGGTGGTCATCGTCGGCGCCGGCGCGGTGGGCATGCAGATCGCCAAACAGCTCATCGACGAGAAGAAGGACGTCGTGCTGATCGAGCCGAACCCGGACCGCGCCCGGCTCGCCTCCAATCGCCTCGACTGCATGGTGCTGATGCGTGAGGGCAACAGCGTCGACGCGCTGCGTGAGGCCGGCACCGAAGACGCCGACTTCTTCATCGCCGTGACCGACAGCGACGAAGTCAACCTCATCTCCTGCGCGCTCGTTGAGAGCGAGTTCGATGTCCCGTGCAAGATCGCGCGCGTGCGAAACGTCGACTACACCTCCTCGCGGGTCGTGGAGAAGCGATTCCTCGGGATAGACTACATCCTCAGCCCGGAAACGGTGGCCGCGCGCGCGATCATCCGGTCGATCGAGCAGGGCGCGGTCAGCGACATTGTGTTGTTCGAGCAGTCCAACGTCCAGATGCGTCATCTGACGGTTACCCCCGATTCCGAGTTCGCGAACCGTAGCCTGAGCCAGATCGGTGCCGCCGTCGAGCTGAACTTCCTCGTCGCCATCGTGCTGCGGGCGAATCGGTACATCATCCCCTCCGGCCGGACCGAGCTCCAGCCCGGCGACATCCTCTACGTCGTTGCGACCCAGGACGGCTTCGAGAAGCTCTACCGGCGGCTTGGTATGCGGCCCGCGCCGATGCGCCGGATCGTGATCATCGGGGGCGGCAGGATCGGACAGATGATCGGCGCGTATCTGCTCGAGGGCAGAGGGCGCGACACCTCGCTCGCGCGCCGACTGTTCGGGGCGCTCAGGCAGGAGGGCCGGCGCAGCGTCAAGATCGTCGACTGGGACTACCAGCGGTGCAAGGAGCTCACGCAACTGCTCCCCGGTGCGCTCGTGATGCACGCCGATATCTCGGACGAGGGGGTGCTCGAGGAAGATCACATCGCCGGCTCAGACCTCGTGATCGCCGTGACGGGAAACCAGGAGCTCAATATTGTTTCCGCCGTGTACGCGAAGTCGCTCGGGATCCAGCGCGCGGTGGCCCTGGTGAACAAGACCAATTACACCCGTATCGCTTCCCAACTGGGGATCGACGTTCCGGTCAGCGTCAAGAACAGCATGGTCAACTCGATCCTCAAGCTCATTCGAAGCGGAAACGTCAAGAGCATCCACTCCATCCCCGAGGGCGATCTTGAGGTGCTGCAGATCGTGGTGGACGGCCGAAGCAGCGCGGTCGGCCGGGAGATCCGCGAGATCAAGCTTCCGCAATCGTCGCTCGTGGTGAGCGTCCTGCGCGCGGAGGAGGCGTTCGTCCCTCACGGCACCTACCGGCTGCAGGCCGGTGACCACATCATCGTCATCGCGCGCCTGGAACACATCGAGCAGATCCAGGGCATATTCACCTCCGCCGCATGAACATGATCCTGATCCTCCGCGTGCTGAGCGTGCTGCTGCTGCTCATAGTCGGTTTCATGGTCGCCCCCATCATCGTTGCCTTCTTCTACGGCGAGCTCATGACGATACGGGCCTTCCTGGTGCCCATCGTCGTCGTGGGCCCGCTCGCCGCTCTCTTCCTGTTCGCTACCCGCAGGCGGCGCGGCAGCCTGTCGACCAGGTCCGGCTTCCTGCTCGTTACGCTGAGCTGGCTCGCGGCGGCGGCGACCGGTGCGGTGCCGTTCGTGCTCTCCGGGTGGATTCCAGGCGTCACCGACGCCTTCTTCGAGACGATGAGCGGGTTCACGACGACCGGCGCGACGATCCTGACCGACATCGAGGGCCTGCCCGCCTCGCTGCTCTTCTGGCGGTCGCTGACCCATTGGCTCGGCGGCATGGGCATCATCGTGCTGACCGTGGCGATTCTGCCGCTTCTCGGCGTCGGCGGCTACCAGATCATGAAGGCCGAGGCTCCCGGCCCCTCGGTGGACCGACTGACGCCGAAGATCACGCAGACCGCGAAGATCCTGTGGTTCATCTACCTCGGTCTGACGGTTCTGCAGACGACGCTCCTCATGGTCGGAGGGCTCTCACTCTACGATGCGCTGACCCATACCTTCGGGACGCTCGCGACCGGAGGGTTCAGCCCCAAGGCGGCGAGCGTCGGTCATTACGCGAGTCCCTTCGTGCAGATCGTCGTCACGGTATTCATGCTTGCCGCCGGCGTGAACTTCATCCTCTACTACCGGCTGCTCCTGGGCCGCCTCCGGGTCATCGCGAGGAATACCGAGGTCAAGGTCTACCTCGCCGTCTTCGCGGCGGCAACCGTGGCGATCGCCTTTGCCCTGTACGGACGCGCCTATGACGGGATCGGCGAAAGCCTTCGCTATGCCGGCTTCCAGGCGGCGAGCATTCTGACCACGACTGGCTACGCAACCGCCGACTTCGCGCAGTGGCCGGCGGTCGCGCAGGTACTGCTCTTTGCGCTCATGTTCGTGGGCGGGTCGGCGGGGTCCACCGGGGGCGGGATCAAGGTCGTGCGAATCGTGACGCTGATCAAGCAGGGGTTCAACGAGATGCGGTACCTCGTTCACCCGAGCGGCGTCTTCGCCATCCGGCTCAACGGGCAGGTGATCCGCAAGGACATTGTCTACTCCATCGCCGGGTTCGTCTTCCTCTACCTGCTCCTGCTCGTCGTCACCGCGATCGTTGTGGCGACCGGTGGGAACGACATCGTCACGAGCTTCACGACCGCCCTCGCGACCCTGGGGAACATCGGCCCCGGGTTCGGCCGCATCGGGCCGGTCGAGAGCTACGCCTTCTTCCCGGACTACATCAAGTGGTACCTGAGTGTCATCATGATGATCGGCCGGCTGGAGATCTACACGGTGCTGGTGCTCGTCACGCCGGCGTTCTGGAGGGGATGATGGCACGGCCGACGGCACGGCTTGTGGCACGGCTTGTGGCACGGCTTGTGGCACGGCTTGTGGCACGGCCGGCGGGACGGGCCTTCCCGCTTGCGAGTTTCGTGCGCCTGGGCGCTCCGCACCGGACCGTGGCGGCCGTTCTGACCGGCGCCGCTGTTGCGGTCGCCCGCGGCGGGGCGACACCGGGGGGGGCGGGAGTGTTTCTGACCGTCGCCGCGCTCACGACCGTCGCGCTCGTGGCGCTGCGGGCCCGGGATCTTCTTCAGGGTGCGGCGTCGGCGGCGGTCCGGGGCGTCGTGACGGGGATTGCCGGCGGCGCCGCCGGCGTGGCGCTCGTCGTGCTCATCATCGCGGCGAGCTGGCCGGCAGTCGCGATACTCGTCCTGCTGTTCCTCGTGGAATGGGCGTTCTTCCTGCCGCCCCTGTCGCTGGCACGCACCGTGCCTGTGGAAGCCGGGCTCGCCGCCGCCGAAGGAGTCGTTCTGCCCGCGCTCGGGTACGCCGCGGTGCTCGGGAGGTGGGCGGCGCCGTGGCCTCTGCTGGCCGCCACCCTGTGCGTGTCCATCGCGGCGGTTTCCGCGGCATTCGTGCAGGAGCAGACGGCCGACTCGCTCGCCCCCGGGCGGACGCTGCGCAGCTTCGCGCCGCCGACCGCGGTAGCCGTGCTCTCCCTTGCGGGCCTGACCGCGGCGATCGCGATGGTCCTCGCGGGAGCCGGGCCGGGGCTGGGCCCCGAGCTCGCGCTGCTCGCGAGCGCCGTCGCCGTGATGGCGGCCTTCTTCGGGTGGCTCTCGCTGTTCGACCCGAGGCCGCAGTCGCGCCTGCGGCGTCTTGAAGCTCTGGTGACACTATCCGTGCTGAGCTGGTACGGTGGGCTCGTGCTGGTGCTGCTCGTCGCGTAGCGGGAGGTCCGCGATCCATGGAGGGAGATCTGCGCCATGAACCTGCGTGTGTACTACGACAGCCGGTGTCTCGCGCACGAGACCGGGCCGGGCCATCCCGAACGCCCGGAGCGTCTGATCGCCGTGCGTACCCGTATTGAGCAGGCCGACTACGGACGTCCGGTGCAGCTCGTCTCGCCGGACCCGGCCGGGCCGCAGGAGCTCGCGCGCGTGCACACCGCCTCCTACCTGGACGAGCTCGAGCGGTCGAGCCGACGCACTCACACCGTCTTCGACCCGGACACCCCGGCGAACGAGCACTCGTTCCATGCGGCGCGCCTTGCCGCGGGAGGCGCGCTCGCCGCGGTCCGCTCGGTGATCCGCGGTGAAGCGGTCCGCCCCTTCGTCGCGATGCGGCCGCCCGGTCATCACGCCGAGGCGGACCGCGCGATGGGTTTCTGCCTGCTGAACAGCGTCGCAGTCGCCGCCGCGGACGCGATCGCCGCGGGCCTCGAACGCGTGGCGATCGTCGACTGGGACGTGCACCACGGCAACGGCACCGAGCACATCTTCGCTGCTCGCCGCGACGTGCTCTACGTCTCGCTGCACCAGGCGCCGCACTATCCGGGGACCGGCCGTTCGACCGACGTCGGAGAGGGCGCCGGGGCCGGGTTCACCGTGAACGTCCCGCTGCCTTCAGGAAGCGGCGACGCGGAGTACCGGCACGCCTTCGACGAAGTCGTGATTCCGGTTCTCGAGCAGTACCGGCCGCAGCTTCTCATCGTGTCCGCGGGATTCGACGTTGATGAGCGCGATCCGCTGGCCGGGATGCTGCTCAACAGCCGGTCGGTCTCATGGATCACCGCCCGACTGCTGGACACGGCACGGCGCACCGCGGATGGCCGGATTGTGCATGTGCTCGAGGGCGGGTACGATGAGGCCGGGCTCGCCGACGGCGTTGACGCGGTGCTCTCGGTCCTCGCGGGTCGACCTGCCGGGGCGCCGGAGGACTCCGATGCAGCGGAGCTCCTCCCGCGCGCGGCCGCCGCGGTTGAGGAGACCGGGCGCGCTCTCGCGCCGTACAGGCATCCGGGCGTGCCGGCCGAGGAGTGACCGTATCGTGAAGGACCTACCCCCCCCCGTCCCGCTGCGAACGCTCCTGCGCCTGGCCCTGCTCGTCACGGTCTGTCTGCGCGGCTTCGCCGTCGAGCCGGACCTGCCGGTCGGCGAGGCGCTTCGCCCCTCGCTCACCCTCTCCTTCGTCGGGGACATCATGCACCACATGGTGAACGCGCAGATGCCGGACTACGACCGTCTCTACGACGCGGTGCGCGGCGTGCTGTCGGTCGATGACCTGAGTTTTGCCAATATCGAGTTCCCCGTGGATCCATCCCGGGCGCCCGACGGCTATCCGATCTTCAACGGCAGCGTCGAGTACGTGGAAGCGGCGATCCGCGGCGGATTCGACGTATTCGCGCTCGCGAACAACCATACCTACGATCTCGGCGCCTCCGGGGTGGACGCGACGCGCGAGGTGTTCCGCAAGCTCGGCGAGCGGGTCCCTATCTACACGAACGGCATTCGCGAGAGCCGCGGCGCCGATCTGGCGGTGACCGAGATCCTGCACCGCGGGTGGCGGATCGGCTTCATTTCCATCACCTCGTTCTCCAACGTCTGGGGATCGGGTCCGTACATCAACCTGGTGAACTATCTGGACGCAACGACACGGACGAGCTTCCTCGATCTCGTCCGGTCGTGGAGCGAAGAATATGACCTGCTCATCGTGAGCGTTCACGCGGGGGTCGAGTACGTCCTCTCGCCCGTGCCGCACAAGGTGGAGTTCTTCCGCGACCTCTCGGACGCGGGTGCGGATATCGTCTGGACTCATCATCCCCACGTGCTTCAGCCGTGGGAGCGCCGGGGCGGGGGCGTGATCATCTACAGTGCAGGCAACTTCGTCTCCGGGCAGCGGCGCCATCAGAGCCCCTCCATTCCCTTCGGGCGATGGGCCCCTACCGGCGACACGGCGGTCTTCCAGGTCCTCGTGGAGGAGACGCGCAGAGGCGTCGAGTCGAGGCTCGTGCACATTCCGGTGTTCACGACCTACCTGCATCCTGAGCACGGGCTGGTGCTGCGACGATTCGACGAGATGCTCCTGATGGACCTCCCGCTGCCATGGCGAGCCTTCTACTTCGCGCGCTACGCTTTCATGCGCCGGTTCACGGCCACAACCGCCTTCGCGGAGCTTGGGGTTGCCCGATGATCGGTTACAGCTCGCCGTGTTCGAGGAAGCTGTAGTAGCCCCGCGAGCTGAAGATCACGTGGTCGAGCACCGGTATTCCAAGCAGCTGACCGGCGGAGTGAAGGCGTCGCGTGACTTCCACGTCTTCCGCGCTCGGCTCGAGGCTCCCGCTGGGGTGATTGTGCGCGAGTATCACCGACGCGGCGCGGTCGGTCAGGGGATCGGCGAACACCTCACGCGGGTGGACGATCGTCCGGTTCACCAGACCAACGGTCACCACGCGCGCGGCGAGCACCTCGTGCGCTCCGTTGAGACTGAGCGCGAGGAAGCACTCCTGGGGCCGATCCACGAACCGGTCGACGACCGGCAGCACGTCCGACGGTGAACGTATCTTGCGCCGCTGCGGCGCGAGCACGCGTCGGCCCAGCTCGAAGGCGGCCGCGAGCGCCGCGACCTTGGCCGGTCCGAGCCCCGGGATCGTGCGCAGATCGGCCGAAGCGGGAGCGCCGTTTCGCCGGTCGATGAGCGAGATCACTTCACGCGACACCTTGTCAACCGGACGCCCCGCGACGCCCGTGCCGATCAGCAGCGACACGAGCTCTTCGTCGCTGAGCACCGCGACCCCGTCCTGCTGGAACCGTTCCCGCGGCATCACCGTGCCGGTAACCGTCTGCAATTGCGTCACAATCCAATGACGCCCCTGATTCGCCCGATGCTTGACTACTGTGACGGTTGCGCGCCGCGGCCGCCGGCGGTACTATCTGGCCATGCTCAGACGCAGGAGCTTCCACTACCTGGTCGACGGTCTGACCGCGGACAAGGCGGCGATTCTCAGACGAAGCCTCGCGATCCTGCCGGAGGTCTACGCGGTCGAGATCAGCATCGGTCGCGGTACGGTTGAAGTACAGGCCCGACGCGACCTTGCCGATCAGGTGCGCCTCGCCTGTTCGGTCGCGGAGGTACACTATCGCACGCGCGCGAAGCTCTGAAGCGATACGGCCATGAGGCTCGCCCTGATCACCGGGTTCCTGGTGGCCGTCGTGGTCACCGGGTGGCCGGCCGGCCGGCCCGAGACCGGCGATCCGGTCCGGATCGTCCTGGACGGTCCGGAACGTCGGTATCTCTCGCCCCGGGGGGATGAGTCGCTCCTCGAGATCGCGCCAGGAATCGTGCCGCCGGGGGCAGCGATCGAATCGCTCACATTCTCCGTCTACGGCGCGTCGGCCCCCTTCGTCGGAGAGCTCGTCTTCAGGCGCGAGTATCGGCGCGGGCCCTTCGGCATCCGCTTACCCGCCGCGCTGACGTGGGACGCGACCTTCCGCGGCTCGACGGTCGGAGTCGACGGCGAACCCGTTCCGGACGGCGACTACACGTACGAGGTCGCGGTCACCGAGCCATCCGGCCGGGTCTCCCGAACGCCGCCGCTGCCGGTCGTCGTTGACACCCGCCCGCCGATGATCGCGTCGGTCTCCGCCGAGTACGACGTGTTTCACCCCACCGGTGACGGCTCCCGTGACTCGGTGAGGATATTCCAGCGTGGATCGCACGAGCAGCAGTGGATCGGGCGGGTTCGCAACGAGGCGGGAATCACGGTCCGCGAGTACGCAACCGTCGACTCCACTCCGCCGGATATCGAGTGGGACGGCAGGACCGACGACGGGGCTCCGGTGCCCGACGGGCGCTACGAGTACGTCCTCGCGGGTGTCGACCGCGCAGGCAATCGCAGCGAGAGCGATCCCGTTGTGCTGGTCGTCCACACCAGGCTGAACGGCGTGCGGCTCTCTCCCCATGCGACTGTCGCGCCGGCCGCGGACCGCGGTGAGCCCGGTCCGGTGACCTACGACGTGACGATCTCAGGGCCGTCCGACGTGGTGGCCTGGCAGTTCGAGCTGACGCAGCCTGCCGCCGACGCGGTGGCGCGTCCGGCCGCGCCTGTCCTCACGCAGGAGGGTGACGGCGCGCCTCCGGCGCAGCTCGTCCTTGACGGCCGCGACGCCGACGGGAGGGCGCTCGCCGAAGGCGAGTACGAGGCTGCGCTGACCGTGGAGTACCGAAGCGGGGTTCGCGCGCGCTCGGCGGCGGTACCCTATATCGTGGACCTCACAGCCCCGCACGGCAGGATCGTCGCGCAGACCGTGCCTTCGCCCACCGCCGCGGGGCACGATTTCGTCTTCGGCGGCGCCGCTCGCGAGGCGGTCGAGTTCTCCGCCCTCGTCTCGGACGACCGCTGGGCGCTGCACGTCGAGCAGGACGGGCGGACCGAGAGGCTCCCGCTCTCGCACCTGGGGATTTCCGGCGAGGAGCTCTCGTACCGCTGGGACGGGCGCGACCTCGCCGGCAGACCGATGTCCGACGGGCGCTACGTGATTTCGCTCCACGGGATTGACGCCGCGGGCAATACGGGCGCGACCAACGAGGTGCGTGTGGTCAAGGACAGCCGCGCCTCATCCGCGACGATCGCCGCACGGCCGGACCGCTTCTCACCGCTCGCCGACGGCGCGAGCGCTTCGGTGTCACTGACGCCGCGAATCCATCCGTCCGACCGCGTCGCCTCGGCCCGGCTCGAGATCATCGACCGTGACGGGCGCGTCGTGCGCAGCTGGACCGACGCCCTGCATGACCACCGGTACGAGTGGTCCGGCCGGACCGACGTCGGGGCCACGGCTCCAGACGGCGCCTATACCGCGCGCCTGGAGGTGCTCCACGCGAACGGCAACCGCGCCGTTGCAACCACCGGCCCGATCGTCCTGGACACCCGGCCCCCGGAGGTCCACCAGCTCGCCGCGCCGTACCTGGTCGTGCGGCCGACCGGCGACGGGTATCGCGAGACCGTGCGCATTCTGCAGTGGACCTCGGGGGCGCGGTGGACCGCTCGCATCGTCGATTCGCAGGGGCGGCTGGTCCTTGAGCGACGCTGGGATGACCGCGCCGAGGACTTCACCTGGGACGCTCGCGACGAACGCGGAAGGCTCGTCGGGGACGGCGAGTACCGGTACGAGCTCCTCGGGCGAGATGAGGTGGGAAACCTCACGCGGGCGGAGCTCGCCCTGGTCGTCGACACGACGTCGTTGCCGGCCCTTCGCCGACCTCCGGAGGTCTCGATCTCCGCGGTGCCGCACCCGTTCGTGCCGTCCGTCGACCGTCCGGGTCAGGTGCTCACGCTCTCACTCGACGCGTCCGGCCCCAATGAGGCCGCGTCCTGGTCCGTGGAGGTTTCGGACGGCACCGGCCTTGTGGTCAGGACGTTCCGCGGGAGCGGCGCTCCGCCGCCCGAGCTCGCATGGGACGGCCGGTACGCCGACGGCCGGTATGTAGAGAGCGCCTCGGCGTACCGCGCGGCGCTCACCGTGACCGACGTGTACGGGAACCGGGGCGAGGCGGCCGTCCGCATCGAGACGGGCGTGCTCGTGCTGCGCGACGGGCTGCTGCCGCGCGTGATGGTGCCGGGCATCGTCTTTCCTCCGGCCGGCGCCGATCTGCTCGCCGGTAACGAGGAGGACGTGCGGCGAAATCTGGATGCGTTGCGAAGCCTCTCCGAGGTATTGCGTCGATCCCCGAAACATGAGATCCTTGTAGAAGGGCATGCGTCGTCGGATGAGTTCGAGGAGCCTCCCGGAGGCGGCGCTGCGGGCCGCGAGCAGCTGGTAGAGCTGTCCGCGATGCGTGCGCAGAGCGTCCGGCGCGCCCTGATCGTGCTGGGCGTGGAAGCCGGCCGCATCAGTGTGGCGGGCTATGGTGACGCCCGCCCGGTCGTTCCGCCCGAGGACAGGCGGAATAGCTGGAAGAATCGTCGCGTGGAGTTTATCTTGAGGTAGAAGCCGGATACGGGAAGGAAGGACAGTATGCGCAGGATCGTGATAGGAGTCATCGTGGCGCTCGTCGCCTCGACCGCGTTTGCCGGCGGTCGTGCCGAGGCGCCCAGGGTTGATGTAGACGCCGAAGACGTTTCCTACATCTCGCCGCAGAGCTCGCCCGGCATACAGGATACCCTGATCATCCCGATTTCGGTCGTGGAGATACCACGCAACCGTGTCGTGGTCGCTTACGAGCTCGTTGTCCGGGATGCCCGCGGGAACATCGTCTGGGTCGAATCCGGCGTCGACGAGACCGAGCGTCCGGGATTCTTCGGCCGGCTGATGGAGGGGCTCGGGCTGCGCGAACGCGAGACCACGGTCCAGATACCTGAGCGCGTTGAGTGGGACGGGACCTATCAGGGTTCTCCGCTTGCTGCCGACGGGACACCTGTTCCGGAGGGTGAGTACGAGTACGTCCTGACCGTCGTGGACAACCGGGAAGACACCGCGACGAGCGAGCCGCGAACGGTTGTCGTGGACAACACGCCGCCCGTTGCCGCCGCGGATGTCGACTATAACGTATTCGAGCCGGGCGGCCGGCGAGGGACGATCACGCTCACGCAGCAGACCAGCATCGAGGACGAGTGGGTCGGCCGTATCGTCCGCAACGGCGACATCGTGTACGAGGTTATGTGGGCCGGGCAGGCCGTTGACGTGTTCACCTGGGACGGCCTGAATCTCGCCGGGCTCGAGGTGGAGGACGGTGAGTATGTTTACACCCTGACCGCGACGGACCGGGCCGGGAATACCGGGTCGATCGAGCCCATCACCGTGGTCGTAGATACCGCCCCGCGCCCGCTTGACATCGCCGCGTCCACGCCCGCCTTCTCACCGAACGACAGTGGGGTCAAGGACACGGTCGAGCTCACCTTCGGTCGCCCTTCACTGTTGCGCCTGGAGAGCGCCGTCATCGACGTTACCGACGAAGACGGCAGACCGGTGGGCAGCGTGGAAGTCGGCGAGCAGATCGCCGAATCCATTGTGCTGACCGGGTATCTCGACGAGGCACGAACCCGGCGAGCCCCGGAGGGGACCTATCTGGTCTCGGTCACGGCGACCTACGGAAACGGCGCCGTCTCACAGGCCGGGCCTATCGAGATCACGCTCGACGTCACGCCGCCCGAAGGGTCGATCAGCGTCTCCGACACGATCTTCAGCCCCGACGGCAGCGGGCTGAAAGACACCGTGCGCATCGTCCACGAGGTGGACGACGACGCCTATTGGACCGGGTATGTTTCCAGGCCGGGCTACGACGTCGTCGAGACGATCCGGTTCGGTCGTGATGTGCCGCCGGTGGTGATCTGGGACGGAACCGGGCTCGACGGCAGTCCCGTGTCCGACGGAACCTACGCCTACAGCCTCTACGGTGAAGATGAGGCCGGCAACCGGACCCAGACGAACGAGATCCGCGTCACCGTCGATCGTCGCCCCACGGACGTCGAGCTTCGGGTCAGCCGCGAGTATTTCGCTCCCGGCAGCGGAGAGAAGGGCGATTCGGTCGTCGTGACGCCCGTACTCTCGGTTCCTGATGGAATCGCCGAGTTCTCCTTCCGCGTCATGGACGGATCGGGGAACGAGGTGTTCTCCGGTCGGGGAGCAGGGCCGCTTCCGCGGCAGATCGTGTGGGACGGCCGTGATCCCGACGGTGAGATCCTTCCGGAGGGCGAATACGTCGGAGTGCTCGATCTCATCTACGAGAAGGGCAACCGTCCGCGTGCGCTCACGCCCGTCGTGACTATCGACCAGACGGTACCGCAGGTCTCTCTGCGGGCCTCCACGTCCCGGATTGCACCCGAAGTCCAGGACGCGCCGCAGACCGTCTCATTCATCCCCTTCGTCCATCCGGTCGACCAGATCGTCCGGTTCACCGGACAGATTCAGTCGCTCGACGGCCGGGTCGTCCGTGAGGTGACCGGCACGCGACCGGTCGGCACCGCCTATTGGGACGGGACGACCCGCACCGGGCAGCTCGCCGCCGACGGGACGTACGTGGGAATCCTCGAGGTCGAGCACCGTAATGGAATCGTGCGGCGCGCGCAGAGCGGCACGATCGCGCTCAGCACCGTCGACTACGTGGGGCCGCCCCCGGTCGCGCTGCGGCTGAACCCGCAGACCTTCGCTCCGGACGGCGACGGCGTTCGGGACACCGTGATGGTGACCCTCGCGATTGGTGACGGGCGCCCCATTGCCGAATGGACGATCACGGTACGGGCGCCGGACGGCTCGGTGTTCTTCGAGTACACCGGTGAGGGTGATCCGGTTCGCTCCTTCGCGTGGGACGGCATGAACGACGCCGGCGATCGCGTACGCATGGCGAGCGACTATGACGTCGAGTACGAGGTGGTCGACGCGCAGGGCAATGTCGCGACCGGTAGCGAGGTGCTGACCGTCGACATCCTGACGGTGGAGCGCTACGGCATGCGCAAGATCGATCTGCCGGACATCATCTTCGAGGGCTTCACGACGAGATATCTCAACTGGAACAAGGAGCTCTCCGAGCAGAACGTCGTCGTGCTCAACCAGATCGCCGACGCCCTGCAGAAGTTCCCCCACTACCGCGTCGAGCTCCACGGTCATGCAGTGAGCGTGCTCTACTACGATGCCGAGCTCTCCGATCTCGAGCACGAGCAGACGCTGCTGCCGCTGAGTGAGGGGCGCGCGAGGACGATTCGCGACGCGATGGCGAACCGCGGCCTGAACACCGACCGCTTCTCGATCGAGTGGTGGGGCAAGCTGCGGCCGCTCGTACCGTTCAGCGATCTCGACGAGCGGTACATCAACCGCCGCGTGGAGTTCTACATCGAGCGATAGACGGCTCGGCAGTACCCGGAGGCAGGTCGCGACCGACCTGCTTCCGGCGCCTCCACGCCTGGAAGCATCTCTTCACCGCAGAGGTCCGGTTGCACGTGCCGGCGGCATCGTGCCGGCGCAGTTGACGAGCAGCGGTCGCCTTTGTATCCTACGCGTCACAGCTCAAAGGAGTCAGAATGTCCAAGGCACACAGGGGTCGACCCCTGAAGGATGAGACGCCGCGATCGGGACGCGGCACATGCCCGGTTACCGGCCGGAGCGGCGTCAAGCTGCTCTACGAAGCCGAAGTCGACGGCACGAAGATGATGGTCAGCAAGGCGGGCAAAGCGACACTCGCGAACGCGAAGAAGCGCCAGGAGAAGACGACCCGCAAGGCGGCCGCGGTCGAGGCGGCGAAGGCGGCCGAGCAGGCACGCAAGGCCGAGGCTGCCGTTGCGGCGAAGGCTGCGCGCGAAGCCGAGGAGGCGGCCCGCAAGGCCGAAGAGGCCGCGAAGGCCGAAGCGGAAGCTGAAGCCGAGACACCGGCCGCGGAGGCCGAGGCACCGGCCGCGGAGGCCGACACACCGGCCGCGGAGGCCGAGACACCGGCCGCGGAGGCCGAGACACCGGCCGCGGAAGAACCGGCCGCGGAGGCCGAGGCATCCGCCGCCGAGACCGAGGCGGATGAGACCGGGAAGTAGACCGCACGTGCTGCGGCGGCAGCTCGATCGGGGCGCCGCCGCAGGAAGCAATCCATGACAGAGAGTCTCATCTCCACGATCACACCGCTTCAGTGGGCGCTCATCGGGTTGAGCGGGATACTGATCGGGATGAACAAGGCCGGACTCATGGGCGCGGCGATGGCGGCCATCCCCATCATGGCCGGTATCTTCGGAGCCCAGCTGTCGGTCGGAGTCATATTACCCATGCTCATCACCGCTGACGTGGTCGCGGTGATCTACTACCGACGCCACGCGGAGTGGGGTGTGATGCTTCGGCTCCTGCCCTGGACGATGGTCGGCGTAGGGATCGGTGCCGCGGTTGGGGGCACGATCCCGGAAGAGTCGTTTCGGACACTGCTTGCGATCGTGGTCCTCACGGCGGTCGCGCTGCTCGCCTACAAGGAGATCGCCCATCGGGACGTGCAGGTGCCCGAGAAGTGGTGGATCGCCGCGATCCTCGGTCTGGCCGCCGGCTTCGCGACCATGGTGGGCAATGCCGCCGGTCCCATTACGACGCTCTACCTCTTCTCAATGGGTATGTCCAAGAACCGTCTCATCGGGACCGGGGCATGGTTCTACTTCGTGGTGAACACGCTCAAGGTACCGTTCCATGTCGTCTTCTGGGGCACCATCACGTTCGACACCCTGCTCGTCAACCTTGTCACCGTGCCCGTGATCGTCGTCGGCGGACTGCTCGGACTCTACCTCGTACGCCTGATCAAGGAACGGCCCTACCGGGTCTTCATCCTCATCGCAACCGCCACCATCAGTCTCCGCCTCCTGTTCTGATTCCTTCGGATCCGCTCCTCAGAGCCGGGATTCGGACCGTCGTCTTGCCGATCGCCGGCTCCCGTGCGCATACTGGACGAAGACGTGCAGGGGGACAGACGATGAAACGAGCGGTGGTGCTACTCGCTGACGGATTCGAGGAGGTCGAGGCGGTCACGGCGATCGACTTCCTGCGCAGGGCGGATGTGGAGACGGTGATCGTCGGGGTGACCGGAATCGACGTGGAGGGGGGGCACGCGATCCGGGTCAGAGCCGATTGCCGGATCGACGCTGTTCCGCAGGAGCTCGACGCGGTGGTCATCCCCGGCGGTGCCGGGGGGGCGGCGAACATCGCCTCAAGCGCTCCCGCGATGGAGCTGATCCGCAGGGCCGATGGGCAGGGCAGACTCGTCGCCGCGATCTGTGCGGCCCCCGGCCTGGTCCTTGGTGCCCACGACCTGATCGGAACACGGACCTTCACCTGTTATCCCGGGTTTGAGTCCCACGTGACGAGCGGGTCATTCGTCGAGGACCGAGTCGTCGTGGACGGGAATCTCATAACGAGCCGGGGGCCGGGCACCGCGGCCGAGTTCGCCCTGGCGGTTGTCAGGTATCTCGCCGGCGCCGACGCGGCGGCCGACCTTCACGAACGGACGCTTCAGGCGGGATGACCCGCGCGACGGCGACGGCTGAGACGGCGAAGGCCCCCGCGACGAGCCAGTTGGCAGTCCCGATTCCTACCGTCGCGAAGAGCAGGATCGCGCTCGAGAACCGGAGCAGGGGAGACGAACGCCGGGACCTGTCGTGTGAGCGCACCGTCGCGTAGCGCAGGGCGACCGCCGCGGCGCCGGCGATGAGCGAGCCTCGTCTGATCACCATGGTGATGGAGAGATCACCCGCCTCGAGGAGATCGGGCGCGAGGAGCCACACGACGAATGGAAGCGTGCCTGCGAGCGCCGCGCCAAGCGTGGTCACCGAGACAGGCGAGGCAAGCGAGATCAGGTAGCCGTATACCAGCAGCACGAGCGTGAGCAGGATCTTGAGCGACGTGAGGGGAGGGATCATGGCACGGTCTACCACGATATCCTGCACTTCGCAAGCACGGGGGCGTTTCTGCGCGTCTACCATGTGTGCGAGTATCCTTTCGGCCAATCCCGCTCGTCGCGAGCCGCGCTCCCGGCAGATCACGCGTCGGTATTCTCCCCGCATTCTTCGCCATCGCGCTGCTCGTCCGCGCTCCGGTCCCGGCCGTCGCGAGCGACGCACGCGAATCGCTGCTGCTCGCCGTTCGTCCCGGGCACGAGATCGCGCTGCGGATCGTCTCGGAGCCAATGGAGGACCTGCGCCTGCTCCTCACCTCTCGTGCCCGTCATTCCGGACACTCGATCCGCGTCGGCCTGGCCACGCCCCGGCTTGTCGTGGGTCCGCTGTCGCTCTCCGGCATCTACGCGGGTCTGGAGAACCCCATGGGGGCCACCGCCTCCTCCGACCGATGGTTCACTCCCGGGCGAATCGCCCTTGACGGGAGTCTCGTCCCGGCGACGCGATCGGGAGTGACGGTTCGGCCCTTCCCGTGGGCAGAGGCGTTCGCCTGGCGGACCGACACGCTCGTGATCGGGGCGGCGCTCTGCGGGACGGTCGAGCGGGGCGCGGCGAGCGCGCATCTCCAGCTGGCCGGATCATCCTCGAGACCACTTCGCCCGGAGGATCCCGACCCGCGGGATCGCAGCTGGTTCGAGGACCGCAGACCGACCGAGCCCGTCGAGCACGCCCTGGGACGACTCGTCGTTGTCGCCCGGCCGCTGCGGCTGAGTCTCGGGGCGACGGCTTCATTGCCCCGTCTCACGATGCCCGGGCTGCTGCTGCTTTCGGCCGCGGAGCTCCGGCCGGCGCGTCACTGGACGGTCGCCGCCGCCGGCGCGCTTTCGAGCCCTGACTTCACGGACACGCGGGGCAGGCGCCCCGGCGACTCGGGACGGTGGAGCGCGTCGGTGGTCTACGACGGTCACCGGCTGGGCGCGGCGGTCGAGCAGGACACCGGGTACGCCGGGACCGGCCAGGCGTACCCGAGGGTCGGATTTCCCTGGGCGCTCGAGCCGTCCCGCAGACGACTGACCGGTCGCATCTCAGTCCGACCGGTTCGCGACGGTTCGGGCCTGCGCTCCGTCGCAGCAGACGGGCGCTACGAGGGGTTGACTCACGACTGGCAGGTGCGCCTCCATGGTCGGCTCGTGGGGCCCCGAGAGATCGTTGAGCTTCACCCGGCGGCGACCCTGCGATCGGACCGCTCCACCGCTCTGCGTCTTCGCGCGGTGGCGCACCTGACCGGCGCGATCATGGACCGGCTCGTCCACGGTTCGAGCCTGCAAGTCTCGCTCGTGGGCGAGCACGAAGGCCGCCCCGACAGCGAGGGGAAGCTCACCTCGTCGGTCGAGATCGCCTTCCGCGCTTCGCGATAGGGAGCGCCGGGCGGACCGGGTTGGCGGGCTCCCGGTGCCCGGGGGACAGGAGGCGCTACTCGTCGTGTGGCCACCGGCCGACGTAGAGCACCTCGCGCTCGAGCTCGTATCCGAGCCGTCGT
Source organism: Spirochaetaceae bacterium (assembly GCA_007118855.1). Lineage (GTDB taxonomy): Bacteria > Spirochaetota > Spirochaetia > DSM-27196 > SLST01 > SLST01. The sequence goes on from SKQU01000205.1 coordinate 26,329, forward strand.
TGGACCTCGCCGCCGACGTGCTCGATGACGGCCCTGATGTCGGATGCCGTGGCGTTGCCGGTGTTGACGATGATATTCGCGTGCAGATCGGAGACCCGTGCACCGCCTATCTGGAACCCCCGAAGCCCGAGGCTGTCGATGATCGCCCCGCTCGGTCGCCCGAACGCGCGGTTGTTCTTGAAGACACTGCCGGCGCAGGGGGCGGAGAAGTGACCCTTTGCCCGGCGGTCGGCTTCGTGGGCGCGCATCCGAGGCCAGAGGTCGTCCGGGCGGGCCCGCTGCAGGGTGAAGGAGACCGACGTCATGACCCCGGGTCGGTCCATGAACGGCGATCGCTTGTAGCCGAAATCCTCTGGCCGCGGCGTGTACTCGACGACCGTTCCGTCCGGATCGACGAGTCTGACGAGGCGCAGGACATCATAGATCTCGCCGTCGTAGCAGCGGGCGTTCATCCAGACAGCACCGCCCACGCTGCCGGGCATGGAGTAGATGAAATCGAGACCGCCGAGTCCGTGTTCCGCCGCGAAGGCCGACGCATCGCTGACAGGGAGACCGGCCCCAACCGTGAGCGTCGTGCCGGCGATCGAACGGTGCCGCAGTTCGGATGTGTCGATGACCAGGCCCCTGACGCCGAGGTCCGAGACGAGGAGATTCGAACCCCCGCCGAGCACGAACCATGAGACCTGATGCCGGAGGGCGAACAGGATGAGCGCTCTCAGGTCTGCTTCGCTGCAGGGGCGTGCGTAGAGCTCGGCCGGACCGCCCACTCGAAACGTCGTGTGGGGCGCCAACGGTTCCTCGGGGCGGAGTTCGCCGGCTATGTTGATTTTTCCGGCCCACTCACTTAGCCTACACACATCGCGAGCGTATCAGAAAGGCGACGCGAATACTATGAAGGGCGCGCATCGGCGCGATGGGATATGGGACTCACACTGTTCAATACCGCGGGGCCCGGACTCGAGCCGTTCGTACCAATCAGGGACGGACACGTCGGTCTCTACTGCTGCGGCCCCACCGTCTACAACTACGCGCACATAGGTAATCTGCGCACCTATGTCTTTGAGGATGTGCTGCGGCGCGTACTCGAGCGACACGGCTACGACGTGGCGCATGTGATGAACGTCACCGACGTCGGCCACCTGACCGACGACGCGGACGAAGGCGAAGACAAGATGCTCGTTGGTGCACGAGAGCGGGGCATGAGCGTCTGGGAGATCGCCGAGTTCTTCACCCGGGCCTTTTTTGCGGACATAGGGAAGCTGAACGTCGTCCCGCCCACCACCGTCTGCCGTGCCACGGAGCACATTCCGGAGATGATCGAGCTCATCTCGCGCCTCGAGGAGCGGGGGCTGACCTATCAGGCGGGAGGCAATGTCTACTTCAGCATCGATGCCTTTCCACGGTACGGCGAGCTGGCACGACTCGACCGGCAGGAGCTGCGCGCCGGCGCGCGTATAGCGGTCGACTCTGCGAAGCGAAACCCCCATGACTTCGTGCTCTGGTTCACGGAAGGCAAGTTCGAGCACCAGGCCATGCAATGGGACTCTCCCTGGGGAAGAGGGTATCCCGGCTGGCATCTGGAGTGCTCGGCGATGAGCATGAAATACCTGGGTGAGCATTTCGACATCCATTGCGGGGGAGTTGACCACGTCAACGTCCATCACACGAACGAGATCGCCCAGTCGGAAGGCGCTACGGGGAAGAGGTGGGTCAATTACTGGCTGCACGGGGAGTTTCTGATCATGCCGAGCGGGCGCATGGGAAAGTCCGAAGGGAACATGATCACGCTTTCAACGCTCGAAGAGGAGGGGTACCATGCACTCGATTACCGCTACTTCCTCTTTGGTGCCCACTACCGCACCCAGCTCTCCTTTTCGGTCGAGGCGCTCGATGCGGCCCGGTCCGCACGCGCCTCGCTGCTCGAGCATCTGCGATCACTGGCCGCAGATGCGCCCGGCGGGCCCTCACGCGAGCTCGGGCATGACGCGCGTCGTGCTCTCCAACGGATCGACGATGCGTTCAACGACGACCTGAACGCTCCCAGGGCTCTCGGCCTGCTTCGGGCCTTCCTGAAGGATGACACGGTTGCGGCGGCCGAACGTCTGGCCGTAGCTTACGATACCGATGGTGTCTTCGGGCTGGACATGCAGACCTCGCTGGCGCGGCGGGAGCAACTGGCGCCGGAGCACGCAGCGATGATCGTCGAACGCGAGGAGGCACGCAAGGCGAGGGACTTCGCGACCGCCGATGCACTGCGCGACCGGCTCAGGGAAGCCGGTGTCGTGATTGAGGACACCCCCTCAGGCACGAAGTGGAAGATCGTGTAACCGGTAGACAGGTGGGTTGTTTTGGAGATGCAAGGTTTCGTCAGTGCAGACATTTTCGAGCGCGTGTACGAGCACGTATACCCCATCATCATCCGCATCGCGTACCGGATCACCGGTCGGGAAGACGTGGCTGAGGAGCTATGCCAGGAAGCGTTCATCAAGTACTACGAGCGGATCGACTCGTTTCCGGATACGGATCAGGCAAAGTACTGGCTGATCAGGGTTGCAAAGAATCTCGCGCTGAACTCCGCGAAGCGGTCGGGGCGGGAGCGCAGAGCGTACGAACGCGCCTACCATGAGCCGTCGCGGCTCCTCCGTACCGGCGAGGACGAAGTGATCCGCAAGGAGCAGGAGGCGGAGGTACAGGCGGCTCTTCGACTGCTGCCGCAGAAGATGAGGACGGTGTTGATACTCAAGGAGTACGGACAGCTGAACTACCGCGAGATCGGCGCGATCCTCGGCATTACGGAAGGGAACGTCAAAGTCCGGGTGTTCCGGGCGCGCGAGCACTTGCTGGATCTGCTCAAGGAGGGCGATGTCCATGCGTCCTGATGCGAGAATTCTGTCCGCCTATCTCGACGGTGAGGTGCCCCAGCGCTTCGCCACGGAGATCGAGGCTTCGCTGCAACGCGATCCTGGCCTGCGCGCGGAGTACGAAGCGCTTGTAGCGCTGCGCGCGCGTCTGAACGTCGACGTTCCGTTCGATATCGCCGAGAGCTCGCGGCGGAGCTGGACCGAGATTGTCCGCAGGATACCCGATCGCAGGAAGGATCTCTGGCACCGGCGGGTTGCCGTGCCGCTGCCGCTCTTTGCCGCCGCCGCCGCGATAGTCCTTGTCCTCGGCGGGGCCTTGCTCTGGATGCAGCTTGCTCAGCCCGACGGCACGACACCCGCAATCGCACGGGGAGGCGACATTGATCTCACGATCAGCGTGGGCGGTGAGGAGATGGAGCGCCTGTTGCAGTGGCTGGTCGACAAGAATATGCTGGGGGAAGTCAACATCCAGCTGCCTGAGCAGCGATTCCAGATCGTTGGAGAGCCGGTGTTCGTGAGGCCGGCTCAGTACGAGGGGGGACGGTTGAGATGAGGCGGAACCGCACGGCTATCGTCGCGTGCCTCTTCCTCGCTCTGAGCGTTTCACCGCTCCGGGCGGTAGAGCTCGACGACATCCTGCGTGCGCTGCTCGACCAGGCGCTCACGGTGAGAATCACCGCCCGCGTCGTGGAGAACGGACGGGTGACCGTTCAGAGCTATGAGCTGACGAGAGTGACGATATCCGGGCGGGCGGTCCGACTGCGGCTCGAGGGCGGGAACCTGATCGTCATTGCCGAGTTCACGCCCTACGAGGCCGACGACGGCATCCTCCTCGTGGCCGAGGGTAGAATCGTCCTTCGGACCCCGGAGGATGACGAGGTGAAGTACATGACGTCTCTGCGCAGCATCCCGCTCGCCATAGGTGAACGCGTCGTATTCTACCCGCTCGGGCGCACGACCTTCGACGTCGAGGCGGATGGAGACCACGGCAATCCGCTGAACATCGAGCTCGAGGTGGAAGTAACCCCCTACCAGTCTCCCCAAGGATAGCCTGCCCGCATGTCCCGCATCGCCGGTCGCCACTCGCTGATCCCGATTCTCATCCTCGTCGTAGCTCTTGCCGCGCTCGTGGTGCTCGTCGTACTCGTGAGCCGGGAGCCGGTGATCGAGACCCTGGAGCCGACCGTGCTCTCACCGGGCGATGAGGTCACGATCAGGGGGCGCCACTTCGGCACCGCCCCGGCGGTCATCGTGGGCAGCCAGACCGTCCCGACCTCCGCGATCGTGACCTCGAGCAGCCGGGAGATCCGCTTCACCGCCCCCGGAAACGTGACTTCCGGACTGCTCTACGTCGTGTCTGATCGCGGCCGCAGCGATGGGCAGCTCCTTCAGGTCCGGGAGACGATTCCCCGCACCGGATTCACGGGCGAAGGGCCGGGGTCGCCGGTCATCACCGGCATCGACGCCTCGGAGCTGGAGATCGGCGGGCTGGTCACGCTCAGCGGGGCCAACTTCGGTCGAACCAGGCACGGCTCGCATGTCGTCTTCCCCATGCTCCAAGGGCTGCGCTGCCAGGCATGCGGGGACGAGATCAGTTACGCGTTCTGGAGTGACTCGCGGATCGTCGCCCGGGTACCGGAGGGGGCCGTATCCGGCTTCCTCTCGGTTGCGACCCCCTGGGGCTCGAGCAATCCGCTTCGCGTGATCGTAGGGCGGACCGCCGGTGGCATCGTCGCCGAGGACCCGCTTGAGATCGCCCTGCACTACGGTGCGCGCATCAGTGAGGTCCAACTGCGTTCCGCGTCGAACCCTGACCAGCCTGGCGCGAAGGATGTCGTCGTGCGGTTGCCGTCCGTGCAGGTGTCGGCGTCTCAACGGGCCGTACGCTACCTTGGAGAACCCCCGGGTCCACTGCGCTTCGAACGGATCGACGCGGGATTCGAGCGGACGCTCGCGCGCACCGTCATCGTCCGGCGCTACGCCGTTCGGACCGAAATCGACACCGCACGCGTGGCGGCTGCATACGAGAATCAGACCGGCTTCCATGCATACTATACGAAGCCGCTGCCGGGCCTGCCGGTCTCCGATCCGGATATCCGGCAGATCGCCGCGCGCCTCCGAACGAACCGGACGAATCCGTACCGGATCGCCGAGGCGGCGTACGCCTACACGGTGGACAACCTCGCGTACGCGCTCGGGCTATCCGACCGATCACCGCTTGCCGGGCTCGAATCCGGGTACGGCGACAGTTATACCTATGCGCTTCTTTTCGTTACACTCGCCCGCGCAGCCGGAGTGCCGGCCCGCCCGGTGGGAGGCGTGCTCCTGACCGACGAAGGTAGCTCGTATCCGCACTTCTGGGCGGAGTTCTTTATCACCGGCATCGGCTGGGTGCCGGTCGACCCGGCGCTCGGTGACGGGGCCTTTCCGGCCGCCTTTCCGGTTCCGGCCGATGCACGGGCCTATTACTTCGGCAGTCTGGACAACCGCCGGGTGGCGTTTCACTACGGGTTCGACACGCGACAGCGAAGTCTTCTCGACGGTGTCCGGATTGCACCGCATGAGGCGTACACGCTGCAGCTGTCGTACGCGGAGGGCGGCTCCGGCATCGAGTCGTTTCGGCTCGGCTGGCCGGTGCCCCGGGTGATCGGCATGTTCGGTCTGGATTGACAGGGCGATCGGCATCTCCTATGCTCGGATCTCGAGGGGCAGGATATGCGCGAGCTAGAGCAGACCGATCCGGCGATCTTCCAGGTTCTCAGGGACGAGGAGAGGCGACAGCAGTCACAGCTCGAACTGATCGCGAGTGAGAACTTCGCGAGCCGGGCCGTGCTGGAGGCTGCCGGGTCGGTGTTGACGAACAAATACGCGGAGGGCTATCCGGGCAGCCGGTACTACGGCGGCTGCGAGGTCGTCGACGTCGCCGAGAACCTCGCGCGGGAGAGGGCCAACGAGCTGTTCGCAAGCGATCACGCCAACGTACAGCCTCATTCCGGCAGTAATGCGAACATGGCAGTCTACATGTCGGTGCTCGAGCCGGGCGACACGATACTCGGCATGGATCTGTCGCACGGCGGCCATCTCACCCACGGCAGCCCGGTGAACTTCTCCGGGCAGCTGTACCGGTTCTGCCACTACGGGGTCGATCGCGAGACCGAGTTGATCGACTACGACGAGGTGGCACGCCTCGCGCGGGAACACAGTCCTCGGCTCATCGTTGCCGGCGCGTCCGCGTACTCCCGGACCATCGACTTCGTCCGGTTTCGGGAGATCGCCGACGACGTGGGCGCGTTCCTCATGGTTGATATGGCGCACATCGCCGGGCTTGTCGCCGTCGGCGAGCATCCGTCTCCGGTCCCTTACGCGCACTTCGTCTCCACGACAACCCACAAGACGCTACGCGGACCGCGGGGCGGGATGATCCTGATCGGGAAGGACGGGGAGAATACGATCGGCGTCAAGGCTGCGAAGTCGGGGCGAACGAGGAAGTGGAGCGAGCTGCTCGACTCTGCGGTGATGCCGGGGGTGCAGGGCGGACCCTTGATGCATATCATCGCGGCAAAGGCGGTAGCGCTCGGCGAAGCGCTGCGGCCGGAGTTCGCCGGCTACCAGCGGCAGACCATCGCGAACGCGGCAGCGCTCGCCTCCGCGCTGGCCTCCGGTGGGGCCCGCCTTGTGTCCGGCGGCACCGACAATCACCTCATGCTGCTCGATCTGACCCCGTTCGACCTCACCGGGAAGCGGGCGGAGACGGTGCTCGGCGACGCGGGCATCACGGTCAACAAGAACGCGATTCCCTTTGATACCCGGAGTCCGCTCGTCACTTCCGGTATACGTCTGGGTACCCCCGCCGCGACGACACGCGGCATGGGCGAGGCGGAGATGGAGCGGATCGGCGGGCTGATTCTTGAAGTTTTGCACTCCAAAGGCCGAAGAGAGATAGTAGAGTCGGTCGGGTCTCGCGTTGCCGAGATGTGTGCCGGGTTTCCTCTGGTCCAGGGTCCGGAGTAGGACCCTGGATTTCGCAGCGTCGTTTCGCCGGGGCCGTTGCAGACGCAAGGCTGGATAGGGGAGTCTGTGGTCGGATTGACAAAGGAAAAAGCCGACTCGTATACTGGTCGGGAAATGTCCGGCCGGCGGGATGCCTCATGAGTGCGCCACTTCAGCTCTCTATCGTCAACTTCTCCAAGGGTGCCTATATCATCGTTGAGGGAAAGGCCAACGCCGACTACTTCTTCATCATCCGCAGCGGGAAGGTGCGGGTGAACAAGGAGGTGGAGGTCGTTGAGGAGGAGGGAGGCAACACCCTCGGTCCCGGCGACTTCTTCGGCGTCGTTGCGACGATGTCATCTCATAGCCACATCGAGACCGCCCAGGCGATAACCGACGTCAGCCTCATCTCGGTGCATCGCGAACAGTACGGGATGCTGATCGAGCGGAATACGCCCGTCGCGATGAAGATCATCGAGAGTTTCTCGCGCCGCATGAGATACCTCGATGAGGCTTTGGCGCGCCTGACGCTGAAGAGCAACGCCAACGAGGGCGGGATATCGCACCTTTTCGGCGTCGCCGAGTACTACGCGCGTCAGAGCCAGTACAACCAGGCGTACTACGCCTACTACCAGTACCTGAAACACTGTCCGAGCGGTGAGCACGTGGTGACCGCACGGGAGCGGCTGGCGAAGATCAAGCCGTACGCGACGGCCGTCTACCTCGACGCCGACGAAAACGTGTTCACGCGGACCTACCCCAAGGACACGATGGTCTTCAGCGAGAACATGCCCGGCAAGGAGATGTACATCATCCAGAAGGGCAGCGTGAAGATCACCAAGATCGTGAACGACAACGAGGTGCTGCTCGCGGTTCTTCGGCAGGGAGACATGTTCGGCGAGATGTCGCTGATCGAGAGCAAGCCGAGATCGGCCTCCGCGATCGCCTTTGAGGACGCGGTCCTGCTCGCGGTAAACAAGGAGAACTTCGCGAGGATGGTGCAGACGCAACCACAGATCATCGCACGCCTGACTACGACGCTCGCGGAACGGATCTGGTTCATCTACAAGCAGCTCGCCAACACGCTCCTGTCCAACAAGGTCGGCCGGATGTACGATGCGCTTCTCATCCAGCTCGAGCGCGCGCGAGTGCCCATCCGTTCCGGAGAGCCGTACACGTTCGACTTCGGGATCAAGGAGCTCATCAATATGGTGGGTCTCCCGATCGCGGAAGGCAACCAGATCGTCCGGGAGATGCTGAAGAACTCCAAGATCAAGGCGGTCGAGAACAAGATCTACGCCTCGGACATCGAGGAGATCGACAAGCAGGCCAAGTACTACCGCAAGATGGAGCGGATCGAGAAATCTCGACGCGAACAGCGTCGCATCAGTTGAGCCATGCTCTTTCTCCTCGGTGAGGCACTGGAGCCGTTCTTTGGTCCTTTTCGGCTCTTCTCGTCGCACCTGTTCCTCATCGTCGCCGGTACGCTGGTCGGGTTTGCGCTAACCTTCTTCTTCGTCCCTCGCGCCTTTCCCTGGCTTCCGTCGGATCGCGGGCGCACCTTCGCGGTGGAGGGTCAGCTCGCCTGCGGGAAGCCGACCGGCGCGGGCTTCGTGTTCATCACGGTTTTTGCGCTTGTGGCGGTGCTCGCGGTGCCGTGGGGGTGGCGGCAGCTGGCGATCATTGGTCTGACGTACGCCGCGATGATCACCGGATATCTCGATGATCGAAGCGAGACGGCGTGGAGCGAGTACCTGAAGGGCGCACTTGATCTGCTCATCAGCCTGGCGGCCGCCGTGCTGCTCTACGGGACCCATCACACCTTCTGGGTACCCTTTACCACCGCGCCGATCGACGTGAGCGCCTTTGTCTTCGTGCCGATCGCCACGCTCCTCATCTGGACGAGTATCAACAGCACGAACTGCACCGACGGCGTCGACGGTCTTTCGAGCACCCTGGTCCTGCTCGCGCTGATCAGCCTGGGCGGCTTCCTCTACCTGATCGTCGGCAACACCGTGATCTCAGCCTACCTGCTGCTGCCCTTCTACGCCGAGTCGGCGAGCTGGGCGATCATGATATTCACGCTCGTAGGCGCCCTGGCCGGATACCTCTGGTACAATGCGCACCCTTCGGCTGTACTGATGGGTGATGCAGGCTCGCGCGCGCTCGGGTTCTTCATTGGCGTTGCGATCATCCTGACCGGAAATCCGCTGATGATACTCCTCTCGTCGACGGTGATCCTCGTCAACGGCGGAACCGGACTGGTGAAGGTCGCCCTCCTGCGGTTTGCCCGTATACGGATCCTGCATACGATACGCTTTCCCCTGCACGACCACTTCCGTCACACGCGCAACTGGTCGAATTCTCAGGTGCTCGTTCGGTTCGCGCTCATCCAGATCCTGATCATCATCCTCCTGCTTGGCCTCTTCATAAAGGTGCGCTGATCTACGGCAGCCTCTCGACCGCGGCCGCCTCGATGGGCAGGCCGGCCGTGTAGCGGCTGAAGAAGGCGTCGAACCCGCGGACATCCTCCGGATCCGGATCGAATGCACCGGCAGTGCCACCGCCCGTGGACGACGTGAACACTCCGTCGAGGAAGTCCGGCAGCGACTGCGAGCGGTCCTCACGACCCGAATAGGCGGCGAGCAGCGCCATTCCCCACGCACCGCCTTCCCCCGCGGTCTCGAGCACACTCACCGGTGTCTTCGTGGCCGCCGCCATGATGCGCTGACCGACCTCCGGCGTCTTGAAGAACCCTCCGTGACCGCGGATCTCCTCCACGCGCACCCCCTCCTCGTCGGTGAGAATGTCGAGCCCCGTGCGCAGCGCTCCGAGCGCGGCGAACAGGTGGGTCCGGATGAAGTTCGCGAGGCTCAGCGGTACGTCGGGTCGGCGCACGAAGAGCGGCCTGCCTTCGGTGAAGCCTGTGACATGCTCTCCGGACACGTACCCGTAGGCGAGCATCCCGCCGCCGTCGGCATCGCCCTCCAGGGCGAGCGGCATCAGGCGCCCGTAGACGTCTGCATCCTCAATATCGGTTCCCAGCGCACGGGCGGCCTCCGCGAACAGTGCGATCCACGCGTCGAAGTCCGACGTGCAGTTGTTGGAGTGGGCCATCGCGACCGGCTTGCCGTCCGGAGTCAGGACGAGATCGATCTCCTCGTGGACTCTCGAGAGCTGTCGCTCGAGGACGAGCATCGCGAATACCGACGTGCCGGCCGAGACGTTTCCCGTGCGTGGGCGGACGCTGTTGGTCGCGACCATTCCGGTCCCGGCGTCCCCCTCAGGCGGGCAGAGCGGGATCCCGGGTGCGAGTGACTCGGACGGGTCGATCAGCTTCGCTCCCTCTGCCGTGAGCGTCCCGGCGGCCTCTCCGGCGGTGACGATGGCAGGCAGAAGCTCTTCGATCCTCCACGGGACCTTGCCCGCTGCGAGCTCGTTGAACCGCTCGATCGCCTTCCGGTCATAGTCCTGCGAGGCGAGATCGATGGGGAACATCCCTGAAGCCTCGCCGATGCCGATGGCCCGCTCGCCGGTCAGTTTCCAGTGGACGTAGCCTGCGAGCGTGGTGATGTGCGCGACCTTGCCGACGTGATCCTCGCCGCTGAGGATGGCCTGGTAGAGGTGCGCAATGCTCCAGCGCTGCGCGATCGGGTAGGTGAATGCTCCGGTGAGCACCTTCGCGGCAGGCTCGGTGATGTTGTTTCTCCAGGTGCGAAAGGGGACGAGCAGGTTGCCGTCAGCGTCGAGCGCGACGTACCCGTGCATCATCCCGCTGAGACCGGCGCTCGCGATCGCGGCGGGCGGCGATCCGCAGGTCTCTCTGACTGCGTCGGCGAGCTCCCGGTAGCATGCGGCGAGACCTGACCAGACGTCGTCCATTGCATAGGTCCACACACCGTCGACGTACTCGTTCTGCCAGCCATGCGCCCCGGAGGCAAGCGGCCGGAAGTCGGGTCCTATGAGCGTCGCCTTGATCCGGGTCGACCCGAATTCGACGCCGAGTACGCCTGTGCCCGCGGTGATCACATCCTTCAACTCGGTTGCTGCGTTCATCCTTCACACCTCTCTTCGGCTTTCATCTGCGGTCAGCCCGGCTGACCGTAATAGGCATCGCTGCCGTGCTTTCGCTGGAAATGCTTGCGCTGCAGACGGTCCGGGATGGGCGGCACGGCCTCCCCGATCGCGCGGGTATGGAGAGCGATCCGCGCCACCGCCTCGAGCGCGATCGCGTTCTCCACCGCTTCCGCGGCCGACCGGCCCCAGACAAAGGGCCCGTGGTGAGGCAGGAGTACCGCGGGTACGTGCAGGGGATCGATCCCGTTGGCCCGGAAGTGCTCAACGATGATGTCGCCGGTTGCCGCCTCGTATCCGGCCTCGATCTCCTGGGCGCTCGGGTGCCGCGTCACGGGCACCGGACCGGCGAAGTGGTCGGCATGGGTCGTGCCCAGGCACGGAATCGGGGAGGCGGCCTGGGCGTAGCAGGTGGCGAACGTCGAGTGGGTGTGTACGACCGCGCCCACCGACGCAAACGAGGCGAAGATCCGCTGGTGCGTGGCGGTGTCGGACGAGGGACGCGACTCGCCGTCTACGACCTCTCCCGACCCGATGCCGACCACGACCATCTTCCCGGGCGACAGCTCGTCGTAGGCGACGCCACTCGGCTTAATGGCGAATACGCCGGCATCATGATCCGCGGCGCTCGCGTTTCCCCACGTCAGCACGATCAGACCGCAGCGGTAGATCTCCATGTTCGCCTCGTACGCCGCTTCGCGGATCGCGCGATAGGACGACTTTCGGCCGTTGGACATGACGCCTCCTGGGCCTCCATTGTAGCGGTTCTCGGATCGATGTAAACCGGTAGACAGCGCGCCTGCGGTTCGGTAGCCTCTTAGCGTACCGGGAGGCATCATGCAGGCAGTGGAGCTCGCCAGGAGCTTTGACCCCAACGAGTTTGAAGACCGAATATACGCCCTGTGGCAGGAGGGCGACTACTTCGCCCCGCGAGGCGAGGGCGAACCGTACGTCATTGTCATCCCTCCGCCCAACGTAACCGGCGTTCTGCACCTGGGACACGGTCTGAACAACAGCCTCCAGGATCTCGCCATTCGCTACTACCGGATGCTCGGACGACCCGCGCTCTGGGTCCCCGGTACCGATCACGCCGGTATCGCCACGCAGCAGGTCGTCGAGCGTCAGCTGATCGACGAGGGGACGTCCCGGCTCGAGCTCAGTCGCGAGAAGTTCATCGAGCGGACGTGGCAGGTCAAGGAGAACCATCACCGGATCATCACGCAGCAGCTGAAGAAGATCGGCGCGAGTTGTGACTGGAGCCGGGAGCGGTTCACCATGGACGAAGGGCTCTCGCAGGCGGTGCGTGACGTCTTCGTGTCGCTCTACGAGGAGGGGCTCATTTACCGCGGGCTCTACATGATCAACTGGTCCGTGGGTGCCCAGACCGCGCTGAGCGATGATGAGGTGGAGTTCCAGGAGGTGCAGGGCAGACTCACCCATATCGCCTATCCGCTTGAGGACGGATCCGGTTCGATCGAAGTCGCCACGACCAGGCCTGAGACGATGCTCGGCGACACCGCGGTGGCGGTGCACCCGGATGACGAGCGGTACGCCGGATTGGTCGGGCGACGAGTGCATCTGCCGCTCACCGGTCGGACGATACCGGTGATCGCGGATGAGTACGTGGATCGTGAGTTCGGGACCGGAGCGGTGAAGATAACCCCGGGGCACGACCCAAACGACTATGAGGTGGGTCTGCGGCACAATCTGGAGATCATCAGCATCCTCAACAAGAATGGAACCCTGAACGACCACGCGCCGCAGAAGTACCGGGGGCTTTCGGTCGAGCAGGCCCGCAGGGCGGTCGTCTCCGATCTGAAGGAAGAAGGGGCCTTCGTTCGCGACGAGGAGCACGTCCATCAGATTGGTCACTGCTACCGCACGGGCGTACGTATTGAGCCCATGCTCTCGGAACAGTGGTTCGTCCGGATGCGCCCGCTTGCCGAGAAGGCGCTTGCCGCCTGGGAAAACGGCGACATCGTCTTCTACCCCAGACGATGGGAGAAGACCTACACCGCCTGGCTCACCAATATCCGGGACTGGTGCATCAGTCGCCAGTTATGGTGGGGTCATCGCATTCCCGTCTGGTACCACGAAGAGACCGGTCAGACGCGCTGCCTTCGCGAGGATCCGCCGGCCGGAGATCTGGTGGAGAACGGAGGTCCATGGCGTCAGGATCCTGACGTGCTCGACACCTGGTTCTCGAGCTGGTTGTGGCCGTTCAGTGTCATGGGATGGCCCGAACAGACGTCGGATCTCCGGACCTACTACCCCACGACGGCGCTCGTGACTGCATACGACATCATCTTCTTCTGGGTCAGCCGGATGATCATGGCCGGGATGCACTTCACCGGGAAGGCGCCCTTTCGCGACGTCTACATCACGAGTCTCGTTCGCGACAAGCAGGGCCGCAAGATGAGCAAGAGTCTCGGAAACGGGATCGATCCGCTTGAGGTCGTCGATGAGTATGGAGCCGACGCGCTGAAGTTCACGCTTGCCTTCATGGCCGCCCAGGGGCAGGACGTGCTGATAGACAAAGAGAGCTTCGGGCTCGGGAGCCGGTTCGGAAACAAGATATGGAACGCCGCGCGGTACCTGCTGATGAATCTCGAGGGTCGAACGCTCCTGCCCATGTCGCGGATCGAGCTGCGGCCGGTCGATCGGTGGATCTTCCACCGGCTGAACGAGACGGTGCGCGGCGTGGCGCAGGCGATGGCCGTCTATCGGTTCAACGAGGCGGCTCAGCTCGGGTACGAGTTTTTCTGGAACGAGTTCTGCGACTGGTATATAGAGGCGAGCAAGCTGTCTCTCTACAGCGACGACGAATCGGAGAAGGACCGGGCGATCACCCTGCTGGTTCGATTACTCGAGGAAAGTCTGCGGCTGCTGCACCCGTTCATGAGCTTCATTACCGAGGAGATTTACCAGAAGCTCCCGGAGATTCCGGAGCAGGAGCGTTCCCCGGCTCTGATCGTCGCCTCCTATCCGGGCGAGAGCGCCGAACGGGAAGCGCCCGAGGAAGCGGCCGCCTTTGCCGCGCTCCAGGAGGTCGTGCGGCTCGTGCGTTCGCTTCGCAGCGAGTTCACCATCCCGCCTGCCTCCCGGATCCGGTTCACGGTGCGGTGCGAGCCGACTTTCACCCACCGGTCCTACCTGGGTGCCCATTGCGAGCTCATCGAATCGCTCACCGGTGGTGAGAGTACCGACTACACGGACGCGACGCCTGACACGGCGGGAAGCGTCACACTCGTGGGCAACGGTTTCGAGGTGTTCGTCTACGTGCGCGATGCGATCGATCTCGAGGCCGAAACGGCAAAGCTTCGCAAGACGCTCGAGAAGACCGAGGAGCTCCTCGCGGCAAGCGACCGGAAGCTCTCCAACCCCGGGTTCCTGCGCAATGCATCGGACGAAGTGGTCCAGAAGGAGCGCGGCAAGCGGGCTGAGTTCGCGGGAAAGGTCGAGAAGATGCGCACCTACCTCGCCCAGATCGGCTGACAGGGTACGGCTGCAGGACGCCGTCAGCCGCGTTGCCCGGCAGTCTTCAGTCTCCCTCGAAGCCGCGCTCGAGGTCGTCGCCTGAGAAGGCCACGTCGACCTCCGCATACGGGATCGTCGCGATCAGGTAGGGCGCGGTGAGCGCCTGGGTGACCATGTCGTCGGGGCCGGGGCTCTCGACCTCGACCTTGACCTCAACGACATCGCCGCGCGGTATCACGGAGGTGATCCGGACCGAGTAGCCTCCGGTTCGACGCTCTCCGAGCAGGAGTACCACGACCGTCTCGCGCTCGAAGTCGACCTCCGGACGATCCGGCTGAGGATGACGGTTCGCGTGAAGGGCCGCCCACACGTCGGCCCAGAGCTCAGGGTCGGCGATCGCCCGGGCGACGGGTACGCGGACGGCACTCTGTTGCCCCGAGGCGAGGACCTCCCACCGCGTCTCCTCCGGGACGGGCGTCGGCTCGCGGGGGGCAGGCTGTGGCGCAGGTTGGGGCTCCGGCGGGTCGTCGGGTCTCACGGCGGCCGGCGGTGCTTCCGGCGGTGCTTCCGGCGGTGCTTCCGGCGGTGCTTCCGGCTTCACAGCGGCCGGCGGGTCCTCGGGCGGGCCGTCGGGTGGTTCGGTCTCGGGGAGTGACGGTCGAAGCAGCGCGCACGAGGCGACGGCCATGAGGGCGGCGGCCAACCCGGCGAGACGAAGCAGATTGAACGGCCGGAGGCTCTTCATCTCCCGTAGTATACCCCCTCTCCGCAGGGATGGTCTCTAGCGGGGACGGCCTCCGGAGGGGATGGCCTCGCACTCGCGAGTCGGTGTAGGGTTGAGGCATGCGACGGATGGTTGTTCCGGGTGTGCTCTTCGTGATGCTCGCGACGACGGTGGCCGCGCTTCCGACGCTCGTCCACCGGGATGATCCGGTGTACGCGCAGGTGAGGCGGCTTGCGCTCGCCGCCGGCTCGGCGCCACCCTCCGCGGTGAGTCCGCTCACGGCGGCGGAGCTGCTGCTCGTGCTCGGGCAGATCGACCTGGACGCTCTGTCCGCCGACCTGGTCGCCGAGTACCAGGAGGTGACGCGTCGGCTCAGACCGGAGCCGGACGGCGCGCCGTTCGGGTCGGTGGGGCTCGTCCTTTCTCCCGAGTTCTACCTGCACACCTCAGACGACCCGGGCGCCTGGCGCTACTGGTATCCTCATCGGCGGTCCGTCCTCTCGGTGCCCATCCGGGTGAAGCCGCTCGTGCCGCTTGCGATCGAGTTCGACCTCGACTGGAGGAGGAACTACCCCTTCTTCCCGGGAACGGATCACATCACGCCGAATCCTGATCCGGTGACCAACGTGCCCTTTGATGTGCTGGAATCCGACGTGCAGTTCCCCTTCCGGGCGCTCGTCTCGGCCGGAGGCGAACACTGGTCGCTCCAGTACGGACGGGGCCTCGTCACGCTTGGTTCCGGTGAGAGCGGGAGCCTCTTCCTGAGTGACCACGTCGACTACCATGAATACCTGATGGCGAGCGTCTGGGGCCGGCTCTTCTCCTATCGCGCGCTCTACCTGGACCTCGAGGCGCACTACACCGGTCCGGTGGACAACCGGATGTTCTTCGCCCACCGCATAGAGATGCGTCCGGCCCCCTGGCTCTCGCTCGCGGCGAACGACGGATGGATCTACGCCGGGCCGCCGCTCGAGCTTCGCTACTTCAACCCGCTCATGATCATGCACAGCTGGTTCCTGCCGGACAGGGGGAACTCGCTTCTGAGCTTCGAGGCCGCGGTGCGCCCGGTGCACGGCCTCGAAGTCTACGGCCATTTCGCGATCGAGCAGCTTCAGATTGCGCTTGAGGAGGAGCGTGGTTACGCAGAAGGTGATCCAAACGCGTTCGGGTTCCTCGCGGGCCTC
>SKQU01000433.1 GCA_007118855.1 Spirochaetaceae bacterium
AGATGGAGAAGGAGCTCGGCATCTCCGGAAAGAGCGGGATCGAGGCGTACGGCGTCGCGGAGTTCAACGAGGCGTGCCGGTCCATCGTGCTGCGCTTCACCGAGGAGTGGCGGCAGGTCGTGACCCGCATGGGCCGGTGGGTCGATTTCGACGACGACTACAAGACGATGGACCTCGACTACATGGAGTCGATCTGGTGGGTCTTCAAGCAGCTCTTTGAGCGCGGCTACGTGTACGAGGGATACTACATCCTTCCCTACAGCCCGGCGCTCGCGACGCCTCTGTCCAACTTCGAGGTCAACCTTGGCGGATACCATGAGGTAACCGACCCCGCGATCACCGTGAGATTTCAGCTTGCCGACGAGCCGGATACCGCCATCCTCGCCTGGACGACGACCCCCTGGACGCTTCCGAGCAATCTGGGCCTCGCGCTCGGGCCGGATATCGACTACGTAAAGGTGCGCGACGGAGACCGGCATTACATCCTCGGCAAGGAGCGCCTTGGCGCCTACTACAAGGACGAGTCGGAGTACCAGGTCGTCTGGACGAAGAAGGGACGTGAGCTCGGCGGGCTGCACTACCGCCCGCTCTTCCCCTACTTCGCGCATCTGGAGGCGGACGGCGCTTTCCGCACCCACGTGGCCGACTACGTGACGACCGAAGAGGGCACGGGGATCGTTCACATCGCGCCCGGTTTCGGCGAGGACGACTACGAGGTGCTGCGCGACAGCGGCCTGCCGGTGCCGGTGCCGATTGACGCCGAATGCCGGTTCACCGGCGAGGTGTCGGACTTCGAGGGGCTCTTCGTCAAGGACGCGGACAAGCCGATCATCGCCCGGCTCAAGGAGGACGGGGCCCTGGTCAGGCGGGATAACTACGTCCACCCGTACCCCTTCTGCTACCGGACGCAGAAGCCGTTGATCTACCGCGCGGTGGGGAGCTGGTTCGTCGACATCGAGAAGATCAAGCAGTCCATGCTCGCGGCCAACGACCGGATCAACTGGGTCCCGGACCACCTGAAGACCGGGCGGTTCGGCAAGTGGCTTGAGGGCGCGCGCGACTGGGCGATCAGCCGCAACCGGTACTGGGGAAACCCCATTCCCGTGTGGAAGTGCGACGGCTCGGACCACGTCGAGTGCATCGGCAGCCGCGAGGAGCTCGAGCGCACGTGCGGCCGGCCGGTCGACGACCTGCACAAGCACTTCGTGGACGAGATCACCTGGGCGAGCCCGGACGGCAAGGGGACGATGCGTCGGGTTCCGGAAGTCCTCGACTGCTGGTTCGAGTCGGGAGCCATGCCATACGCGCAGAATCACTACCCGTTTGAGAACAAGGAATGGTTCGAGAGCCACTACCCGGCCGACTTCATCGCCGAGGGGCTCGACCAGACGCGCGGCTGGTTCTACACGCTGACCGTGCTCGCGGCGGCGCTCTTCGACAAGCCGGCCTTCCAGAACGTCATCGTGAACGGAATCGTCCTCGCCGAAGACGGCAAGAAGATGAGCAAGAGCCTGCGGAACTACACGCCGCCCATGGAGGTGATGAGCCGGTTCGGCGCGGACGCGCTGCGGCTCTCGCTGATGTACTCGACCGTCGTCAAGGGCGAGGACCTGAAGTACTCCGACGACACGGTCCGTGAGGTCCTGAAGAGCATCATCATCCCGCTGTGGAACGCCTACAGCTTCTTCGTGACCTACGCCAATATCGACGGCGCGCATCCGCACGCGCCGCCGGCCTCACCGGGCAACCCGCTCGATCGCTGGCTCCTGAGCGAGGCCGAACGGCTCGTGGAGGAGGTGACCGCGCAGTTCGAGGCCTACGATCTGCAGCGCGCGATCGACCCGGTCGTCGACTTCATCGACCTGCTCAACAACTGGTACATCAGACGGAGCCGACGCCGGTTCTGGCGGAGCGAGAACGACGTCGACAAGGCTGAAGCGTACGCGACGCTCCATCACGTGCTTGTGAAGCTCGTCACCGTGGCGGCCCCCATCATCCCCTTCGTGACCGAGGAGATCTACCGGAACCTGAAAGCCGACGAGGCACCCGAGAGCGTTCACCTGTGCGACTATCCGGTTGCCGATCGTGACAAGCGCGACTACGAGCTCGAGAAGAAGATGGCGGTTACCCGGCACGCGGTCAGCATGGGGCGCGCGATACGCAGCATGCACAATCTCAAGATCCGCCAGCCGCTGCGGGCGATCCACCTGGTGACCAGGGAGAGCTCGGAGAAACGGATCCTCCGGGAGATGGAGGGCATCATCCGCGAGGAGCTCAACGTCAAGGAAGTCGTCTTCCGCGAGAACGAGGAAGAGCTCGTGGAGTACTCGGCGAAGGCCAACTTCCGCAAGCTCGGGCGTGAGCTCGGCAAGGACATGCAGGAGGCCGCGGCGAAGATCCAGGGGCTCTCCGGACGTGAGATCCAGGAGCTCATCGAGGGCACGACGCTGAGCATGGACATCGCCGGGCGCACGCTCGACCTGACCAGGGACGAGGTGATCATCCGGCGCACCGAGCGCGAAAACCTCCGGGTCCTCAATGAAGGCTCGCTCACCGTCGCGCTCGATCCGGAGATCACCGACGATCTGCGCCAGGAGGGCGTCGTGCGCGATCTCATCAGGCAGATCCAGAATCTGCGAAAGGACTCCGGGCTCGACGTCGCGGACCGGATTCGCCTGGAGATCGCCGGGCCGCAGGAGCTTCGCGAGGCGGTTGAGAACAACGAGGAGTACCTGATGGGCGAGACGCTTGCACTCTCGCTTCGGTGGGTCGAAGGCGCCGAGGCCGACGCGGCGGACGCAGACGAGGCGCAGGCCGGGCGCCGGGAGATCCCGCTCGGGGAGCTGCGCTGCTCGGTGGGGCTGGAGAAGGCGGGGTGAGCGGGTGCGCGGTCGCCTGAGCACCGCCCGCGTCCGAGCGGGAAGTTTCGCGGCGTGCGTGCTCGCGCTCGTCGCCCTTGCCGGGTGCGCGACCAGGCGGCCGGTGGCGCCGGCGCCGCCTGAGACCCTGCTTCTCACCGGGTATTCCACCTGGTTCGCCGCGGACGTGGAGGGTAACCGCGATCTGCTGCGTTCGGTGCTCGGCGATCTCGGGGCCGAGATCGAGGTCGTCGACCGCACGCAGCGGATCGTGGGAGGCGTGCGGTTCGCTTCCGGGACTCCCGGGGCTCCGGTTGACATCGCCGCCGTGGCTTCGGGGCGCTTTCCCCCCGGGGGAACCCGTTTCGTACTCGGCGCCGACCGCTCCTTCGCCCGCCGCGTCGCCCGCGTGGACAACAGGAGGCTGGTCTACTACCAGGAGCGCGAAGGGGCGCTTCAGCTCGCGCTCCCGGCGCGGGACCTGCTCTACCTGAGCTCCGGGCGGATCCTCGAGCTGCTCGCCGAGAGGCCGCCTGCCGAGCTCGAGCTCGATCCGGGCCTCTACCGGATGCTTCGATCGGTCGGACTCCCCGGTGAGCCAACCGCGCTCGTTGTCTTTGACGACCCCGGCCGGACCATACTCACGACGCTCGGTGTCGAGGCTCCGGTCATCGCGCTCGCGCGAATGGCTCTCTCGCTCGACGCCGTTGAGGCCGAGCGGGTTCTGCTCGGTGCGTCGTTCCATTTTCGGAGCGAACGCGACGCGGCGCTGTTCAGCCGGATCGGGCGCCTCTTCGTCGTCGTGTTCGTCCGCTCGCTCGGGATCGAGGGAGCGGTCGCTCAGCAGGCGCGGATCACCGTCGACGGTACGGTCGTAGGGTTCACCGGCATTCCGCTCGGGCGCGACGAGATCGCCCCGCTGATTCGACGCTTTCAGGGAGGCGCGTGAAGACCCTCGTCGTCGACTATCAGGCCGGGAACCTGAGGAGCGTTGAGACCGCGCTCCGCCACATAGGCGCGAGCCACGAGATCACCGACGATCCGGTGCGGCTCGCGCGGGCCGAGCGGATCATCTTTCCCGGCGTGGGAGACGCGGCGCACGCGATGCGGCTTCTCGCAGAGCGAGGGATCGACCGCGTGATGCGTGAACGGCACGCCGCCGGCATTCCGATCCTCGGCATCTGCCTTGGATGCCAGATCGTGCTCGAGGCGACCGAGGAGGGCGGGGCCGCCTGTCTCGGGCTCGTCCCGGGGACCGCGAGGCGCTTTCCTTCCGAATGCGGCAAGGTGCCGCACATGGGCTGGAACACCGTCCGCAGCCGCGAAGACCACTGGCTTTTCCGCGGTGTTCCCGCCGAGTCGAGCTTCTACTTCGTCCACTCGTACTATCCGGCGCCCGAGAGCGAGGAGGATGCGATCGCCTGGTGCGACTACGGGATCGAGTTCGCCGCGGCGGTCGAACGGGGCTCGCTCGTGGCCACGCAGTTCCACCCGGAGAAGTCCGGTGAGGCGGGGCTGCAGCTGCTGCGCACCTTCGTGGAGGCAGGCTGATGCTGCAGAAGCGGGTCATCGTCTGCCTCGACGTGCGTGACGGCAAGACGACGAAGGGCGTACGGTTCGAGGGGAACGTCGATATCGGCGATCCGGTCGAGATGGCTCGAGCCTGTTACGAGCAGGGCGTGGACGAGCTCGTGTTCTACGATATCACCGCGAGCGCCGAGGGGCGCGGCATCATGATCGAGGTCGTGCGTCGGGTGGCCGAACAGATCTTCATCCCCTTCTGCGTGGGCGGGGGGATCGCCACGACCGACGATATGCGCGCCGTCCTGCTCGCCGGAGCGGAGAAGGTGAGCGTCAACAGCCAGGCGGTTCGTAACCCGCGGATCATCCGCGAAGGGGCGCGCCGGTTCGGCAACCAGGCGATCGTTCTGGGGATGGACGCGCTTGCCGACCGGCGGATGCCGAGCGGGTACCGGGTCGTGATCAACGGGGGGCGCGTTCAGACCGATCTCGACGCGCTCGAGTGGGCACGCGAGGCCGAGCGGCTCGGCGCCGGGGAGATCGTGGTGAACTCGATCGACGCGGACGGCACTCGGGACGGGTACGAGCTCGAGGTGACCCGCGTGATCGCGACCGGCGTCGGGGTGCCGGTCGTGGCCTCAGGCGGCGCCGGGGTGCCCGGGCACCTCGTCGAGGTCTTCACACGCGGCGCCGCCGATGCCGCGCTCGTCGCGTCGATGGTGCACTACGGCGAGTACACCGTGGACGATATCAAGAAGGTCGTCGCCGACGCCGGCATTCCCGTGCGCCGGCAGGGGGCTAGACCGGAGGCCGGCCCGGTATAGTCGGTCGGCGGCTGACGGGGTATATTACCCACTACACTTGGTGAGGACGGAATGCCAACTTACGATTACGAATGCTCACGATGCGGACACACTTTTGACACCTTTCAGAGTATGTCGGACGCTCCGCTGACCAAATGTCCGGAGTGCGGCCGCAACGGTCTGAAACGGCTGATCGGCGGCGGACTGGGCGTGATCTTCAAGGGCAGCGGGTTCTACGTGACCGACAGCCGCAGTAGCGGCTCGAAGAAGAGCACGACGAAGACCGCGGCGGCCTCTGCCGACGGCACCGGGGAGAAGACCGCGGCCGCCGCGTCCGACGGATCGGCGAAGAGCGGCGGTGAGTCCGGGAAGGAGTCGGGTGGAAGCGGCTCCGGCGCTTCCGAGAAGGTCGCTGGATAGAGCGTCGGCTATATTGCGATTCCGCTATTGAAGCAGTATCTTTAGCAGGTGATGGATGCTCAGACGGTACGCCACGAGCAGCGTCTAGACGAGTACGCGGGCAAGCTCAAGGTTCTCGGGCACCCCGTGCGCCTGAAGCTCCTGTGCGCGATCGCACGACAGGATGACCCGTGCGTCTCGGAGCTCTGGGTCTGCCTGCGCCAGCCTCAGCCGGTGGTCTCGCAGCACCTCGCGGTGCTGAAGGAGAAGGGCATCGTTCGAAGCGAGGTTCAGGGAAACCGACGCATCTACTCGATCGTCGATCCCTTCGTGCGCGAGCTCGTCCTCGCGATCGACTGCGGCGGCGACGACTTCTACGGGAAGCTCACCCCCAGAAGCTGAGCGAAGTTGATGATCGCGGTTGCCACACCGATGATCCCCGTCACCCAGCCCGTCACGGTGAAGAAGTTCCCGAACGCGTGTTTGGTCTGTCCCCAGGCGCTCCTGCCCACGAAGATATTCGTGCCGATCGGGACCGGCGTGTCGATGTCCACGCGCCGCATCGATCCGTCGGGCTCCGCGAAGAAGAGCCGGTTGGGGCTCCCGTTCTCGGGATCGACGCCGCCGGCAAGCTCGATGTAGTCGCCCACCGTGTAGCCGCTCGTGAAGGGGAAGGTGTCCGGGTTTCGGACCGACCCGCCGACCGCAACCACGAGGCGCTTCATCGGGACGACGAGCCGGTCCCCCGGCTCGAGGTTGATGTCCCGGTCCCACTGCCGTTCGGCCCACAGACGCGCGAGGTCGGGAATCGGCTCGCGCCGGTTGTCCGACCCGCGGATGATGAAGGTGCGCTCCGGCTGGGCGAAGTTGGTGGGCCCGCCGAACTGCTCGAGCACCCGCAGAACGGTCATGCCCGGCGTGAACGGCACCTCGATCAGGATCGGCTCGAGCGGCACGGCGCGCGGGGTGCCTTCCTCGGCCGGGCTGCGATGGATCGCCCCCTCGAGGAGCACCATGTCGGTCTTCGTCGTGGAGGCGGGAATCGTGACGATATCGCCGCTGCGTGCGGGGAGCGAGCGGAGGTCGACGTCGGCAAGGTCGAGGATCGTGTACCGGTTCTGCTCGTCGAGGCGGTTCACCGTGGCGCGTCCCATCTGCGCGGTGGGAAGCAGGTCGCCGGCGAGCGAAAGGAGGTCGCCGACCGTCTCGTTGCCCACGATCTCGTAGGTGCCGGGTTTCGTGACCGCTCCGCGGATCTCGATCGCCGCGTCGGCGACCGGGACGAAGACCCTGTCGCCGGGACGGATGAAGGGGTTCTGCTCATCGTCGCCCGCCGCGAGGAAGGCTACCAGATCGTAGCGGCTTACCTCGCCGTCGCGGTGTACGGCGATCCGGCGCCGCGAGCCGACCGTCTGGGGGCCGCCGGCGCTCGCGATCGCGTCGGCGAGCCGGTTGAGCGAGGTGACCGAGTGAAAGCCCGGCGAGTTGACGCTTCCCCAGACGAAGACGTCGTAGACGGCGGGCTCGCTCAGCGTGAGGCTGACGAAGGGCACGAGCAGCCTTTCGCGCAGGCGGGTCGACACCTGGTTCTGCAGCTCGGTGTAGCTGAGGGTGCGCGCGTCGATCGCCCCTATGTAGGGAACCACGAGCCGGTAATCCGCCTGAAGGATGAGCGGGATGGTCTCCATGCGCTGCGCGGTGGCCTGGGGGCTCACGCCGTAGTTGATGGTGAGCGTATAGACGTCGCCCGGGGTGGGCCGGTAGTGCTCCTCGTGGATGATCTTCCGCGCAACGGTGCTCTGCGCGACCGCCGTTGCGGCGAGGGCGAGGAGTCCGAGAACTGCGAAGAACCTGGTTGTTCTGCGGGTCATGTCGCATAGTACGGCGCCCGGGCGCGCCCGTCAATTGTCTGTGCAGGCGGTGAGTGCAGGCGAGGGAGCGCTTCATGCGATGCCCGGGAACTGGTATAGTCGACCAATGGTGCGCACCTTCCAGTTCGGTGGCTATGCGAGCACCGCCATGCTCCTCTCCCCTGAACGGCTGTGGGACGACCTCAGTGACCGGGCTTATCCGGTGGCCGACGCGAATACCGAGGCCTTCCTCCCGCCGGGCCGGCGCTTCCACGAGGTCCCGGTCGGCGAGCAGGCGAAATCGTGGCCCGAGCTCGAGCGGTTACTGTCCGGCCTGCTTGCCGCGGACCTCACGCGCGACGCGAGCGTCGTGGGCGTGGGCGGAGGGGTGGTCTGCGATCTGACCGCGCTCGCGTCGAGCCTCTACCTGCGCGGGTGCCGTCTCGTGCTCGTGCCCACGACGCTCCTCGCGATGGTCGACGCCGCGCTCGGAGGGAAGACCGGGATCAACTTCGGCGGGTTCAAGAACATCGTCGGCACCTTCTACCCGGCCTCGGAGGTCCGGATCTGCCCGCACACGCTCGCCACGCTGCCCGAGCGCGAGTACCGAAGCGGGCTCGCTGAGGTCATCAAGACCGCGATGCTCGGCGACGCGGCACTGCTCGAGACGCTCGAGCGTGAACAGGAGCGAGTCCTCGCGCGCGATCCCGCCCTGCTCGAGCAGGCGGTGTGGAGTTGCCTGGGGATCAAGGGGTCGATCGTCGAGGCCGATCTGACCGAGACCGGCGTGCGCGCGCACCTCAACCTGGGGCACACCTTCGCGCATGCGCTCGAATCGGTGGAGGGGCTTGGGGCATGGAGCCACGGCGAGGCGGTGGCCTGGGGGCTCGCGCGCGCGATGGAGCTCGGCCGGGCCGCAGGCGTCACCGACGGAGCCTACGCCCGGCGCGTACGTGAGCTGCTCGTGCGCTACGGGTATCGCGTCGGTCCGCTCCCGCAGGCAGCGCAGGAGATACGCGCCGCGATGCAGAAGGACAAGAAGCGTCGCGGCAGCCTCCTGCGCTTCGTGCTTCAGAGGGAGCTCGGCGAGACGCTCGTGACCGAGGTCGATTCCCCGCTCGTGGACCGGGTGCTCGGCGATGGCTGAAGCCGACGTTGTTCGTGAGTTTGCCGACGAGCCGGTCACCCGGGAGCGACTGCAGGCGGACCTGCGGGCGCTCGGGCTTGAGCCCGGCATGGTGGTCTGCGTGCACACGAGCCTCAGCCGGATGGGGTGGGTGAGCGGCGGCGCGGTCACTCTGGTTCGGGCGCTGCAGGAGCAGGTGCGCTCCTACGGCACGATCGTGATGCCGACCCATTCCGGCGACTACTCGGACCCGCAGATCTGGGAGAACCCGCCGGTGCCGCAGTCGTGGTGGCAGACGATCCGCGAGACGATGCCCGCCTTCGACCCCGAGATCACGCCGACGCGCGGGATGGGGCGCGTCCCGGAGCTCTTTCGCACCTTTCCGGACGTCGTTCGAAGCAACCACCCGCACGTCTCCTTCGCCGCCTGGGGCGAGCAGGCGATCGAGATGGTGAGCGATCACGAGCTCGAGTTCGGGCTCGGCGACACCTCGCCGCTTGGGCGGCTCTACGAGGCGGACGCGAGCGTGGCGCTCCTCGGCGCCGGGTTCGAGGCGAACACGAGCTTCCACCTCGCCGAGTACCGTGCGCAGTACGCTTCGAAGGAACGGGTCGTGCTCGGGGCCCCCGTACTTGTGGAGGGCCACCGCAGGTGGAGGAACTTCACCGACATCAACTACACGGCCGACGACTTCGCCCGGATAGGCCGCGCCTTCCTGAAGAGTCACAAGCAGGAGGTGCGCCAGGGGCGGGTGGGGTACGCCGCCTCATACCTCTTCCCGGTGCGCGCGGCGGTGGACTTCGCCGAACGGTGGATGCACACGCATCGCCGGTAGGCGCCGCCCGTCACTCCTCGAGGATATCCGCAAGCCGCCGGTAGACGGCGTTCACCGTCCGGTGCGCCTTCTCGTCGACCTGCTCGCCGAGCTCGTCCGCGAGCTGCTCGAGCGCCCCAAGGCTCTCCGCGACGGCGGTGTAGAAGTTGCGCTGCGGCTTGAACCAGTAGCGCCCCTCGCCGTCGGTCTGGAGCGAGAGAAAACCGACGCTCTTTCCCCCCTTCTTCGTTCGCGTCATCCTCATCACGAAGCCGAGGTCGCTGCACAGCTCGGCTCCCGCCTCGAACGAATCGTAGGAGGCGGTGCGCGGCCACTGCGATACGAGGTCGCGGTTCGGGTCTATGTGCGCCGCGATCTTCATGATCTCCGCCACGCTCGTCCCGGAGAGGATCTCCACCCCGTCGAAGACGAGCTTCCCACGCAGGCCGTGGAACTGCGGCATGATCACCGGATCCTCGTCGAGCGCCTTTCGCAGGTCGTTCCAGTGGAGGACGGCCATCTTCTTCTTGCCCTTCGTCGCCTGAAGCGGGAAGTGGCGCGATCCGATCCGGATCTGCCACGTCGTGTCGCGCTCGCGCTTCCTGCCCGGCGCCCCCTTTGCGGGCTCCTGCTCCACAAGACCTTCGGCGAGTACGGGCGAGATCCGCCTGATCCACGAGGCCTCGAGCGGCGATACCGAGCGCGCGTAGGTGCGGCTCGTGCGCACGATCTCGCCCGCGACGATGTAGCGCGGAGACTCGCGGAACATGACCGAGCCCGGGTGAATGAGGATCCGCTCCGCGGTGAGGCTGCGGTAGCTGCCGCGGCCCGCCGCCACGCAGACGAACTGGATGAGCCCCTTCGCGATCGCGCACAGGTAGTCCGCCTTTGCACCGCCGTGGCTGAGCGGGACACCCATACCGCCGACGATCTCCGAGAGCTGCTCCTTGACGTTGCTGATCTCGCCCATCGTCTGCGGGTCGAGGTAGCGCGACTCGCAGAACCGGTCCTTGCGCTCCGCGTCGCGGTAGGCGGCGAAGAGCTTGAGGTAGCTCACGAAGTCGCCGAGGTCATCGCGGTAGCGGTGGTGCGCCTGTCGCGCCTCGATCTCCTCGCCCATCGGCAGGAGGAAGGGGCTGTTGGTCGACAGAAAGGCGGCGGCGATCACCGTCTCGTCGACGACCTGCGGGTAGCTCTGGATCGCCTCGACGATGATGCGAGAGTGGCGGGGCAGGAGCGGAAACTCCGCCATCATTTTTCCGGTGTTCGAGAGCGTATTGTCCGGTTCGAGCGCGTCGAGCAGGCGAAGGCTCTCGACCGCGGAGACGATTCCCTCCCGACCCGGAGAACTGATGAAGTCGAACTCGTCGAAGTCGGTGATCCCGAGCTCAGCCATCCGGAGCACCACTTCCGAGAGGTCGGTGCGGTAGATCTCCTCGGTCGCGAAGAGGGGACGCCGCTCGTAGTCGTTGCGATGATAGAGCCGGTAACAGGTCCCCGGCTGCGTTCGCCCGGCGCGGCCCTTGCGCTGGTTCGCGCTTGCCTTGGAGATGGGTCCTTCCACGAGCGAGCTCGTGTAGGTTTTCGGGTTGTAGTAGTTCATCTTGGAGAGCCCGGAGTCGATGACGCTCGTGATCCCGTCGATCGTCACGCTCGTCTCGGCGATATTGGTGGCGACGACGATCTTCGTCTTGCCTGCCGGCGGCGGGGGAAAGACCGCCTCCTGCTCCTCCTTGCTGAGCCGCCCGTAGAGCGGAAGCAGATGCAGGCGCCTGCGGTAGGGCTCGCTCGAGAGCGCGAGAATCGTGTCCTTGATGATCGCCTCCCCGGAGAGGAAGGCGAGGATGTCGCCTTCGCGTCCTTCGTCCATGATCCGCGTTACGACGTCGGTGATCTTCCCGACGAGCGCTTCCGGGTTGGAGTCGACCGCCGGAGGGTCGTAGACGACCTGGACCGGGTACATGGGGGTGTCGATTCGCACGATCGGGCAGGAGTCGAAGTACTCGCTGAAGACCTCGGCGTTGATCGTGGCCGAGGAGACGAGCACCTTGAACTCCGGGCGGCCGCGAAGCAGGCGCTTGAGCAACCCCAGGATGAAGTCGATGTTGAGGCTGCGCTCGTGCGCTTCGTCCACGACGATCACGCCGTACCGTGACAGCCGGTAGTCGAACTTCATCTCCTGCAGGAGAATCCCGTCGGTCATGATCTTCAGACGGGTGGCTTCTGTCGTGCGGTCCTCGAACCGCATCTTGTACCCCACCGTCTCGCCGACCGACTCGCCGAGCTGCCGCGCGATGTACTCGCAGACGCTCACCGCCGCGATCCGCCGCGGCTGGGTCACGCCGATCACGCCGTTTCGCCCGTAGCCGGCCTCGTGGAGGATGACCGGAAGCTGGGTCGTCTTGCCGCTCCCGGTCGGGCTTTCGACGACCACCGCCTGGTTGGTCGCGAGTGCCTCAAGGATCCGGTCGCGCTGCTGGTAGACGGGAAGCTCGTGGGGTTTCATCACTCAAGCGTACCACGCAGGCCGCCGGTCGTAAAACACGGACGGCGGCGCGGCCCCGTCCGGCGCGGCGCGGTCAAACGCGCTCGCGCGCGGCAATTGCGCTCGGACCCGGCCGCTGGTATAAAGTCACATGGACCTGATCGCACCAACCTCCGCCGAGCACTTCGATCCCCTCGTCGACCTCTTCGCCCGGACGTTCAGCCCCTACTGGACGCAGGTCGGCTACGCGAGGGAGGGCTACATAGGGCACAGCCCCTACGACTGGGAGGCGTCGAGGATCGGGGTCGTTGACGGGGAGATCGCCACCCACTTCGGCGTCTGGGACTACCGGATGCGCATAGGCGGTTCGCTGGTGCGGCTCGCCGCGATTGGCGCCGTCGCCACGCACGAGCCGCACCGGAAGAAGGGGCTGATGGATCGCACCGCACGCGACTGCGTGGATGCGATGAGCGAGGCCGGGTACGACATGAGCCTGCTCTTCGGGATCCCCGGTTTCTACCAGAGGTTCGGCTACGTCTGCGCCTTCAGCCAGATCCGGACGACCCTGAAGACGAAGGAGGTGAAGGCCCTGGACAGGGCGGTCCCGTACGAGGCCGTCGAGGGTCCGGCCGACGACCTCGTGAGCGGCGAGCTCGCCGAGCTCTCCAACCGTGACAACGAGGGGGTCACCGGCACCTTCCTTCGCCCGACCTATCGTACGAACCGGATGCCGGAGAAGTTCACCGTCTACCGCTTTGCCGGCGGGTACGTGGTGGGAGGCGCCGACGGGTCGACCTGGCAGGTCGCCGATTGCGCGGGCGACCCGGAAACGGTGGTGGAGGTCGCCCGACTGCGGGCAACCGCCGAGGTATGTCCGGAGATCGACTTCGTCTTCCTCCCGCCGCGCTCCCGGCTCGGCGAACACCTCCAGACCCTGACGCACCGAAGGATCGCCAACCGGCACGCCGAAGGCGGGCCCATGATGAAGATCGTCAACCTGCGTCGCGCCTTCGAGAAGATCGCCCCTGAGCTCGGCCGACGCCTTGGGGCGAGCCCGCTGCGTTCATACCGCGGCAGGCTCGCTGTCGAAGGGGACGCGCAGCGTATCGTGCTCGGGATCGACGACGGGCGCGTGGAGGTCGCCGCGGATGCCGGTGACGGGGCGCGAATGCGCCCGGACGGGACGGTCGCCGCCGGGGCCGGCCTCGCGCGCCTGGTGATCGGCGACGGCGACCCGATGCGCGTCTGCCGGCAGTCGGGGATCGGGCTCTCAGGCGACGCCCGGGATCTCCTTCCCGTGCTCTTTCCAGACCAGGAGCCGTCGACGATTCTCTGGGACCGGTTCTGAACGCCCGCTACCCGGCGCCGGTCTCGAGGAGGTCGCGGATGACCTCTGCGGCGCCGGCTAGCGGTACGCCGTCGGTGCTCGATCGGCTTCGAAGATCGCGGACGTTGACCGCCTGCGCTGAACGCTCCTGCGGCCCGCAGATCACCGCCGCGGGGATCCCCTTCTTCTCGGCGAAAGCGAATTGCGCGGCGAGCTTCTTCGGGTCGGGGTAGACCTCGACGCGAAGCCCGGCCTCCCGCAGGGTTCGCGCGATCAGGTGGTAGTGCGCCAGGAGCGACTCGTCGAGGCAGAGGACGAGCGCGTCCGCCGCGCCGCCGCCGGGAGAGGGGACCCCGATCTCGGCGAGGGCTGCCATGAGCCGGTCCAGGCCTATCGACGCCCCTACGCCGGGAAGCCGCTCCTTCGTGTAGAGCCCGGCGAGGTCGTCGTAGCGGCCGCCGGAGCAGACCGACCCGATCTCCGGGAGCCCGGTGAGAAAGGTCTCGAAGACGATCCCGGTGTAGTAGTCGAGCCCGCGCGTTATTGACGGGTCGAGGACGAGACGCCCGCCCAGGCCGAGCTCAAGAGCTGCCGCGACGACCGCCTCGATCCGCGCGAGCGCCTCGCCGGCCGTGGGCACGAGCTCGCGCATCCGCTCCACGATCTGTGCGTTCGTCCCTTCGAGCGAGACGAGCGCGATGACCCGTTCGCCCGCCTGCGCCCCGATGAGCCCCTCGAGCTCCTCGCGCACCGCCTGCCCGCCGATCTTGCGCAGCTTGTCCACGACCCGCAGTACCTCGTCGGTCCCGCTGTCCACCTCCAGTGCCGAAAGAAGCGCGTTGAACACGCCGCGGTGGGCGAAGTGGATGCGCGCGTCGTTCACCCCCATCGCCGCGAAAGCCGCGTCGATCATCGTGACGATCTCGAAGTCGGCGCTCGCCGCGTCGGTCCCCACGATGTCGAAGTCGCACTGGACGAACTCGCGGTAACGCCCACGCTGGGTGTTCTCGCCGCGGAACGCCTTTGCCATGTGGAAGCGGCGGAAGGGGAGGTAGAGCTCGTGCAGATGCGCCGCCATATACCGGGCGAAGGGCACGGTCAGATCGTAGCGCATCGCCACGTCGCGCCCGCCCTGGTCCTCGAACCGGTAGATCTGCTTGTCCGTCTCCCCGCCGCCCTTGCCGAGCAGGATCTCCGTATACTCGAGGATGGGCGTGTCTATGGGAACGAACCCGTGCGCGCCGAAGGTCTCGGCGAGCAGACCCATGATGCGCAGCCGCTCGGCTTCCTGTTCGGGCAGGAAGTCCCTGAAGCCCTTGAGCACGCGAGGTTCTATCAGCTTTGCCATATGCACTCCGGTTCACCACTATCGCCGGAACGAGCCGCTCTTTCAAGCCGACGCCGTACCGCAGTCGACGCGCCCCGGGCGGCGACCTCGCGGGGCTACCCGCCGTCGGACTGCTACCCGTCGTCGCGCGGCGACCTCGCGGGGCTACCCGCCGTCGGGCGCCGCAGCTCGTGGCAGAGGTGTGCGAGTACCGACGCGTTGTCCCCGCAGAGGTAGGTCGCGGCCCCGCCCATCCGGCTGAACGTCTTCATGAAGCGCACGTAGTAGGCCGGGTCTTCCGGCGGCGGCTCGCCGTCGCGCCGCCAGTCCCAGCTCGACTCGGCGAGGTCGACGACGAAGATCGAGTGGTTCGTGATCGACCGGCCTTCCTGGAGCGCGAGGTTCATCGCCATGGAGAGCGACTTCTCGAAGACCATGGGCGACATCACCGCCGAGCCGACCGAGAGGTAGACGCCGCCGTCGATCCGGCTCACTTCGTCGGCGAACCGCAGGAAGTCGCGTTCGGCCGTGCGCCCCACGGCGCTTCCGAGGTTGAGGTGATGCGTGTAGATGATGTCGTGTCCGAACATGGGGTGGCCGGTCAGCGGGACGCCGAGGCGGTACGCGGCGGCCTGGAGGCTCGACCCGGCGCGCGGGTGCGCGACGGCCATCCATCCCGGCTCGAGGTCCGCGCGTGCGACGACGTCGAAGAGGTCCGCCGCGGCGGCCGCGCGCGCCGGGTCGTCGGCTGCCCGGCCGATCGCGGCGAGAAGCTCGTCGCGGGAGGGGATCTCGAGCCCGTCGTCGCAGATCATCGCGCCCACCGAGGCCCCGTAGCCGAGCCCGCGCCAGGCGCCCACGGCGAGCGCGAGGTTGAGGTACCTGCCGGTCTCTTCCCACAGGCCGAACCGGCCGGTGGCAACGTTCTGCGCGACGTGCTCGCTCGACTCGCCCTGAAAGGCGAATTCCCAGTCGTGGATGATGCCGGCCCCGTTCGTCGCGAGGAGCGTGAACCATCCTTCCTCGATCATCCGCGCAAGGAGCGGCCCCGCGCCGTTCTTGATCGTGTGCGCCCCAAAGGCGACCATCCGGGGCCGTCCCCGCTCCCGGGCCTCCCGGATCTTCGCGGCGAGCCCGGAAACGCCGGCGGCCGTCTGCGGCGCAAGCCGCGGCGGCTCGGCGTCCGGGTCAATCGCCGCGGAGTCGATTGAGACGCGGTTCGCGCGCATCGCAAGCGGCCGGGTCACGAGACGGCTTCGGTCAAGCATTCTGCGGGTCCTTTCGCGACGAGAGGAGGCCGAGCATGGCAAGAAGCGCGCGCTCTTGCGTATAGTCGTGGATGATGCAATCGGCGCCGGCGAGGATGAGCCGCTCGCGTTTGCCTTCGTCGAGACCGTAGCGGCGTACCTCGTCGGCTGCAACCCCCACCGTGTACCCTCCCGCACGCCCGGTCTCGCGGATCTCCACCGGCCCGTCGCCGAATGCGACGATCCGGGACCCGCCTTCGCCGCCGATGCGCTCGAGGATCCGAGTGATGACCATCCGCTTCGGATCCTCAAGGCTCTCGTCGGTCGACCCGTAGATCCCGCCGTCAAAGAGGTCGGCGTACCCGAGGAGCTGCGCTTCGCGGCGCGTGTCCGCCTCGTCGGTACCGCTTGCGAGAAAGAGCGTGAGTCCCGCCTCATGAAGCGCCTCGAGAAAGGCGACCGATCCCTTGATCGTGAGGTCGGCCGTCTCGAGCTCGCCCGCCTCGAACCGCGCGATGCGCTCGTGGACACCCTCCATGAGGCGGTCGTTATAGATGAGCTTGTACTCGCGCGGGCTCAGGACGGACTCAGGCTCCACGAACCCGAACTCGCGGACGAGACCGCAGAGCCCTTCCATCTGCACGATCGTGCGGATGCCGGTGGTTCTCGCAACGAGGCCGCGGACCGCGCTCTCGACGCGGCGCACCCGCTCTTCGGGCGCCTCCTGCGGCGGCACACCCAGGACCGCCTCGACCATCATGGGGATCATGACCTGCTCCCAGCCTTCGCGGACCGTTGATATCGTCCCGTCATGGTCGAACAGCGCGTAGCGAAAGGCCGCCGTCGGGCGCTGCGTGACGACCTCTATCGAGGTCGACTCGAGGGAGCGAGCGCGCCGCGGCGAGCGGGCGAGCTCCGGGCGGTAAAGGTAGTCCGGCTCGCGGGCCGCCTCGCGAACCTCGTCCGGCGTCGCGACGCCGGCGCAGCGGAGCTTTCTCACGGTGACCGCCGCGACGAGCGACCCAAAGGCCGCTGAGTCGGCCGGTGAGGTACCGGAACACCAGGCGCAGGCGATCCCAGCGAGCATGCTGTCGCCGGCGCCCACCGTGTCCACCGGCCCGCTCACCGCAAGCGCCGGGACCGCGACCGTCTCCTCCTCGGTGGCCACGACGCACCCGTATTCACCGCGGGTCAGGTAGACCGGGC
>SKQU01000042.1 GCA_007118855.1 Spirochaetaceae bacterium
CTAATACTCTATTATTTAAGATATTGCACTTCTAGGTGCCGATCACTATACTCTGATCTGCATGGCTGAAGACCGGATACTCGTCGTCGAGGACGAACGGATCATAGCTCTCGATCTCAAGCGCAGGCTCGAGCGCTACGGGCACCGGGTGGTCGGTCTCGCCGCCACCGCGGACGAGGCGCTGCAGATGACCGCGGCCGAGCGGCCGGATATCGTCCTGATGGACATCATGCTCACCGGAAGCACCGACGGCGTGAGCGCCGCCACCGAGATCCGCCGGCAGTACGGTATTCCGGTTATCTTCCTCACCGCCTATGCCGACGAGGCGACGATTCAGCGGGCCAAGATCGCCGAGCCGGTGGGATACGTTCTGAAGCCGTTCAAGGAGCGCGAGCTGCACACGACGATCGACATAGGGCTCTACAAGAGCCGCGTCGAACGCGAGCTGCTGCGACAGGAACGGCTCTTCTCCTCGATCCTCCGCAGCGCCGGAGACGCGATCGTCGCCACGGACGCGAAGGGGATTATCCAGTTCATGAATCCGGTCGCGGCAACGCTCACCGGGTGGCACGAAGAAGAGGCTCGCGGGCGCGAGGTCAACGAGGTGATATCGCTCGTCGCGGACAAGAGCGAGGAGCCGGCGATGATCCCCGTGGAACCGGATCCCCAGAATCGCGTCGCCCGGGCATTCGAGTCGGTCTACCTGCAGAACAAGTTTGGTGCCCGCATTCACATCGAAGGCACGGTCGCCGAGATCCGCGGGGATCGCGGCGAGTTCGAGGGGCTCACGGTCGCGTTTCACGACATCACGGACATCAAGCGACTGAACGAAACGGTCAGCTACCAGGCGAGCCACGACGCGCTGACCGGCCTCATCAACCGCGACGAGTTCGCCACCAGGCTTGCCGAAATCGCCGAGCCGACCGAAACCTC
Source organism: Spirochaetaceae bacterium (assembly GCA_007118855.1). GTDB lineage: Bacteria > Spirochaetota > Spirochaetia > DSM-27196 > SLST01 > SLST01. The sequence goes on from SKQU01000042.1 coordinate 934, forward strand.
GGATCAGACCCATCTCTTCCTTTTCATCGACATTGATCAGTTCAAGGTAATCAACGACGTCTGCGGCCATCTCGCCGGCGACGAGCTGCTGTGCCAGACCGCGGACGGAGTCAAGGAGTTCCTTGATCGAGGGTATGTCCTCGGAAGAGTCGGCGGCGATCAGTTCGGGTTGATCCTCCTCGACACCTCGCTCGACGAGGGCACCGTGATCGCGCGCGACCTGGTGGCCCATCTGAACCGCAAGTTCATCTGGCAGGAGAAGAGCTACAACGTCACGGTGAGCATGGGCGCCGCGCCCATCATGGCCGGAAGCAGCGGCGTGAATGACATCCTGGCCGCCGCAGACGATGCCTGTTCGCTGGTCAAGGAACACGGCGGAAACGGCGCAGAGGTCTACAAGACCTCAGACTACGTGTTCCTGCGGCGCAAGGGCGAGATGCAGTGGATTGCGCGGCTGACGGAGGCAATCGAGGAGGACCGGTTTGCGCTCTACCATCAGGAGATAGCGCCGCTCGACAACCGCCCTGAGGACGTGCCGAAGTACGAGATCCTGCTTCGGCTCAGGGACGCGGGCGGCGGGCTCGTTTCCCCGGGCGAGTTCATCACCGCGGCCGAACGCTACAAGCTCATGCCGTCCATCGACAAGTGGGTCGTCGCCGCCGCGTGCCGCTATGTGTCGCTCGCCGAGAAGCACGCGATTTCGATTCCGGTGATATGCATCAACTTGAGCGGCGCCTCTCTAGTGGACAACTCGCTTCTCGACTATCTGCTCCTCATGTTCGACACCCACGAGGTGAGCCCGTCGAGCTTCTGTCTCGAAATCACCGAAACCAGCGCCATACAGAACTTCAGCCGCGCGATCAGCTTCGTGACGCGCCTGCGAGATGAGGGGGCGACCTTCGCGCTGGACGACTTCGGTAACGGATTCTCGTCCTTCTCCTACCTGAAGCGGCTGCCCGTGGACTACCTGAAGATCGACGGTTCATTCGTCAAGGAGATCGAGCACGACGAGATCGACCTCGCAATGGTAGAGGCGGTCAACAATATCGGCCACACGATGGGGATGAAGACGATCGCCGAGTACGTCCACAACGAGAATATCCGCACGATACTGCGCGACATAGGCGTCGACTACGCGCAGGGTTTCGCCGTCTCACGCCCCTCACCGCTTCCACACGCCCGCGAGCTGCTCGAGCAGGGATGAACCTCGCCTGATTTCGTACTACAATGGAGCATGCGAACGATCCTCTGCGCGGCACTGCTTGCCGTAACGGCCGTCATTGCGTCGGCCGACAGCCCTGCCGACAGCCTCAGATGGTACTCACACTCCACCGAGCACTTCACGTTCATCTACCGCACCGCGCACCAGCCCGCGATCGACGAGCTTTCGAGTTTCGCCGACGAGGTCTACGCGGAGATCACCGGGTTCTTCGGCAGCGATCCCGGCCACGTGCCGGTCGTCGTCTACGGCGAGACCGACCTTGCAAACGGCTACTACTCACCCGCTCCCCCGCAGCACATCGGGTTGTTCGTCGCTCAGCCGTCGCTCCCGTGGGTCGGGGCGAGCACCGGGAGCTGGCTTCGATTGCTCCTTGTACACGAGCTGACCCACTACGTCCACGCCAACTACGACCGCGGCTTGTTCCGGTTGCTCGGGACGGTATTCGGCCGCTCGCTCGGCGGACTGTTCATCGGGTTCGCTCCCATCTGGACGACCGAGGGACTCGCGGTAAACACGGAGACGATCTACACCTCCGGAGGGCGCGGACGTGACCCGTTCTTCGAGATGCTCTACAAGGCGCCCGTCGTCGAGAACCGGCTGCACAACCTCAGACAGGCGGGGTACGACAGCCATCTTGCGCCGCCCGGCCGTTACTACGTCGCCGGCTACTTCATCTGGGACTATCTCCTTAAGGAGTACGGACCCGAGATCGTCGGAGAGATCTTCGACGACTTCGCGCGTTTCCCGCTGTTCGGCATCTGGGGTGCGATCCGCCGTACAACGGGCGACCCTATGCGTCACATCTACCCGCGCATCGTTGCGCACCTGGAGAGCCGCTACGCCGGTCTGCGCGCGATCAACCCGGCGCCGCGCATCACCCCTTTGACGCGCGCTGACTACCATCTGCCGGTACAGACCGATCGCGGGCTCTACCTCTACCGCAGACGCCCCGACGCCCGTCCGGCGGTCGTCCGCTTTGACCACGCAACCGGAGTCGAGGAGCCGGTTCTCGAGATGCGGCTCACCGACGAGGCATCCTGGAGCGTCACCGCCGACGGCATGACCATCGCCTTTGCAGCGATCACGGCCGACAACACCTATCCCGATGAGCCTGCGATCTCCTCCAACCTCTATCTGCGCGATCTCGCAACGGGTCGAACCACGCAGCTGTCCCGGGACGGCGGCTACTACCAGCCTGCAATCGCCCCGGACGGCACCTATCTGGTTGCCGTCAGGCGTGAGGGCAGCTACCATCGGCTCGTCCGCTTCGACCTGCCCGCATCGGTGAGCGATGCCGAAGGGCCCGAACCCCGGATCCTGCTCGACCCCGACGATGCCCGCCTCTACACTCCGGATGTCTCGCCGGACGGCTCACGCATCGCGCTCGTCGTGAACCAACGCGGCGACCAGCAGGTCGTGCTCGTCGGCGCGAACGACGGCGCGGTCACGGTGCTCGATCAACCCGAAGGCGGGCTCCCCTACCATCCCACCTTCGCCTCGAACGAGGTGCTCCTCTACGGGCACGATCGCGGGGGCACGCTTGCGCTCTACCGGCATGACCTTGCGACGCACGAGATCGCGGTCGCAGCACACGACCCCATAGGCGCCTTCGCCGGTCGAGTCGTGGACGGCGAACTGATCTTCAGCACCTACACGTCGGACGGGTACGCGCTTCGCGCCGGCCCCTGGACGGAAGTGGGCCCGGCGAAGGATCCGGTTCCGGTCAGCGCCGCCCGACCCATCGCCTCGTTTCCCGCGCCCGAGCCCATGGACCGCGAACGTTACTACCCACTGCCGCGCCCGGTGTTCTGGCTTCCGACGCTCGGCATCGCCGGCCCGGGGCTCGAGGCGAGCGGGCTCGGAGGCGGCGCGCTGGTCTACGGCGCGGACTACCTGGGCAGAAACGCGTGGCAGGCCACGGCGGTCTGGTTTCCCGCGCTGAGCCAGATTGACTACGCGCTCGCATGGCAGACGCGGTATGGGCCGTTCGCCTTCCAGGCGGAAACCGACGCGCTCTACCGGGTCAGCCTGGTCGCGCCGGATGAACCGGTCTACCTGCGCTCGATCAGGCAGGGGCTCGCGGTGAGCTATCTGCTGCGGTTGCAACACAAGCTCGGGGTCTCGCGGCAGTCGTCGGTCGCCTTGAGCGCCACGCACCTGCTCGGCTTCCTGTCCCGCACACCGTTTGCCGTCGGGCAGGCCACCTCCAACGAGGTTGAGCTGCGGGTGAACCGGATCGCGCTCGGCACGACCTACTCGGCGAGCGCCACGCCGCTTTCCTCAATACGGGCCTTCCATGCCCCATGGGCCAGGTCGATCGCGGTCGCGGCGGCTACACCCCTTGACGCGCCGGAGTTCACCCCGCAGGCGCTCGTGACGTTCGCCCGCGCCCGTCTGAACGTGGGTCTTGGTGGAACCGACCACGTCCTCGCCCTCGTCCCTCAGACGAGCTACGCGACGAGCAGCCGGTTTGCCTCGCCGTTCGGCCTGCGCGGCTTCGAGGCGACTACCGATCACACGGCGAGCGCGGGGATGCGCGGGCGCTACCGCCTCGCGCTCGACTACCACACGCCGCACCTGCTCGTAGACATTCCGCTCCTGCCGAGCGTCGGGATTACCGGCTTCGGCCTGACGCTCTTCTCAGAGGCGACCGGAGGCTACGACCCGTCGCCGGCGCGGGCCGTGATCGATCCGGCTGTCGTTGTTGGAGCCGAGCTCACGACGGTCGTCACCTACTGGGCGAACATACCCGTCAGGCTCGGGCTTGCCGCGAGAATCAGACCCCAGGACCTCGCCTCCTTCTCCGTTCCTGAGGACGTGTCACTCTACCTTCGGTCCGACTTTCTGCAGTCGATACCACGGATACCGCGGTATCTTGATCAGTGATGGCAAGGCTGACCACGACACGCATTTCTGTCACCCTCGTGCTCATGTTCCTGCCGGCGTTCCTGCTCGCGCACCCGCTGTGGGGCGAGGCGGTCGGCGCGCTACAGGAGAGCGAGGGGCTCGTGCCCGGATCGATGTCGATGCGTTTCGACCAGTACAACGGACGCGGGGACCTCATCTCGAGCGACGAGACGCTGGTGCGGCTCTGGATCGATGCAAACGGAGAGGTACAGAGCACGATTGTCCTGGCGCGAAGCAATGGCGAGGACGTCACCGAACAGCGACGCGGCGACCCCGGAGCGGGATCGCGGATGTTCGGGCCCGGAGCCGGCGACGATGGTGACGGGTCACCGTTCGCTTCGCTGCAACGCAGTCCCTTCGCGGTCGAGGAACAGCCCCGGGTGACGATCATCGCTGTGGGGCCTGCGCAGTCGCTGGACGGGCGTACGGTGCTTCCGCTGGAGTTCGAGCATCGCACCGCACCGGATGTCCTGAGCCGCGGAACCGCCTGGCTCGACGCGGAGAGCGGCACACCGGTACGGCTCGAGTCCACCTTCGAGCCGCTTCCACGGTTTGTGAGTACGCTGCGTATGGTCCAGCACTATGCTCGAGACAACGACGGCAACCTCATCGTCGAGCGACTGGAGTTCAGCGGCGACGGAAGATTTCTCCTGTTTCGGCGTCGGCTTGAAAGCGTATTGTTTTTCTCAGAGTATTTCCGCTTGCCCTGAGCAGGCGCTATACTGAGCCCGCGGTGAATACGAGTAGAATCTATCTGGTGGGGATGAAGCATACCGGCAAGAGCCGCCATGGGTGTACTCTGGCCGACGGGCTTCGCAGAGACTTCTGCGATACGGACACGATCATCCGGGAGATCGATGAGGCGCAGCACGGCAGTCGCAGGACGGTACGCGACATCTATCTCGAAGACGGCGCCGAACGGTTCCGTCAGCTCGAGACGGCGGCGTGCCGTCTGATCGCCGCGAGAGAGGAGCCACTGGTGGTGGCAACCGGAGGCGGGCTGTGCGACAATCAGGAGGCGCTCGAGTCGACACGAGGGTACCTCCTGGTTCATATCGTCGATACCTACGAGGCGATCGCCGAGCGCGTGTTCACCCGGGGAATCCCGGCGTTTCTGCGAACGAAAGACGAGCGGATCGCTCGCGAACGGTTCCGCGAGTTGTACGACCGGCGCATCGGCATCTACGACTCGATCGCGCACCTTCGCGTCGAGATCAACGGAAGGCCTCTGCGCTCGGCAGGCGCACTCGTTGCCGCAACCATCACGGAGTACCTGAATGGCAGGCAGTAGCTTTGGACACGTGTTTCGGCTCACGACATTCGGCGAGTCCCACGGTGGGGCGGTCGGTGTCGTCGTGGACGGCGTGACCCCGGGACTCGAGATCTCGGAACAGGACATCCAGACGCAGCTCGACCGCCGCAAGCCGGGGCAGAGCTTCATAACCACTCCGCGCAAGGAGCCGGACACGGTCAGGATCCTCTCCGGCATCTTTGAAGGTCGGACCACCGGAACGCCGGTGATGCTCATCCTCTACAATTCCGACGCCGATCCGTCAGCGTACGACGGCATCAAGGGCATGTTCCGGCCCGGACACGCGGACTTCACCTATCTGAGGAAGTACGGCATCCGCGACTACCGCGGCAGCGGCCGCGCAAGCGGGAGAGAAACCGCCGGAAGAGTCGCGGCCGGCGCGATCGCGCGCAAGCTGCTCGCGCGTCGCGGCGTCGAGGTGCTCGCCTATACGGTGCGCGCGGCCGGTATTCAGTGCGAACAATTCGTCCCGGATCAGATCGAACACAACATGCTTCGGGCCTGCGATCCGGACGCAGCAACACGGATGATGGAACGTATCGCCGGGATTCGCGACCGCGAAGACAGCGTGGGAGGCATCGTCGAGTGCCGCGTTCGCGGAGTCGACCCGGGCCTTGGAGAGCCGGTCTTCGACAAGCTCGACGCGCATCTGGCGCACGCAATGCTGAGCGTGGGTGCGGTGAAGGGAATCGAGTTCGGCGCTGGATTCGCTGCCGCAGACATGACCGGCAGCGAACACAACGACCAGATGCGCGCAGGCGGGTTCGTCACGAACAACGCCGGCGGGATCATCGGCGGGATATCCACCGGGACGGAGATTGTTTTCAGAGTCGCGGTCAAACCGGTGAGCTCTATCGCGCGCCCCCAGAAAACCGTTGATCTCGACGGCGCCGAGCAGACAATCCGAACCGAAGGCCGGCACGACACATGCATCTGTCCGCGGCTCGTACCGGTCATAGAGGCCATGGCCTGCCTCGTGATCGAGGATCACTACAAGCGGCAGGCGGCCCTTCTCGCGTGAGCTTACTCTTCCGGAGAGAAGTCCTCTTTCAACGCTCCGCACATCGGACATACCCAGTCGTCAGGGATGTCCTGGAACGAGGTACCGGGCTCGATGCCGTTATCCGGATCGCCCTCCTCAGGATCATAGATATAGCCGCACACGTTGCATACGTACTTCTGCATTCCCAACTCCTTCGAATTCGGCATTGCCTTGTGGATTTCTCCCTAATGTAGTCAAAATCATGCCGAGCGTGTGCGCTCGAGCGGCGGTTTTCCGACCGACTCCTGCGTGCCGCCAAGGACCAGCCACCTGTGCTCATCGACCAGCGGATGGATGCCCGGACGGGTGAGGCAGAAGTCGAAGCGCACCGGGTCGCGCGGGTCGATTGCGCGCAGTGCCCCGGTTATCTCTCGAGCGACGCGGAGATTCGCCTGCGCACGGGAGGTCAGACCGAGCGCGCGCGCAACCCTCAGGAGGTGGGTATCCACCGGCACGAGCAGGGAGGCGGGCTCGAGGCAGGTCCAGCCGCCCGGATCGATCGCATCGCGGCGAACCATCCACCTCAGGTAGAGCATCAACCGTTTGCACGCACTCTGCCTTCCCGGCCGCGGCAGGAGAATCGACTCTGAGAGCTTCCCTCCTGAGGCGGCCACGACCGCGTCCACGAGCCCGGTGAGACCGGCGATCACCGCATCGCAGCGGTCGCCGGCCTGCCCGAGGGCCCTGCCCGTGGAGGCGAGCCGGAAACACGCCTCCACAGATCCGTGATCACGCATCACGCCGCGCAGCCCGACGAGCAGCCCCCGGAGCTGTTCGGCGTCGAAGAACCGGTACCGGAACCCCTCGCAGCAGGTCCGGAGCTCGCGCGCGCTCGCGTGCGTGACGACATCCGCCGGCGTTCCACCCGAGGCCCCGAGCCGGGCCGCCACCTCGCGGGCGGCCCCCACGATCCCGTCGACTCTGCCGATCGCCAGGCTCGAAGCGATCAGCCCGACCACCTCACGGTCGCGAACCGTCGAGTACCGGCGCACAACCTCGAGCGGATCGGGTGAGAGGTAGCGCAGGTGATGATACTGCAGATAGGCTCGCTCGCAGAAGCGCCTCACTGCCTCCGCGTGCATCACCGCCGCCTGCCACGCGCGAGATGGGCCACGATCAGCGCGACTCCCATGCCTACGAGCAGCGTCGGCCACCAGACGCCCACGAAGGCCGCAAAGTCGGTGGTTACCAGATTCAGCGAGAAGGGCAGGAAGAGCATCGAAAGGAGGATCATGGCCGCCGCGGGAATGGTAAACGTCACCCGCGCCGCGCCGTGCTTGCGCAGTCCGTACGAGAGGAGCGCCACCCCGATCACGGTCATGAACACCGGCCAGACGCGGGAGAGCTCGACGACGACAACGGTGCCGGTCAGAAGCAGAAGAAGGCCGGTCAGAAGCAGACTCGTGCCGAAGAAGACGTAGTAGTCCGGGCCCGAGTGGAACACCCGGTAGTAGAGCAGCACCAGGCCGGTCAGAAGCGGAAGCAGCGGCCAGAGTGCGAGCAGCCCGGGCAGCCGTCCGGAGGTCCGCAACAGCAGCACCCCGCCGGCGATGACGAGCATGACCCCCAGAACGGCGAGCTTGTTCGGAAATCGGGGATGACGTCGATCCATGACGCAATAGTAGCCGGTTTGCCGCCGGTTGCCAACGAACACTCCGGCTGCTATACTCCGGCCGACGATGAGTCTCAGAACGCTGTTTTTCGCTTCCTTGGTCGTGGCGATCGCGGTCACCGGTTGCTCGAATATTGATGACTACTACCTTGCAGGCTCTTCAGACCCGGAAGTACGTGAGCTGTACCGGCTCGTGGCCACGGAGGATGATCCGCAGGTCCGCGCCGTAGCGATCGAACGCCTCGCGGGATTCCTGCTGATCGAGTCCGGGCCGCAACCGCTGATCGCGTACCTCACGAACTACGTCGAGAGAAACCCGAAGGACAAGTACGGCGGCCTGTACCTCTACATTGTCGCGCAGAGCTACCTGGAAACGGGAGCCCATGCGCTCGCCCGCTACTACTACGAGCGCGTCGTCACGGGGTACTCGGATGTGCGCTCAAACGGGATCTCGCTGCGAAAGGCTGCGCTCGAGCAACTCGTCCGGCTGAGCCCGGATCCGGAGGATCGTGTCGTCCACTATCGCACGCTGCTCGCCGAGTACGGAGACGAGGTCGACCGGGGTCTGCTCCACTACCGTCTGGCCGAGAACCTGGCGCTCCTCGGCGAATGGGACGAGGTCTACAGGACGTACCGGCAGGTATTGCGGCATCCGGAACTCGAGGTCCCCGGCAGGCCGGATGCATATCGCCGGGTTCGCGAGCGCGTGGACTTCTACGACAGCCGCAAGAACTGGACGTTACCGACGGTGGAGGACCTTCGACGCACGATCACCTGGGCGCTGGTGAACCGCGACACAGCCACGCTGACGCGCTACCAGGCCGGGGTCAACTTCTTCACCCGCAGTTGGGAACAGGACTTCGACGATCCGAATACCATGCCGATCTGGAACCTGGGCGCCATTCTGCGTCTCACGCCGCGCACGCTGAGCATCGACCGGGAGGTCGACATGAACGCGGAGGGCACGGAAGCCTATCTCTGGACGTACGGATGGGGCGGCCTGCGTATTCGCACGTGGTACCTCTACTTCCGGCGGGTGCATTTCCCGCCTGATCCGGATATCCACGGAACATGGGAGTGGGCCGGCGTCTATCTGGGAGAACGCCTGTAGGCCTTCCGGCCGACCGGCACCGACCGGCGCCTCCTAATGTGAAGCTTCCGGCCGCCGAGAATAGAAAGGTGGGATACCCGATCGGTCTGCGGATCATCCTGACAACGCTTTTCCTCGTTTGCCTGGCCGCAGGTGCGGCCGGGAATCCGGATCCCCGGGATACGGTCACGAGCGAGATCGACTGGGGCACGGGCACGATGCTCGTCACGATCGAGCGCTCGCTCAACGCCGCGGGCGCGACCGGACCCGCCGCCGTCTCGAGGACCCAGCGGGCAATTCGGCGAGACGCTGCGCAGATCCTCTTCGACGTGCTCCTGGACGTACGACTCGACTCGCTGCATACGGTCGGCTCTCTCATCGGTGAACGCGAAGATCTCGTCTTCCGGCTCGAACGCGCCGCAGGCTCCGCCACTCCGATCGACGCGAGCGCGACGCGCGACCTCTCGGCCGCCCGGGTTACGTTCTCCGTCGACCTTCACAGGGGCCTCGCCCGGCAGTTCGTGTTCCACTCCCGGGCGGCTTCCATTGAGTCGAGACTCGGATGGATTGCCCATACCGACTACACCGGCATACTCATCCATGCCGCCGGCGAGCTTCCGCTGTTCGGCACGAACACCACGGCTCGCCTGGAACCGGCGCTCTTTCCCGCGGTACACTACCTGCGTGGACCGGAGAACCTGCTCTACCGCCTCGCCACAGCGGAGCACATGGACCCGGACCTGCTCGGCTCCAAGGGAGCGGCGGCGTACACGAACGACCCGCAGGCGGCGGGTCACGCCGATCGCGTGGGCACTCGTCCCTTGCGGATCCTCGCCGCAGGCACTTTCGGCACCGCTGCGACCGACATCGTCATCACCGAACAGGACGCCCTCCAGATCATGGCCTCCGCGCACAACCGTTCGCTGCTCCGCGACGGCAAGCTGGTGATCGTGATCGACTGAGTAGCGTGTCGGACAGTTGACTTTGCGATACCGTTGTGGTGAATTCAGCGGACGGAGTCCCGGATGCCCGCTTCATCACACGGCCGCGGTTGCAGTGCCGTCTCACGAATATCGCTCCTGTTCCTCGTTCTCTCCGCCGCCCTGTGGGGCTGCGGGGACCGGCCCCTGGGGACCGGGGTGGTGCTGTGGTCACCGGATGAGTCGCTCCTGCGGTCGGCCTCCGTCGTATCCGTGCTCTCGCAGTCGGAAATCACCGACACCTACCGCGTTTCCGCCGACGAACTCGCCGAGCCTCTGGATATCGAGCGATGGCGGGTCGAGCTCCACGACGACGCAGACAGAGCCCGCACGCGCGCATCCGAGTTCGCATCCGCGCTCGAGGGAAACCCGTCGCTTCATGCCCGGGCGACACGTAGCGCGCTTCCCGTTCGATCCGAACCGCGTGCTGCCGCCGGCAACACGATCTACCGGCTGCGGGAGAACGAAGAGGTCAAACTGATCGGGCGGCAGCCGGAAGAGACCGATCTCGAGGGGCTCGTTTCCTACTGGTACGAGGCGATGACCGCGACCGGGGAGCGGGGATGGGTGTTCGGCTACACCCTGCGTCTGTTCGACCCAACCGACGATACGGTCGTCGTCGAGACCGGCAGGGGTGCTGATCCGCTCATCGACCTCCTTCTGCAGAACGTGTGGCGACCGGTGTACTACCTCGACATGATCGCAAGCCGTGCCTTCGACCTTGAGTTGTTCCGACCCGAGTTCGGCCTCTTCCCCCAGCCGGAGAACAGACAACTCGAGCTCGTGCTGCCCTACCACGCCACGATCTTCGAGTACGAACAGATCGCCCCGGCGGGGTCGCGCCGGTACGTCGCCGAGGGCACATCGCTTCAGATCACCTTCCAGCGCAACGACGAGTTGAACCTGCGCTACACCCTGGAAGGGCGGCAGTATATCCTCGCGATGCAGCGCGTGCCGGGAGACATAGAGCAGTTCATCGAGAATGAGATCGAGCGCAGGAGCGCCGTCTACGAGCGCCTGCTCGAACGGGGTCCGGAGCTCGGAAGCGACGCGTACGGGTCTCTCACGCTGATGCCGAACCAGCAGTTTGCCTGGACGGGGTTCCAGCGGCTCGTTCCGACCGCGATCGGCCCGCAGGCTTTGTCTACCGGCCGGATCGACATGGGTCTCTATCTGAGCTCCGCGCTGCGCCGCGACTACGACGGAGCGCTCGCCTTCCGGTTCGACGGTGAACAGACGCCGGCGAGCTTCGTCTACCAGCTGCTCGAAGGTGGCATCCGATTCGTCTGGGTTGCGCCGCAGAACATCCGCGATCGCATCGTCCAGAGCGTCGGCGTCTCCCCGCTTACGGTCTTCATGTCGGCGGTCACAGAATAGATGGCCCACATCCAGGCCGGCGACATCAGCCTCGCCTATGGGGACCGCGACATTCTCAAAGGCGTGAATCTGACCCTGACCTCCGGAGACCGCTGCGCACTTGCGGGCGCCAATGGAAGCGGCAAATCGACGCTGATGCGGATCCTCGCCCTGGAGCTGCCCCCGGATTCGGGATCGGTCGTCGCAACCACCGGGGCCCGGATCGTCTACCTTCCCCAGTCGGGGATCACACACGCGGGACAGACCCTTGACGAGGAGATCGAGCTCGCCTACGGGCCCATCGCCGCGCTCCTCGCGAAGCGCGACCACATAGCCGAGCAGATGCAGGCCCCCGACCGGTCTGCGCCCGATCTTGACGCGCTCGTGCACGAGCACCATGAGATACAGGAACGCATAGAGCGCAGCGGCTACTACGACCGCGACGCGCAGATCGACCGGATACTCAGCGGTCTGGGATTCGCCCGGTCGGACCGGAGCAGAGGGGTCGACGAGTTTTCCGGAGGCTGGCAGATGCGAATCGCGCTGGCCAAGGTGCTGCTCTCCGGGCCGGATTTCCTCCTGCTCGATGAGCCGACCAACTACCTCGACGTCGAAGCGCGAGTGTGGCTCGGGAGCTTCCTCTCCTCGTATGCCGGGGGTGTCCTCATCGTCAGCCACGATCGTCGATTCCTGGATCAGACGATAGACACCGTGTGGGAGCTCTTTCTCGCGGAAGTCAGGCGCTACCGGGGCTCCTACAGCGACTACGAGCGGCAACGGGAGGAGGAGATTGCCCGTCTGACCGCCGCGTGGGAACAGCAGCAGGAGGAGATCCGGAGGATCGAGGACTTCATCCGTCGCTTCCGTGCCAAAGCGTCCAAGGCGCGACAGGTTCAGAGCCGTATCAAACAGCTTGAGAAGATGGAGCCGATCGTCATTCCGGAGCATCTGAAGCGCATCTCGATCGCCTTTCCCCCCGCGCCGCGCTCCGGCCGCGAGGTCGTGACCCTCGAGTCGGTGTCTCGCCGCTACGGAACGAACCGTGTCCTTGAAGACGTCGACCTCATCGTCGAGCGAGGAGAGAAGGTCGCACTCGTCGGCCCGAACGGCGCCGGGAAGTCGACGCTGATGCGGATCATCGCCGGCACCGACTCAGCACACGGCGGCACGGTCCGATTCGGCGCGCAGGCTGCAACGGGTTTCTACGCCGACGACGACAGCTGGCTTGCCGGCGTCGGGGAGGCAGTCGGGGCGGCCGGCTCACCGGCCCGAGGTGCTTCCGGCGCGGCGGCTTCGGTGTTCGAGGTCACGATAAGGTCCGCACACGGTCAGACTGAACAGCAGATCCGAAACATGCTCGGCGCGTTTCTTTTTCGTGACGACGACGTGTACAAGTCGATCGACGTCCTCTCCGGCGGAGAGCGAAGCCGGCTCGCCATGCTCCAGTTGCTGCTGCAGCCGCACAATCTGCTCGTACTTGACGAGCCGACCAACCATCTCGACATGGCGAGCAAGGACGTACTCCTTGACGCTCTGCGGCAGTTCAAGGGGACCATCGTCTTCGTCAGCCATGACCGCGAGTTCATCGAGAAGCTCGCAGGACGCGTCATCGAGCTGCGCCCCGACCCGCGAGACCCCGGCGCGCCGTCGCTCGTCTCCGACTTCCCCGGCGATTACCACTACTACGCGTGGCGACTCGAGCATCAGGGAGAGACGGTGGAGAGCGGGCCGACGCGTGCCGGAGGCGGCTCGCATCTGCCCGGGCCGGACGGATCGGACGGGTCCAACGGAGGAGGACCACCGGAGGTATCGCACGGCGAACAGAAAGCGCGGCGCAGCCGACGCCGGCAGCTCGAGCGTCGGGTGGAGACGCTTCTGGAGCAGATTGCTTTCGAGGAGCAACGCCACGAGACACTGCAGCGTGAACTCGCCGACCCGAGTGTCTACGGCGACGGGGCCGAAGTGAAGAGACGGACCGCCGAGCTGAAGCGTATAGAGGCGAGGATCGACGAGTTCACCCGCGAGTGGGAGTCCGCCGCGACGGAGCTCGAGTCGCAGGCCGTCGCCGGTGGCTGAGTCGCGCGGCAGAAACCGGCGCTTCCGTGAGCTTCGCCGGCTCCTCCCCGACGTTCAACCGACGCAGCCGGGCACGTACGAGCGCGATCAGGGAATCTTCTCGCTTGCCCCCGCAGCCGTCATCCGGCCCACTGAGGAAGAGCAGATCGCGAGCGCCCTTCGCGCCGCCTCACAGATGGGCATTCCCCTCGTCGCCCGCGCAGGGGGCAGCAACACCGGCGGCGCCGCAATCACCACCGGCATACTCATGCTCTTCGACCAGCAGCCTTTCAGCCGGATGACGCTCGACGAAGAACACGGTCGGCTGTGCTGCGGCGCGGCCGTGCGCCACGACCGGGTTCAGGAGGCGTTCGGGCGAATCGGGTTTCACCTGCCCTCTGATCCTTCGAGCGGTCCGCTCTCCCGTCTGGCGGGCAACATAAACACACGGGCGAGCGGACCCCACGCGCTTCGCCACGGCGCGATCAACCGGTACGTCCGCGAAGTCAGGTTCATCACCGCCGACGGTACGGTGATCGATACGCGCCGACCTGCACAGGTACCGCGCCGTCTCATCGACGAGCTCCGCGCGCTTGCCGGAACAATCGCAGCCGACGACCGGGTGAGGGCCCGGCTCGAGGCGCGGCGTGACGTCAAGTGGGCCTCCGGATACGAGCTACTCGCTCTCCTTGACCACGCCGACGATCCGGTCCGCGCGCTGCCGCGTCTTCTGACCGGGAGCGTCGGGACGCTCGGTATCGTGACCGAAGCCGAGCTCCAGGGACTCCCCCGAGAAGAAGGCCGCGCCGCGGTGCTCCTGCGCTTCGAGGGCGACGGCGAGGCGTGCGCGGCGGCCCTCGACCTTCGAAGCGAGGCTCAGGCGGTTGAGCTCGTCTCCTGCACGACGCTCGAGCTCCTGCACGAGCGCATGCCCGCCCTGCGCGGCGCGAGCGCGGGGACCCTCCTCATCGTCGAGTACGCCGGGGCCGAGGCGACCACGAAGGCACGCCACGCCGCAGACCGGCTCTCGACGGCCCGCGGATTACGGTCGCACGAGATCGCCACCGACGAGCAGAGCATCGCGGCGATCTGGAAGGAGCGCAAGGCGCTCCTTCCGCTGGTGCGCAGCCTGACCGGGATCGTCGGCGTGCCGTACTCGGTCGTCAACGACGTGGGGGTCGATCCCCCTCGCCTGCCGGAGCTCCTCGAAGGCGCCGAACGCGTTCTCGCCCGCCACGGCCTTCGATCAGCGGTCTATGGGCACGCCGGAAGCGGAAATCTCCATCTGCGGCCGTTCTTCGCTCCGGGTGATGAGAAGACGGTGCGAGCGGTCGCCGAGGAGATCTATACCCTCGTGGGGACGCTCGGGGGTACGGTCACCGCGGAGCACGGAATGGGGCGCCTGCGCTCACCGTTTCTCGAGCTGGAGTGGGGTGCGCAGATCGTCGGCTTGATGCGGAACCTCAAGCATATCTTTGACCCGGATGATGTCCTGAACCCCGACACTCTGTTCGTCCCCCGGGGCCACCGGTTCAGCACGAGCGGATGGCCGACGCCGCCTTCGCTTTCCGGCTCAGGATAAATACAGTATCCTACACTGCCATGAAGCGGATACTCTCGTGGAACGTCAACGGCATCCGCGCCGTCTCGAAGAAAGGATTTCTCGAATGGCTCGAAGCCGAGTCGCCCGAGATTCTCTGCGTCCAGGAGACCAAGGCACACCCCGATCAGCTCGCCGAACAGCTGCGAGAGCCGGGCGGCTATCACGCCTACTGGGCGTCCGCCGAGAAGAAGGGGTACAGCGGAGTCGCTCTCTTCTCACGCGAAGAGCCGCGCATCGTGAAGACGATGGGGGTCTCGAGGTTCGACGCCGAAGGACGAGTCCTCCTGGCGGAGTATCCGCGGTTCACGCTCATCACGGCCTACTTTCCCAACAGTCAGGACGGCGGGAAGCGACTCGATTACAAGCTCGACTTCTGCGACGCGATGCGCTCGCTCTGTGACGAGATCGAACGCTCCGGGACGCCGCTCGTCATCTGCGGCGATTTCAACATCGCGCACAAGCCGGTGGATCTCGCGCGCCCGAAGGAGAACGAGCAGAGTCCCGGGTACCTGCCCGAGGAGCGCGCCTGGATGGATCGGTTCACCGACGCCGGGTACCGTGACACGTTTCGGATGTTCACCGCCGACGGCGGTCACTACACGTGGTGGAGCTACTTCACGAAGGGGCGCGAACGCAACGTCGGATGGCGCATTGACTACCACTGCGTCAGCCCGACAACAACGGAGCTCGTCACCGGCGCTCGCATTCTCTCAGACGTTATGGGGTCGGATCACTGTCCCGTTGAGATCACCTTCAAAGAGGAGGTGTGATGCGCATCACGTACAACGCACCGGTCACGCTCACCTTTACCATCCTGAGTGCCATGGTGCTTCTCGCGGACACGATTACGCGCACCGGGATCATCGAGAGCCTGTTCGTCGTCGGCCCTACGATGAGCCTTGCGGACCCGGTCGACTACCTCCGGCTCGTCACGCACGCCGTCGGGCACGCCGGTTGGGGTCATCTCGTCAGCAATTTCGCCTTCATACTTCTGCTCGGACCGATTCTCGAAGAGAAGCACGGCTCAGGCCCGCTTCTTGTCATGATGATCCTCACGGCGCTCGTGACGGGCGTGCTCAACGTGCTTCTCTTCCCCACCGGTCTTCTTGGAGCAAGCGGCATCGTCTTCATGATGATCCTCCTGAGCTCGTTCACCAACTTCCGACGCGGACAGATCCCCCTCACCTTCATCCTCGTCGTTCTGCTCTACCTGACACGGGAAGTCGTGACGGCATTCCAGGCGGACTCGATATCCCAGTTCGCTCATATCGCAGGCGGCGTGTGCGGAAGCCTCTTCGGCTTCCTGAAGCCTCCATC
Source organism: Spirochaetaceae bacterium (assembly GCA_007118855.1). GTDB lineage: Bacteria > Spirochaetota > Spirochaetia > DSM-27196 > SLST01 > SLST01. Next base: position 17,430 of record SKQU01000042.1, read on the forward strand.
CGGCGCACGCGCCTACGAACACAGGAGCAGTGATGATCGACAAGCTTGAGCAACTCAGTGAACGCTACGATGAGCTGAACAAGCTCATCATGGATCCGGACCTGCCGAAGGACCAGAAACGGTACCGGGAGGTCATGCAGGAACACTCCGCCCTGAGTGAGACGATGCGGACCTATGAGGAACACCGCCGCGTCGCTGGCTCGCTGAGCGAAACGCGGCAGCTTCTCGATACCGAGACGGACAGCGCGATCCGCGAGATGGCGCGCGAGGAGCTCGAGACGCTCGAGGAGCAGCTCGCGGAGATCGAGGCCCGGCTGCGCCTCCTGCTCGTGCCCAAGGACCCGCTCGACCTGAAGAACGCCATCATGGAGATCAGAGCCGGGACGGGAGGCGATGAGGCTGCGCTCTTCGCGGCTGATCTGTACAGGATGTACCAGCGCCTCAGCGAGACCCGGAACTGGAAGGTGGAGGTGATGAACAGCAACCCGACGGAGATCGGCGGGTTCAAGGAGATCGTCTTCTCCATCAGCGGCAGGAACGTCTACGGCGACCTCAAGTATGAGAGCGGCGTGCACCGGGTTCAGAGAGTACCGGAGACCGAGTCCGGGGGCCGCATCCACACGTCGGCCGTGACGGTGGCGGTCCTTCCTGAGGCCGAGGAGTCCGACGTGCAGGTCAACCAGGAGGACCTGCGGATCGACGTCTACCGCTCGTCCGGTCCGGGCGGACAGAGCGTCAACACGACCGACTCCGCGGTTCGGGTGACGCACATCCCCACGGGTCTCGTCGTCACCTGCCAGGACGAGAAGTCGCAGCTGAAGAACAAGGCGAAGGCCCTTCGTGTCCTCAAGGCGCGCCTTTACGAGATGGAGCAGAGCCGACGACATGCCGAGGAGGCGGCGGCTCGCCGCAGTCAGATCGGGAGCGGCGACCGCAGCGAGCGTATACGCACCTATAACTTCCCTCAGAACCGCTTCACCGACCACCGCATCAATCTCACGCTCTACCGTCTCGATTCCATCCTTGAGGGCGAGCTCGACGAAGCAATCGCCGCGCTCAAGATTACCGACAGGGAGGCGTATCTCAGAGACCATGCGTGACCTTCGCCCGGCAGATCGGGCGCGCGTCCGGGATGCGCTGCAGTGGGCGACGTCGAAGCTCAGTCAATGCAGTCACGAGGCGCCTGTCGGGTCGGCCGAGACCCCTTTTCTCGACTCCCTGCTGCTTCTCAGTCTGGCGACCGGCGAGCCCACCGAGCGTCTGCTCGCGTCAATGCCCGACGAAGTCAGCCGGGAGGCGATCGCCCGGTTCGTGAGGCTCGTCGACCAGCGGTGCCGCGGCACGCCTGTCAGCTACATCCGCGGAGTGAAGGAGTTCTACGGACGGCAGTTCACGGTGAACCCGGCGGTTCTCGTTCCGCGGCCGGACAGCGAGCTGGTTGTAGAGACCGCGATCGAGATCGTGGATCAACTCGGGGACGGCGGCGAATCCGCGCACGTGCACGACGCGTGTACCGGATCGGGATGTATCGCGATCACGATCGCCGCCGAGCGACCCGCCATTATCGTCAGCGCATCGGATCTGGACCAAGGGGCTCTACTCGTAGCCGCGGCCAACCGTGATCGGCTGCTCGGGCCGCCCACCGACGGGGCGCACGTCGCCGGTCTGCCTTTGTGGCGGAGCGACGTCCTCGAGGCGCTCCCGCGCGAATCCAGGGCGCGGCGGCTGCCCCCGGCGAAGATAATCACCGCGAACCCTCCCTACCTGACCGATACTGAATACGAGCACCTGCGCACCCGCGGCTGGCCCGAACCGGAGACGGCGCTTCGCGGCGGCGCCGACGGCCTTGAGCTCATCCGCACACTTGCGCGGCAGGCGGTGACGGTGCTGCCTCCGCTCGGGTATCTTGTGGTAGAGATCGGTGCCGGCCAGCGCTCGGCCTGTTCGAACGTGCTCGCGGATTGCGGATTCCATGAGATCGAGACGCGGCGCGACCTTGCGGGCCGGGATCGGGTGCTCGTGGCGCGCCGGTCGGCACAGAGGACCCATGGTAACGACGATTGAGGAGTTCGAAACACTTCTTGAGGCTTACTCACAGGAGGACCGGGAGACGATCGTCCGCGCGGCGGTGAAAAGCCGCGAGCTGCACGAGGGACAGGTGCGCGAGAGCGGCGAGCCGTTCCTCGTACACCCGCTGCAAGTCGCCGAAATACTGATCGGCCTGCGGCTCGACGCAGCGGCAATCGTGAGCGCGCTTCTGCACGACGTGCTCGAAGACACGGTCATGACGCGAACCGAGCTCAGACAGGAGTTCGGCAAGGACGTCGAGCAACTGGTCAACGGCGTCACCAAAATCGCCGCGGTGAAAGCGAAGAACAAGAGCCTCCAGACGACCGAGACGATCCGGAAGATGCTCTTCGCCATGGTCAAGGACATCCGGGTCATCCTCATCAAGCTCGCGGACAAGCTCCATAACATGCGCACGCTCGAGTACAAGAAGGAGCTCCGCCGTCGCGCCATTGCCCAGGAGACGCTCGACATCTACGCCCCGCTCGCCGGAAGACTCGGTATCGCCTGGCTCAAGGACGAGCTCGAGGACCTTGCGCTCAAGCACATCAACAAGGAGGCCTACGAGCAGATCAAGGCCTACGTGGCTCAGAAGCGCACGGAGCGATCGGACTACCTCGAGCGCATAGAAGGGTCGATCGCCGCGGCGGCCGATGACGCCGGCATCAGCATCGAGGTTGAAACGCGTGCCAAGCATTTCTACTCCATCTACGAAAAGATGCGCCGACGGGGCAAGGAACTCGATGATATATTCGACCTGCTCGGCACCCGGATCGTCTGTGACAATGCGACCGATTGCTACACGCTGCTCGGTCTCGTCCACCGGGTCTGGCCTCCGATCGAGGGACGGTTCAAGGACTACATTGCCATGCCGAAGGCAAACAAGTACCAGAGCCTGCACACGACGGTCATGGGATTCGACGGCAGGCTACTCGAGATTCAGATCCGCACCCGGGAAATGCACCAGATAGCCGAGTACGGAATCGCCGCGCATTGGGTCTACAAACAGGGACTCACCCGCGAGGAAACTCGTTCGCACGACCTCGCCATCCTGCATCGCGTCCGCGATCTCGGGGCGATCCGCCTGACTTCCAATGAGTTCCTCGAGGAGATCAAGCAGGAGATCCTCAAGGACTCGATCTACGTCTTCACGCCGAAGGGGGACGTGATCCAGCTTCCCCGCGGAGCAACGGCGATAGACTTCGCCTATCACATTCACACGGAAGTCGGTCACCACACGATGGCGGCAAAGGCCGACGGCTCGATCATCCCGCTTCGGGCAGAGCTGAAGAACACCCAGGTCATCGAGATCATCACCTCCCCGCACGCGCACCCGCATCTCAACTGGCTGCGCTACGCGCGCACCACCCGCACCCGTCAGAAGATCAGACAGTGGCTCAACAAAAACGACGAGAGCCTCATCCTGGACAAGAGTATCGTCGCCCGAAAGAAGGCCGCTGAACCCGTCGAAGAAGCGGCAGAGCCGGACCGCGCGAGGGAGATCGAAGAAGATACGCACGAGCCGACGACGGTGATCGACCCCCAGAAGGTGGGGGTTCGAGTCGGCGATGAGCGCAACATGATGATACATTTCGCCCGTTGCTGCCACCCGACGACCGGCGATGAGATCGTGGGTTATATTTCGCGTGGACGCGGCATCATCGTACACCGGCAGGACTGCAACAATCTTGCAGGTATCCCGGATTTCGAGACGCGGTCGATCGAGGTGGAGTGGGAGACCGTTTCACCGCGCGAGACGCGAAGGTTCCGGGTGGTCGCGCGCAGAACCTTTGATCTGTTCAGCGAGATCGAGGGCGCTATCCGCAAGTTCCACGGCAATCTCATTGAGGGTCGAGTCGAGGAGATGGACGACGGCAGACTCAACGCCCAGTTCACCGTGGAGCTCGACCGGCGGGACGACTTCAAGAAGGTCATGAAGAGCGTCCGGTTGATACCCCAAGTACTCAATATCACCGCCATCTCCGGGATGGGCGACCAACGCTACGCGGAATCTGCCCCGCTTGACTACGCTGCCGGAAGAGAGAAGCCATGAGTGAGTCGGGTGCGATCCGTCAGATCATCCACGAGCTGAACAACGCGCTTGCGCGCATACTAACCACCGCCGAGTTGATCGCCACCGACCCGGGCGGTGAGCAGACCGCGGTCGACGCGGAAAGCATTCGCGCCGCGGCGCTCGACGGACGCGAGCTGGTTGCGCGACTGCATCGGTATGCCCTTGAGGATGAAGACGATGAACATCGTCCTTGTTGAGCCGGAGATTCCCCAGAATACCGGCAACGTCGCGCGAACCTGTGCCGCGCTCGGAGCCACGCTCCACCTGGTGCACCCGCTCGGATTCCGCGTTGACGACCGGGCGCTCCGCAGAGCCGGTCTCGACTACTGGCATCTGCTGGAGGTCCGCCATCACGCCTCGTACGACGACTTCACCGCCGGCGTCGATCCGGACGACCTGGTGCTGTTCACCAGCCGCGCCGCCGTCGCCTACACCGGGATCGAGTATTCCGGCGCTGCATACCTCGTCTTCGGAAGCGAATCGCGCGGATTGCCGCAGGAGATCCTCAGAACGCACAGCGGCCCGACCGTGCGGATACCCACGGTCAGCGATGCGCGATGCCTGAACCTGAGCAATGCCGTGGCGGTCGCGGCGTACGAGGCGGCCCGACAGAGCGGCTTCGCGGGGCTGCAGACGAGCCGGTTTCTTGAGGGGGGTCTCTTCGATTGAAGCGGGCGCCCGGCCCGCATATGATGCATGCATGGCGGATACCTACATTGTGGCGGAGATCGGCACGGCTCATGCGGGCGATCTCACTCTGGCAACGGAGCTCATTGACGCGGCGCGCGAAGCGGGGGCGGACTGCGCAAAGTTCCAGTACGTGATCGCGGACGAGATCGTCCATCCTGCAACAGGCGCCGTCACGCTTCCCGGTGGGCCTACGCCCCTCTACGAGCGATTCCGCGCGATCGAGCAGCCGCCTTCCTTCTACGAGCACTTGATGACAGCCTGCAGTTCGGCGGGCATCGACTTCCTGTGCACACCGTTCGGGACCGCGAGCGCTCGCGCGCTCAAGGAGATGGGCCCGTCGGCGCTGAAGATCGCCTCGCCGGAGCTCAACCACACCGACCTGCTGCGCGAGGTCGCCGGCTATGGCCTGCCGCTCATCATCAGTAGCGGCGTATCACAGCTCTGCGACATTGAGTACGCCCTGTCCCTGACCGGTCGAGAGCGGGTGACGCTCCTGCACTGCATAACCGCCTATCCGGCGCCCGAGGAGGAGTACAACCTGCGCCTCATTCCCGCGCTTCACCGCATCTTCGGGGTCCCCGTCGGCCTCTCGGATCACAGCGGTGACCCGCAGCTCGTCCCTGGACTGGCCGCGGCACTCGGCGCGACCGTTGTGGAGAAGCACATCACCCTCTCGCGGGACGGAACGGGACTCGACGATCCGATCGCGCTCGAGCCGGCCATGTTCACCCGCATGGCGGCAGCCGTGCGGCGCGTCGACGCGATACGTTCGCTCGATCCGCATGAGGGGTCGAAGAAGGTGATTGGTGAGTTCAAAGCGGAGTACGGAGCCTCCCGCGTAGAAGCCGTTCTCGGCACCGGGATTAAGCGTCTCGCGGCGCGCGAAGCGGGCTCCTACCGAACCACGCGTCGGTCCCTGCTTGCAGTCCGGGATCTTCCGGCCGGTCGCGTGCTGGAAGCGGCGGACGTCGCGCCGCTGCGCTCGGAAACACTCACTCCGGGCCTGGAACCGAGGTTCGCGCAGACGGTGACGGGGGCGCGGCTTCACAGGCCGCTCGCCTCAGGCGAGGGTCTGCGGTGGGAACACCTGCTCAGCCGGTAGCGGACCCTTCTGAGAGGAACCGGCGCAGGACCGCCTGCAGGATGCCTCCGTTGCGGTAGTAGTCGATCTCCACGGGCGTGTCGAGCCGGCAGATCGCGGTGAAGTCGACCTTGCGCCCGTCTTCACCGGTGGCGACAACCTGCACCACTACTCCGGGACGAACCTGTTCGTCAATGGCGACCGCATACGCCTCGCGTCCGCTGAGCCCAAGGCTCGCGGCGTTCTGCCCCGACATGAACTGAAGCGGCAGCACACCCATACCCACGAGATTGCTGCGATGGATGCGCTCGTAGCTCTCGGCGATGGCGGCCCGGACCCCAAGCAGGTAGGTCCCCTTCGCGGCCCAGTCCCGGCTCGAGCCCATTCCGTAGTCCTTGCCGCCGAGGATGATCGTGGGAACGCCCTCCTGCGCGTAGCGCAGGCTCGCGCTGTGGATGTCCATCCGGTCGCCGCTGGGAAAGTGGGTCGTGACGCTGCCTTCGGTGCCCGGCGCCACGAGGTTGCGGAACCGGATGTTTGCAAAGGTTCCCCGGGTCATGACCCGATCGTTGCCGCGTCGACTGCCGTAGCTGTTGAACTCTTCGACCCCAACGCCCTGCTCGAGCAGGTATCTTCCGGCCGGACTCGCCGGGTCTATGGGACCCGCGGGACTGATGTGGTCGGTGGTCGTGCTGTCGCCGGCCATGACGAGGACGCGGGCGTTCTCGATCGCTGATATGGGCTCCACGTCCATCTTCATGTCCGTGAAGAAGGGCGGCTCCTGGATATAGGTGCTCGACTCACGCCAGGGGTAGATCTCGCTCGCGGAGAGCGAGATCGCATTCCACTGGGGGTTGGAGGACTCGAGGCCGCCGTAGCTCTCGATGAAGGCTTCCCGGTCGAGCGCCTTCCTCACGTACGCGGCGAGCTCCTCGTCCTCCGGCCAGATGTCCGAGAGGTAGACGGGCGTTCCATCGGCCCCGGTTCCCAGAGGATCCTTCGTCAGGTCGACATCAACGGTCCCGGCGAGCGCGTACGCGACAACGAGCGGCGGCGAGGCGAGGAAGTTTGCCTTGACGTGAGGATTGATGCGGCCCTCGAAATTGCGGTTCCCGGAGAGCACACCGGCCACGACGAGATCGCCCTCCTCGATCCCCTTCGCGATGTTGGGCGGGATCGGACCGCTGTTCCCGATGCACGTGGTGCAGCCGTACCCGACGAGGTAGAACCCGAGCTTCTCAAGGTACGGCATCAGCCCGGCGCGGACGAGATACTCGGTGACCACCATGCTTCCCGGCGCGAAACTCGTCTTCACCCACGGCTTCGAGGCGAGTCCGGCTTCCACGGCTCGCTTCGCGAGGAGTCCGGCCCCCATCAGGACGGCCGGATTCGAGGTATTCGTGCAACTCGTGATCGCGGCGATGACCACGTCACCGTGAGTCAGCGGCCCGCGCATCCCGTCGTTGTACTCGACCTCCTCTCGTCTGTCCGCTTCCTCGTCGCCGAGCGCGAACCCGCGGTTCTCGACCGGCGCGCGAAGCATCGTCTTCCAGTTCTCTTTGAGCTCGCGGATCGCAACCCGATCCTGGGGCCGCTTGGGACCCGCCATACTCGGCTCAACCGACGACAGATCGATCTCAACGATTTCCTGGAACTCCGGGTCGTCCGAGTTGTCGGTGCGAAAGACCCCCTGTTCCTTGGTGTACCGCTCGACGAGATCGATGAGCTCCTCCGGGCGACCGGTTGCGTAGAGATACTGCAGCGTCTGATCATCGACCGGGAAGTAGCCGACGGTCGCGCCGTACTCCGGGGCCATATTGGAGATCGTCGCGCGATCGGGCACCGTCATCGTGGAGAGCCCGGTTCCGAAGAACTCGACGAATCTGCCCACCACGCCATGCGCGCGCAGCGTCTGGGTCACGACGAGCACGAGATCCGTTGCGGTCACGCCGGGATCGAGCTTGCCGGTGAGCTTCACGCCGACGACACCGGGGGCGAGCATGTAGACGGGCTGACCGAGCATCGCCGCCTCGGCCTCGATGCCGCCGACCCCCCATCCGACAACCCCAACGCCGTTGATCATCGGTGTGTGACTGTCGGTTCCGACGAGCGAATCAAAGTAGGCGATCCGTCTGCCGTCTATATCACGCGACTGAACGACCGGAGCGAGGTATTCGAGGTTGACCTGGTGACAGATGCCGCTCGCGGGGGGAACCACGTCGAAGTTGCGCAGCGCGCCCTGTCCCCAGCGCAGGAACTCATATCGCTCCTGGTTGCGGGCGAACTCGATCTCGGCGTTCTGCTTGAGCGCGTCCGGGCTGTTGAACACGTCGACCTGCACCGAATGGTCGATTACGAGGTTCACCGGCAGCTGCGGGTTTATCTTCGCAGGGTCTCCTCCCAGCCGTGCCATCGCCGACCGCATGGCCGCGAGATCTACAACACACGGCACTCCGGTGAAGTCCTGCAGCAGAACACGCGAGGGACTGAACGGGATCTCGAGCTCACCGGGGTGGTGCGGATCATAGCCGCAGAAGAGCGCCACATGGTCGTCGGTGATCTCCTTCCCGTTCACGCCCCGGACGACCGACTCGGCGAGCACCCTGATAGACACCGGCATTCGCGCGAGACCGCCGAATCCGGCCTCCTCGAGTCTGCGGAGGCTGTAGTAATCCACCCGGCCTTGCCCACTCTGGAAGGAATCGATAACGTCATACCTGCTGGAATCGCTCATGGACACCCTCGCGCAGAATATAGCCGGTCGCCAAGGTGACTTCAAGTCGGCCCGCGTGGTATAGTTTACACAGAATATGATCAGTTTGGTCAGCGAAGGAGAGACCGATGGCCCAGACGCTTGCAGGAACGCAGACCCGCACCATGGCACTCTACCAATACATGGTCACATCACGCGAATTGGATCGTATAGAGGAAGAGTACACCGGACGTGGGGAGGCATTCTTTCACGTCTCGGGAGCGGGTCACGAAGGGAGCGTCATGCTCCACCCGCACCTGACCGCGGACGACTGGCTGCACTGCCACTACCGTGACAAGGCGTTGATGCTCGCCCGCGGCATCTCCCCCGAGATGTTCTTCCTGAGCCTGTTCAACAAGGCCGGCTCCCACTCACGGGGGCGGCAGATGAACGCCCACATGAGCGCCCCTGAGCTGAAGATTCTCAGCCTCGTTGGCCCCGTGGGAAACTCGGGGCTTCAGGCAGCCGGGGTCGCGAGCGTCGTGAAGGACCAGGCCGGATCACCGCTGGTGCTCTGTTCGCTCGGCGACGGGATGACCCAGCAGGGGGAGATACTCGAGGCGATCGCCCACTGCGTTCGGGACCGGCTGCCGGTTCTCTTCCTGATCCAGGACAATGCGTTCGCGATTTCCACGAGGACGCTCGAACGCACCTTCTACTCGACCCCTTCGGGAGCAAGCGAGGATTTCTACACGGTACCCATCCGACGCATCGACGGTCGCGATCCGTCGGGCTGCTACGATGCGTTCGGCGAGCTCGTCGCATGCATCCGCAAGACCCGCGGCCCGGCAATCGCCGTCATGAGCGTGGACCGGCTCAGCAACCATACCAACGCCGATGACCAGCGGATGTACCGAACCCCGCAGGAGATCGAGCATATCCGGTCGACCGGAGACCCGCTTCTGGCGATGCGTCGGCGTCTGGAGGACTCGGGCGTCGAGCCTTCGGAGCTCGACGACCTGCGTGACACCGTGGAAGCCGAGTTGCGGGAGATGGCCCGACGGGCGCAACGCAGCGAGGAGCCTGAGCCCACGACCACCGCGGTCAGACCGCTTCCTTCGCGACTGCAGGACCGCGCGGCGGAGTACACAGGCGGACAGGGTGAGGGCGAGCTCACGATGCTCGAAGCGATCCGGGAGGTCCTTCGCGCCCGGCTCGGATCGGACGAACGCGTACAGCTGTTCGGCGAGGACCTCGAGGACCCCAAGGGCGACGTTTTCGGCATCACCCGCGGACTCACCCGGCAGTTTCCGGGCCGGGTCGTCAACTCCCCGCTCGCGGAAGCGACGATCATCGGGGTATCCGTCGGCCAGGCGCTCGCCGGCAAGCGCCCGGTCGCCTTCCTCCAGTTCGCGGACTTCCTGCCCATCGCCTACAACCAGATCTTCGCCGAGCTCGGCAGCATGTACTGGCGCACCGACGGGGGCTGGCAGGCTCCGGTCATCGTCATGGTGACCTGCGGCGGCTACCGGCCGGGGCTCGGGCCCTTTCATGCATCGAGCATGGAGGGCGTCGCCGCACACACGCCGGGCATCGACGTCTTCATGCCGTCCACCGCCGGCGAGGCGGCCGGACTGCTCAACGCGGCCTTCGAGAGCGAACGCCCGACGATCTTCTTCTATCCCAAGAACTGCCTGAACGATCGCTCTGCCGTCACCACGACGGACGTCACGCGTCATCTCGTCCCGATCGGTACCGCCCGCACGGTCCGTGCGGGCGAGCACATCACGCTCGTCGGCTGGGGCAACACCGTGCGGCTGTGCAGGCAGGCCGCCGAGGCTCTCGCGTCGGTCGATATCTCGGCTGAAGTCGTCGACCTTCGAAGCCTCGTTCCCTGGGATGTCGACCGCGTCACCGAATCCGTCGCAAGAACCCGGCGGCTCGTCGTAGTCCATGAGGACAACCACACGGGTGGGATGGGAGCCGAAGTCGTCGCGACGGTGAGCGAACGACTCTCCGGCGCCGTGGTCGCGCGCAGGGTAACGCGCGGCGACACCTACGTTCCCTGCAACTTCGCCAACCAGCTCGAGGTGCTCCCCTCGTACCGTCGCGTTCTTGAAACCTGCGTCGACATCCTCGGCGGGAGCGTCGCATGGAAACTCCCCGAAGACTCGGTGAGCGGCATCCGCACGGTGGAAGCCATCGGTGCGAGCCCGTCCGACGAGTCGGTAACGGTCATCGCCTGGCATATTGAGACCGGACGCGAGATCGCCGAAGGTCAGCTCGTGGCGGAGCTCGAGGCAGACAAGGCCGCCTTCGACTTCAAGAGCCCGATCGGGGGGACGGTGGAAGCCCTCCTGTGCGAAGAGGGCGACACGGTCACCGTGGGTTCGCCGCTCTTCAACGTGCGGACCGCTGAAGGAGAGGTCTCGTTCACGCCCGTCACTCGCGAGGAGCCGGGAGAACCGGTGATCACCGGAATCGAGCCTGGGGGCGTCGCAAGACCGGCCGCGGGGTTCGCCGGCCCAGTGGTCGGCGCCGCCCCGGCAACCGTCCCGGGCAACGGGGCCGCAGGCCGCACGCTCGTCGCGGGACTCGCCGGCGTCGCACGGCGCGTCGGGTCGCGCCGGGTGGACAACGATGAGATCGCACGGATGTGCCCGGCATGGAGCCCTGAAGACATCATGAAACGCACCGGCATCGAGTCACGGCAATGGATCGACGAGGGCGAAACCGCGCTCTCGATGGCCGTGGACGCTTCCAGGGAAATCCTCGAACAGCAGCAGATGACGATCGACGACATGGATCTCATTCTCTGCGCTACCGGCACGCCGCTGTACACCACTCCGTCGATGGCGACGCTCATCCACTACGAGCTGGCCGGCGACCGTGACACGGGCACGGCCGGTTACGACATCAGCGCAGCGTGTTCGGGTTACCTCTACGGCCTGCAGATCGCGTACGACTACCTGCAGAGCAAGCCGCGGCACCGAATCCTGCTCGTCACGACCGAGGCGCTCTCCCCCAAGCTCGACACGGCGGACCCGGACACCGCTCCCATCTTCGGGGACGCGGCGACGGCCTCGATTCTCGTTGGAGGCGCAGACGCGCGGATCGCCGTGGCGGAGGTCTACCGCCCGTCGATCGGGGCACAGGGCGAGTCCGGCGATGCATTGAAGGTCCCGGTGTCCAACACCGAACCCATCGGCATGGACGGCCCGAAGGTGTACCAGGTAGCGGTGCGAGCGATGATCGAGATGCTGCAGAACGCCACAGAGGAAGCCGGAATCACGATGAAGGAACTCGATCTCGTCGTCCCGCACCAGGCAAACCAGAGGATCATCAACGCGGTCCGACAGCGCATGCGCGTCCCGCCGCAGATGGTCTACAGCAATATCCGGACGCTCGGGAATACGTCGAGCTCGACCATCCCGCTGTGCCTCTCAGAGCTGATAGGCACGCGCAAGACGGGAGAGTTGATCGGCATGACGGCGTTCGGTGGGGGCTTCACGTACGCAGGTGGTGTGCTCAAGATGAGATAGGAGACCAACGGGTCTGCGGCAATCATTGTGGATTGACAACCGCCCGACAGACCCGTGGTCAAGCCGTGCGGGTGATGAATGCATCCAGGGCAAAGGAGGTCGAAATCCCTGGTTGCGCCGACCCCACGGCAAAGGGAAAAGGAGGACTGCCAGTCCTTCTCATCTCCATAACAACAACCAGGAGAGAAGGTAACAGATTCGGTGCACTATCGGAACACCACGGTTGTCATCACAGGCGCCTCAAGCGGCATTGGACTCGAGTTCGCACGGTTTTTCGCGCGCGAGGGCGCCCGGCTCGTTCTCACGGGCAGGCGTGAAGCCGTTCTCGCTCAGGTTCGCAGGGAGGCACTCGATCACGGGGCGGCGAGCGTGGACCTCGTCGTGGGGGACCTCGCCCGGGCCCCGGTGGCTTCCGAGGTCGAGACCATCGCGGCGGAGCGTGATGTCCTTGTGCTCGTCAACAATGCCGGCTTCAGCCACTACAGCGCGGTCGCCGACGCGGAAACCAGGCCGCTGCTGGACATGCTCGCCGTCCAGGCGCAGCTGCCGGTGCGGCTCTGTCACGCAGCGCTGCAACGGATGAAGCGCGAGGGCCGTGGGCTGATCATCAACGTCGGGTCGCTTGCCGGGCGCGTCGCGGTCCCGGGCTCGGCGCTCTATGTCGCCACGAAATGCTTCATTGAGCGTCTGAGCGAAACGCTGGCGCTCGAGGCGGCGCCGCACGGCGTGGTGGTCCAGGCGCTCACCCCGGGCTACGTGCGAACCGACTTCCACCGCGACGTCGAGAACTACCGGGAGAGGCGCAGGAATCGGGGTCTGATCCGCTGGATGGACGCCGACGCCGTCGTTCGCTGCAGCATGCGCGCCGCAGAACGCGCCCGAAGGCGGCTGCAGTCGCGACCCGGCCGGATTCCCCGCAGACGAGACGTTGTGATCATCCCCGGGACGGCGAACCGCTTCCTGGCCGCGATCTCACCCTTCGTTCCCCGGACGCTCGTCTACCGCGCGGCCGCGGCGCGTCCCCGGATGTAGATCGCGCCCACGGCCCCCGCCGCCGGCGTCGCGCCGGCCACAGCCGCCGCGGCGCGGGCACATCAGGATTCGTCCTCGGACGAGAAGTCGGCGTCCTCGACATCCTGCTCGCTGTCCGCCTTCGCCGCGGCCCGCCCATCCTCGTCCCGTGATCGTCGCTCTTCGGCCGCCTCCGTCTGCTCGTTCATCGCGCGGAAGAACGCGCCGAGCTGTTCGAGACCTCCGCGAATCCCCTTCTCAGCGGCAGCGAGGAAATCGGCCACGTCCTCCGGCGGTTCGCCGGAGCCGAGCTCGTCGGCTGCCTCCTCAAACCGTCTGCGGGCTTCGTCGGTCGCGTCGGAGAGTCCCTCGGATACGCTCTTTCGGCCGGCAGCCACGTCTCCAAGACTGCGAAGCCCGCGTCTGAGATCGGCAAACGCGTCGGCCCCGCCTGAGATCTCGCGCAGCTGCTCCCGGTACAACCCCGAAAGCCCGGGCACCTCGCGCAGAATCCAGGCGAGGACGCTTCGCAGATAGGCGAGACGCTCACGGTCTTCGCGTCGTGTCCTGCCGAGCTCATCAACCACCGCGGTCGCGAGCAAGCCGAGCAGCTCGCCCTTCTCATCGTCGGCGATCTCCGCCTCCCTGAGAAAGAGCTGTGCACCAAGAAAGTTCCGCTCCTCGATCAGGCGACTCACGCGGGAGCGCGGGTTGACGTCTTTCATCCTCGGTCCTCCAGTGCTCACCATGCCGCCCCTGGCCGTCCAAGTCAATACCGCGCGGGCGCGACGGAGGTCTGCAGTGGATCGACTGCCGGGCTTTTCGTACTATAGCGGTATGCGCCGACCGCCGCGTGTGCGAGCGACCCTCTCCGTCGCCGCAGTACTCCTGGCCGCAACCGTCTCGACGCTCGGCGCCTCCCCCGACGGAGCGACGATCGCGCTGCGGCTGCCGGAACGAGTGCGCCTCTCGGAACGGAGCAACCTCTCAACGAGAGAGAACGGACGCTACACGGGCCTGTTCACGCGTGAGGTCACCGGCCACCTCTCCCGCCGCGAGTCGGTGTACTCGGGGCGGTTCTTCGTCTTTGAGAAGATCCGGCGCGATGCGCACGAAGTGGGGCGGCTCGTCGACCACTCGATCGCCTCAACGCTTGCAGTCTCCGCCACAACGCTCTTCCCCGGAGACAACCCCTACCCCTACCTCCAGGACTTCCTCGCCCTGCCTCGCGAACCGGTCGCGCCGGGCGGGAGCTGGCAGGCGCCGGCATGGATCCTGCTCAACCCGCGACGCTCGGACCCGCCCCTGCGTCTGCCGGTCACCGTCTCCTACGAGTACCAGGGACGAGAGACGTGGAACGGAGAGCCGGCCGCACGGGTGGAAGCCCGGTTTGCCACACGCTATCCTCTGCCGCACTCCGACGACCCTGACGCTCCGGTCGTCGACTATAGCGGCGACATCGCCTTCGTGCAGGGGTCACACCGCGTTACAGTGATGATACCGGACACCGGGGCGCAACTCGCCTTCCTGCGCGACACGGTCCACGAGCAGTACCGGTTCGCCGACGGTTCGACGAAGGAGATCCAGGGCCATGTGCTACTCTTCCTGAGCGGCGGCGACCCGGCAGCCCCCCGCATCGCCGAGGCGATCGGGGAGCAGCTTGATCCGGACCTGGTGCCCGGCATCTCCGTTGACCGCACCGACGTCGGGGTGAGGCTGACCATCGAGGCGTTGCGCTTCCTGCCGGACCAGGCGGTGCTCCTGCCCGAGGAAGGCCCGAGGCTCGCGTCGATCGCAGCGGCGCTCGAGCCGTTGCGGGGAGTTCGCTACCTCGTGGTTGGTCACACGGCCGACGTCGGAAGGCCGCAGGGCGAGGCGGCTCTCTCCGCGCAGCGGGCGCGGGTGATCGCGGAGGAGCTTGCCCGCCGCGGCATCAGCCGGGACCTGATCGACGTGGAGGGGCGAGGGGCGACCGAGCCGGTCGCGTCGAACGAGACGGAGGCGGGCCGGGCGCGTAACCGGCGGGTCGAGATCTATCTCGTTGAGGAGTAGCCGGCGGCGGGGACGACCTGGGCGCCATCGCTCACCATCCGCCGACGTGCGAGCGTCCGGCGGGACCACCAGAAACTGAATACGGCCGCGGACCAGTTCACCAGCGCAAGCCCCCAGAACACCCCGTCGACGCCCATCCGCGCGGCATAGGCGAGCGACGGAAAGACGACGAACGGCGCGGCCACCTGACGGTACAGGCCTATCCACATGATCATCGCCGGACGCTTGAGACCGCGCAGCACGGCGTTGGAGAGGTTCATCAGGATGTAGGAGAAGTAGGTGATGCCCTGGATATAGAGGTACCGACGCCCGATCTCGACAACCGCCCCGGTATCCGTGAACAGCCGCAACAGGGGGGCGGCGAGCAGCAGCACCGGTGTGAGGATCGCGGTCGCCGCGACAAGGGAGAAGCGAACGGATACCCGAAACGACTCGTCAACCCGATCAAGGCGCCGCGCACCGTTGTTCTGACCCGCGAGGGTCGAAAGCGCCGTGCTGAGCCCAAAGAGCGGAAGGAGCGCGATCTGTTCGATCCGCAGGGCCGCACCGTACGCAGCGATCGGATCGCGCCCGAAGTCCGCGACGAAGTAGTTGATCACGAACGAACCGAGCGTGATGATGAGGATGTCGAGCGCGGCCGGCGCAGACTGTCCTATGAGCTCCCGCATCGTCCGCCGGTCCGGCAGAAAATCCCGGAGGCGAGCGCCTTCGTAGATGCCAATCCGCCTGCCCCGGCGAATCAGGTAGACCACCCCGAGTCCCTGCAGCATCACCGTCGAAAGCGCAGTGCCGGTCTCCAGGAGCGCCGGAATGACTGAAACCCCCGCGATCTCGAGCCCGAACATGAGCAGCGGGTCGAGCCCGACGTTCAGCAGCGCGGTGCCGATCAGGACGTTGCGGAAGGCCTTCGTGTCGCCGCGCGCGACGAGCGATGCGTTCAGGACCTGCGAAAGGACGATCAGGATTGCGCCCGCCGCGATCACGCGCATGTACCGTAGGCCGCCGGCGAGCACCTCCCCCTCGGCCCCGAAGAACCGGTACATGGGCTCGAGCAGGGCGAGGAGCAGCGAACCAATCACGGCAGCCACGGCCACCGCAAGAACGATCGCCTGGACCTGGTAGCGAACGGCGGCACGCCGATCCCCGGCCCCGATCGCGTTGGAGATCAACGCCGATGCGCCGCTCTGGATGCCGATACCGGGACCGAGCACGAGGAAGAACATGGGAAAAGAGAGCGAGAGGGCCGCGAGCGAATCCGTGGACAACCGCCCGGCGAAGAAGGTGTCGGTCACGTTGAACATGGTGTTGAAGACCATGCCCAGGGCGAACGGTACCGAGATCTGACGAATCAGGCGGGGAATCGGGTCACGAAGGAGGTCCATTGATTCCCGCCGGCCGCCTACGTCCGGTAGAGCTTGTAGAGCGCCTGTGTACCGTCGTTCTCACCGCCTGCGGCCGCAAGCTCCTCGTAGAGCTGCCTCGCGAGCGCAAGCCCCGGCGTGCGAAGCCCCATCGCCTGCGCGCTCTCGAGGGCGATCGACAGATCCTTGATGAAGTGCTTCACGTAGAAGCCCGGATCGAAGTTTCCCGCGATCATCCGTGGTGCGAGATTGCTGAGGCTCCACGAAGCGGCGGCGCCCGAGGCGATACTCTCGAGGACCGTTTCCGGATCCAGACCCGCCTCGCGCGCATAGGCAACAGACTCGCACACCCCGAGCATGCCGGCCGCGATCGCGATCTGGTTGCACATCTTCGAATGCTGTCCGCTTCCGGCAGGACCCTGATGGACAATATTCTTACCCATCAACTCGAAAAGCGGCTTGACGCGGGAGAAGGCCGACTCGGGCCCCCCTGCCATGATGGACAGACGCGCTTCGCGCGCGCCGACGTCACCGCCGGAAACCGGCGCGTCGAGCGTCTCGATTCCGCGCTTCGCCGCCTCTTCGGCGATGCGCTCGGCGAGATCGGGCCGGGAGGTCGTCAGGTCGACGAGCGTGCTCCCCTCGGGCGCCGTCGCGATGATACCGTGCGAACCGAAGTAGACCTCTTCCACGTCGGTGGGAAACCCGACGATCGACATGACGACGTCGGCGTTCTCGGCAGCGCCTCCCGGGCCGTCCGCCCACGCGGCGCCCCGATCGATCAGCTCCTGGGCCTTCGACCTGGTGCGATTGTAGACCGTCAGATCGTGGCCGCCGGCCATCAGGTGGCCGGCCATGCTCCTGCCCATGACGCCTGTACCGATAAACCCGATTCTCATAGTCCTCCATGCTACCAGACCGGGGCCTGCGACACAAGGGAGTCGCCGCGCCTCAGTCCGCGCCTCGGTTCTTCTCGTCGTCCGCCGGATAGCTTGCCGGAAAGCCGGCGGCAAGGCCTGTGGGCCCGGGTACCCTGGTTCCCGCGAGGAGCTTGATCCGCGCAAATACCGAGTCGAGGGTATCGCTTTTCACCTCCATCCGGTGGTAGTCGGTGCCGGGCAGTTGCGCCGTCTCGTAGTTGCGGTAGCGCAGGTACTTGCGGCTGCGGGTTTCGTCGAACCAGTGGACCAGGGTGATCCGCTCGTCGGCGATCTCGAGGCAGGTCATGCCGCGCTTCCCGATCACCGTTCCCGAGTTGAACAGACAGGGCACCACGAGGTTCGCATTGTAGAGGCTCGACGGCGAGTCGAAGTCGTCCGGGTCGACCCGCTCGAGCTCAGAGCGATACTCTTCGATCTTCCGCTCGATTTTGTGCTGCTTCTTCACCGAGACCTTTGGATACTTGCGGCACAGTCGCTCGATCTCGAACTTGAGTGAATCGACCCTGCTCATCGACTCGAACAGCGGCCGGTGAGTGTGGCCGATGATCGAGAGTACCTTGTTGGCCGAGGCGAACTCGTAGATTCGCTCCTCGGTCCGGAACCGCTTGCGGCTGTCGTGCGCGACGGAGTAGTTGCGGATCTTCAGCGGATTCGCGAAGTATCGCAGGCCGAACCCGTAGAGCTTGTTGAACCGCTCGAACCGTCGGGTCGTCTGGTGCCCGTGCAGGATGAATATCGAGTTGTCGTGATGGGAGAAGCGTAACGCCTCTCCGATCCGGAACGGATGGTCGCCGCGGGTGATGAGATCCATGTCATGGTTCCCCACGAGTCGCAGCAGCCTGTGATCCCGCTCAAAGGACTCAAAGAGGTCGTAGACGGCGCTCCACCGGTTCATGATGTCCGGCAGCCGAAAACGCTGCAGTTCCTCAATGTCGCCGTTCAGGATGAGCTTGAACCGGTTCTCCTGGTAGTGGCGATCAAGAACGGTCAGAAAGAGACCGGAATTCGGCAGAAAGTCGTCGGTCCGGGTGCCGTTGCCGAGGTGGAGGTCACTGAAGATCACGATTCTGGCTCCGGGATCAAGCATCGTGACGGGCGTCGCACGGTAGAGGTCGGTAAGGTTCCGGAAACTGAACGAATCACCACCCATGCTCTCCAGGCCTCCTCAGGCGCCTGCCGACGGGAGCTTCCCTACCAGTCAAAAGGCTGATATAGTTCGCGCACGAAGGAGCACGAATGACCCGTCTCGATCTATCCGGCATCTGGTCGCTGACCGCGCTTGAGGCAGATCATGCTCGCGTACCGGACACCATAGCCAATCAAAGCATACCTGCTCAGATCCCCGGTGACAATCTCTCGGCCCTCCATCGTGCAGGGCTGATCGCCGACCCCTACTTCGGGATGAACGAGCTCGAGCTCCAGTGGATCGGCCGAACCGACTGGAAACTCGAGCGGAGCTTCGACCTCGAGTCCACATTCGCCGATTCCGCGGGTGTCCGTTTCAGGGCCGACAGTCTCGACACGATCGCCGAGATCGCGATCAACGGCCGGTCCATCGGCTCTTCTGAGAACATGTTCACCGCGGTGGACATGCCCGTGCCTCCCGGAGTCCTGCAGTCCGGCGCGAACACCATCGTGATCACCTTCCGCTCCGCGGAGCTCACGGCCGTCGAACGCGCCGCCCGTCTGCCCTACCCGATTCCGCATACGACGAACCCGGTTCAGTCGCCCCACCGCAACCTCGTGCGCAAGGTGCAATGTCACTCCGGCTGGGACTGGGGACCGTGTTTCATGGTCTGCGGGATCAACGGAACGATCGAGCTCGTCGGCTCAGACGAGCCGTACCTGAGCTATGCGCCCGCGATGGCGCTTCTGGAGAACGGACGGTGGGTCGTCCGTGTAGAGCCCCGCATGCAGCTGCCGGTCGCCGGAGGGCGAGCGTACCGCGGGACACTGAGCGTAACAGTGTACGACCCGGGGGGGACAGCCTGCGCCGGGACGACCACAGAGGTCTCGCTTGATCCGCGCCTGGCGGGCGGCGAGGAGTGCGCCCCGGTCGAGCTCCACGTGCGCGACCCGCAGCTGTGGTGGCCGAACGGCTTCGGCGACCAGCCGCTGTATCGCGTCGTCGTCG
Organism: Spirochaetaceae bacterium; assembly: GCA_007118855.1. GTDB lineage: Bacteria > Spirochaetota > Spirochaetia > DSM-27196 > SLST01 > SLST01. The sequence goes on from SKQU01000042.1 coordinate 37,075, forward strand.
AGGGTTTCGGCAGTCGAGTCGAGCGCATTGTCGGCTTTCGAACGCTGGAAGTGCGCCGGGATCCGGACGAGCAAGGCGAGAGCTTCACCTTCGTCGTCAACGAGGTCCCGGTTTTTGCGAAGGGAGCGAACTGGATTCCCCAGGATGCGATGCCGGGGAACGCATCGCTGGAACAGCTGCGCTGGCTGCTCGAGTCCGCCCGTGATGCCAATATGAACATGCTGCGGGTGTGGGGCGGCGGCACATACGAGTCCGACCGCTTCTACGAGCTGTGCGACGAGCTCGGTCTGATGATATGGCAGGACTTCATGTTCTCCTGCGCGCTCTACCCGTCCGACCTGGAGTTTCTCGACGGCGTGCGTCGCGAGGTGACGCATCAGGTCCTGCGCCTGAAGGACCACGCCTCGCTCGCGCTCTGGTGCGGCAACAACGAGAACGTCGGCTCGCTCGGCTGGTTCGAGGAATCGCGCAGGAACCGCGACCGGTATATCGTCGACTACGACCGCCTCAACGAGGGCGTCGTCGGCTTGACCTGCCGCACGCTCGACCCGTCCCGGCTCTTCTGGCCGAGCTCGCCGACCGATGGTCCGGACGAGTACTCGGACGACTGGAAGGCCGACGAGAAGGGCGACATGCACTACTGGAGCGTATGGCACGGCGGAGAACCGTTCAGCTCATACCGTACCGTGGTGCCTCGTTTCTGCAGCGAGTTCGGGTTCCAGTCGTTTCCGTCGTTGTCCGGCGTGGAGACCTATACACACCAGTCGCATCACAACGTCACCGCGCCGCAGATGGAGCACCATCAACGCAACGCCCGCGGAAACACGATCATCCTGCAGACGATGTCCCGCTATTACCGGTTCCCCGATTCCTTTGACGAGCAGCTCTACCTCAGCCAGGTCCAGCAGGCCCACGCGATCCGCACCGCCGTGGAATACTGGCGGGCCAGACGTCCGCGCTGCATGGGGGCCCTGTACTGGCAGCTCAACGATACGTGGCCGGTCGCCTCCTGGGCCTCAATCGAATACGGGGGCAAGTGGAAGCTCCTGCACTACTGCGCGAGACGGTTCTTCGCCCCGGTGATGATCGCCGCCATCCCGGTGGACGCAGACCGACTCGCACTCGACCGCGAGGAAGAGCCGGCGGCCGGCTGGGACATCTTCCTCGTGAACGATCGTCGGCAATCAACGAGCGGAGACCTGACCGTACGTGTCATCGGCTTTGACGGGACGGTCTTCCACCAACAGACGCAGAACGACATCTCGATCAGCCCGGGCAGCAGCACGAAACTGCACCATCTCGCGGCACGCGACCTCACGACCGAGCGAACCGCATGCTTCGGTCTTTTCGAGTGGAGCGCAAACGGCAGCGAATCGGCGTCGGATTCGGTTCGCACACAGGTCTTCTTCGCTCCTCCCAAGAGCTGTCGAACCGAACAGCCACAGATCGTTGCCGAAGTGACGCGCGACGACCGGGGTCTGTCGATCACGCTCGCAACGGATCTGCCTGCCTTCGACGTCGCACTCGACCTCGGCAATCTGCCCGGGCGCTTCACCGACAATATGCTGACACTCCTGCCCGACGTGCCGGTCACCGTGGACTGGATCGCAACAGAGGATCTGCCGGATACCGACGATATCGGCAACAGACTGGCGATCCGGTCGCTGAACGGGACCGGACTGCCCTGGAGGCCCCATGAAGATTGAACAGGTAGCCGCCCAGCTGTACACACTTCGCGACCACCTCAACACGAGCGAACAGATACGCAAGACGCTGCGGCAGGTCCGGAAGATCGGGTATCAGGCGGTGCAGATCTCCGGTATCGGACCCGTTGACCCGAAGGAGCTCGCGTCTATTCTCGACGGGGAAGGCCTGCAATGCTGCGCAACGCACGAGAATGCTCAGGTCATACTCGAGACCCCCGAAGCGGTCGTGGAGAAGCTCTCGATCCTCGGCTGCCTGCATACCGCCTACCCCTACCCCGCCGACGTCGACTTCTCCTCCATGCGTGCCCTGAAGGCCTTCGTCAAACAGCTCGACGCCGCCGGCGCCGTGCTGCGAGCGGGAGGCAAGACGCTCAGCTATCACAACCACGACATCGAGTTTCGCAGGGTCCGGGACCACCTGATCCTCGAGTTCATCTACGACAATACCAACCCGGACCATCTGAAGGCAGAGCTCGACACCCACTGGGTGCAGGCCGGCGGAGCGAACACCGCGGCCTGGTGCCGCCGGCTGTCGGGACGTATGCCCCTGATCCACCTCAAGGATTACGCCATCGATGCGGACCGCCGACGCCGGTTCGCGGAAGTCGGTTCCGGGAACATGGACTGGACCGGAATCATCGCCGCCGCGGATGCCGCAGGATGCCGGTGGTTCATCGTGGAGCAGGACGGCGACTGGGTGAACAACGATCCGTTCAAGAGCCTGAAGCTGAGCTTCCGGTATCTGAAGGATATGGCGAGCGGGTAGAACAGACGACGGTAGATCACGGGAACGGACTACTTGATCCTCTTGCGCAGCTTGCGCATGGAGACTGACCGGGCCTGCGAACCGTGATGCTGCCCCTCACCGGTCGCGGCCTCGACGGTCCGGGCCCGTTTGCCGACGATCACGAGGAAGACGGCCCCGGCGACGATCATGCCGAGGCTGTAGAGCTGGCTCGGGATCAGGTTGAGCGGCGACTGGACGAAGTAGACCGGCAGCCCGGTATCGGCGAGCCTGACGGCGAAATCCTCGGCAGCAATCGGCACGCGGAAGTAATCGATGACGTACCTGACGACCCCGTATCCAATCAGGTAGAAGCCGACGATGAACCCGTCAAAGGGCTTGTGCTTGCGAACGAAGAACCAGACGATCAGCCACAGCAGGACGCCTTCGGTCGCAGCCTCATAGAGCTGCGTTGGATGGCGGGGCAGATTTACCAGCGCATCGGCGGCGGAGACCTCGATGCCCACGTCGGCAGCCCACTCCTGTACCCATGGCTCCGCGGCGGGAAAACGCCGTGCTCCGGGGAACAGCACACCCCAGGAGGCACGGGTGACACGGCCGTAGAGCTCGGCATTGATGAAGTTGCCGATACGCCCGAAGGTGTACCCGAGAGGGATACCGCAGAGCAGCATGTCACCCCAGTCGAGAATCGCGATCCGGTCCCGGTGCTTCCTTGCGTACAGCACGAATCCCACGACCGCGCCAACGAGCCCGCCATAGTAGTTCATCCCCTGCAACCCCACGAACCGTCCGTCGCGAAAGGGCCAGAAGATGAGCCACGGCTGTCGCCAGTAGATACCGGTCGGCTCGAAGAAGAGGGCGGAGAAGATCCGGGCCCCCACGAGCAATCCGATGATACCCCAGAAGAAGAAGTTGATGATCGTGTCCTGGTCCACGCCCAGCTTGCGCTGCCGGACCTGTGCCATGAACAGAAGGTAGGACACCCCGAACGCGATGAGGTACATCAGGCCATACCATCGAAAGGGCAGACCGGGGATGATCTCAGCTCGCAGCCACGCAGGAAATGGTATGTAGATCAAACTGGCATCCTCCTTCGCCGAAGAGTATAGTGGCATCCGCGCCTGCGCGACTACCGGCGGTTCCGTACGGGCTGGCGTCGGCGGTGTTCTGGCCGGCGGCCCTTTACGCCCGGCGCCCGGGCTGATACGCTCGAACAACCGATTCGAGCAAGGAGGATCAGTGGCGGTAGCAACCCTGCGTTCCACGGTGCGCCTGAACTGCGGCGCGCGCATGCCGATGTTCGGGCTGGGCTGCACACCGACGGAACGGGGTGGCGAGACGGTGCGGGCCGTTGGGGCGGCGCTCGCGGCTGGGTACCGCCTGATCGATACAGCGAGTGTCTACGAGAATGAGGCCGACGTCGGGCGCGCCCTGCGCAGTACGGCAATACCGCGCGCGGACATCTTTCTCTCTACGAAGGTCTGGAACTCCGATCTGGGGTACGACCGGACCCTCGCCGCCTTCGACCGCTCGCTCGAGCTGTTGGGCGTCGAGTATGTCGACCTCTACCTCATCCACTGGCCGTTGATCCGCCTGCGAAGAGAGAGCTGGCGGGCCCTGGGAAAACTGCTCGAGGACGGTCGCTGTCGGGCGATCGGCGTGAGTAATTTCGCCATCAGACACCTCGAGGAGATCGTCTCGGAGACCGGTTCGGTACCGGCGGTCAACCAGGTGGAGTTCAACCCGTTCCTCAATCAGCGGCGCCTGCACGAGTGGTGCCGGCGCAAGGACATTCTGCTGCAGACGCACACACCGCTCTCACGCCATCTTCGGCGGCGCGCCCGACACCTGCACGAGATGGCCGAACGGTACGGGAAGTCGATATCCCAGCTCATGGTGCGTTGGGCCCTGCAGAAGGGCGTCGGCGTACTCGTTCGGACGCTCGATCCGGCCGAGATAGCCGAACAGGCCGACGTGTTCGACTTCGAGATCTCGCTGCGCGACATCGATACGATGGACTCGTTACATGCGAACCTGCGCGTCGGATGGGATCCCACCAACGCGCCGTAGGCGTCACGCTAACGAGGGACAGTCATTCACCCGACAATCAGAGTGGAGACGTCCATGAACGAGAGAGGAAGCCAGCGATGCACCGTCTGTGGAGAGGCGCTGGACACCGAACGAACGGAGGCTCGAGCGACGGTCGTCCGCGAGCGCAGGAAGGAGTACGTTCTTCGGCACTGTCCGCGATGCGCGACGCTCCTCGTCAGGGTCAGACCCGCACCGGTGCACGCGTGCTGACGTGAACGACTATGAGCGGGCAACCCGACTACGTCAGCTTCGACCCCAGAGGCAGAGATGAGGTCCTGTCTCAGATCGGGAGTTTCGCTCCGAACGAACGCGCCCTCTTCCAGAGGCTGTGCGACGGTTGGTTGCCGCGGATCGATGTCGACCGGTTTCTGAGCGCAGCACAGACGAGCGCCGAACAGGAGCGCAGCGCCCTCGAGCGGCTGATGGCGAAGCTTCGGACCGCTGAGATAGGGCTTCTCACGACACGGGCCGGCGCCTCCGGCCGCGAACCCCGTCACATCGTCCTCACCACGAAGGGGAGCCTGGAGTTCTGGGTCGCCGTCGTAGACGAGGCCATCGCGCGAATCCTCCAGACCGGCTTCCACATCCTGCCGTCCGAGCAGCGGCTTCGTGAGATGCGCTCGCTGCCCCCGGACTATTACATCGCGGATGCGGACTCTTCGCACCTGGTGATCTCTCAGGCAGAGCAGGCTGACACGGCGGTCATCTATCGCATCCGCCTCATGGGCAACTACCGCATCCTCTTCACACCCGGAACCACAGATGAGCTGCTTTCTCAGTCGGTATCCACCCTCAGACGCGACCTCACCGAACGAGGTATCGTTGAGGAGCTCGCGAGACTCGCAAACACCAGTATTGGTGAGACCGTTCGTCGCATGGACAGCAGGGCGCCTGACGTCTGGCACGCTCTGACGACAACACTGGTGAAGGAACGCTCGACAATC
>SKQU01000273.1 GCA_007118855.1 Spirochaetaceae bacterium
CCTCCTCAGACCGTAGGCGACCACGCTCGTTTCCCGTATCATCCCTCCTCATGAGCTCAGGCTACCAGGCGCACGAGACAAGGCGAAACTACGGGCTGCTCGTGGCCGAGGGGATCCTCTTTACGGTCGGGTTGGTCTTCTTCGATCCGAACACCGTCCTGCCGCTGCTCATGGAACGGCTTACCGGGTCGGCGGTGCTGATTGGGGTGCTCGCGGCGGTGCAGCCGCTGGCCAAGGGGTTCGCGCCGATCATCGCCGGCAACTGGATCTCGTCGCTCGCGTACAAGAAGCGGTTTCTGGTCACCGCGATGTCGATCGGCCGGTTGCCGCTCTGGATTCTAGCGCTCGCTCTCATTTGGGTGCCCCGGGCGCCGGGCTTTCTCTGGGCGGTGCTGCTGCTCGTGATTCAGGTTCTGTTCTGGTTCGGCGACGCATCCGGGGACCCGGCGTGGATGGACATGGTCGGCAAGTCGGTGCGGCACGATCGCCGGGGGCGCTTCTTCGCGACCAGGCAGGTCGTTGGGGGACTGTTGTCGGTGGTGGCGGGTATCGTCGTCGCCGCGGTCCTCGGGCTCGAGGGTCTGCGGTTCCCTGTGAACTACGGCGTGGTCGTTCTGATCGGCGCGGTGATCTACCTGGCGAACGTGGGGACCTTCGTCGGACTCGTCGAACGGCCGAGCTCGACCTCCGATCGGCTGCCGCTCGGAGCGCTCTTCCGTGGGCTGCCGCGCTACCTGGGCGCGAACCGACCCTTCGCGCTCACGATGGGTGTCCTTGTCCTCTTTAATATGGCGCGTCTGGCCATTCCGTTCTACATCGTGTTCGGCCGCCAGGTCTTCGGCCTTCCCGACAGCGCGCTCGGGATCATCATTCCCGTGCAGATGGCCGGACGGATCGCCGGAGCGGTTCTCTGGGGAGTGCTCGGCGACCGACTCGGCCACCAGCGCGCGATAGCCGGCGTCGTGCTCGTGTCTGCCGTACCGTCGGCTCTTGCCCTGGCGCTCACGTTCACCGCTCCCGGATCGCTCGCAATCGTACCGTTCGCACTGCTCTTCTTCGTCCTCGGCTTCGCGCTCGAGGGAGGCTATCCCTTTATCAACTACATGCTCGCGGTCGTCCCCGAGCACGAGCGCCCGCGCTACGCCGGGCTGATGGGCATCGGCTTCGTACCCGCCGCGCTCGCCCCCGTCCTCGGTGGCCTCATCATCCAGTTCTGGACCTACGGCGCGCTCTTCGCGATCACCGCCGTCCTCTCCGTGCTCGCGCTCATCGTCGCGTTCCGCTTACCCGCGGCTGAGCCGGTCGGCTGAGAGAGGTGGGGGAGCGTCGGGAACCAGTACCCCGCGCCGTTACCCGCCGGCAATCGCGACCACGCGGCTCCCCCTCGCTCCAGCCTCCGCGAACGCGCACCCACCGATCCCCGGTGCGGGCAACGGCGGTCGTCGCTACACCGGACCATGCGGTCAGAACCCCCGCGTAGGCTTCCGCTACCCCCGCGTATGCCACGCCCTGCAGACGACCACGCGGAACGGGTGTGCGTTCAGTCCGAAGGTAGACGGAAGCTGGAAACTACAGTATAATTACAGTATATGTACGCGATCTCATTTGAGTGGCATGACGCCAAGAGTCGCCGAAACCAGCAGACCCACGGAGTCTCGTTTGAAGAAGCGCACTCAGTCTTTCTCGACGAGGATGCCGTACAGTTCTTCGACGACTTCCACTCTGGCTAGGAGGATCGGTACATCATGGTTGGTCTCAGTTCGCATCTGAGACCTCTTCTTGTCGTGCACACCTTTCGAGAGAAGGATGGTGTCATTCGGATCATTTCAGCGCGAAAGCCAACGTCAGCTGAACGGCGAGTCTACCTGGAGAGAAGATGATGAAGAAAGAGTACGACCTGAGCCGCATGAGCAGCCGCCAAAACCCTTACGCTAAGCACCTGAAGAAGCAGATCACGATCCGCATGGGGGTTGACGTGATCGGCTACTTCAAGGCTCTCTCCGAGGAAACGGGAATTCCGTACCAGAACCTCATCAACCTCTACCTGCAAGAGTGCGTGGAGAAACAGAAGAAGCCCAGTCTTGAGTGGGGATCGTAGGCGCAGACGGAATACTCGATTTCGCCACCGACGCGGCGCCGTGCGAGCCTGTCTCCCGTTCGCGGCCTCGCCCCCGGCCTCGCCCGTGGTCGGCTAGATAATCTCCAGTCCGTCTCGATCCGGAAGCGAGGGAAACGGAGCCGCCGGCAGGGTCTGATACCAGAACGCCACCGAGCACATATCGTGTTGTCCCGGCAGGTACCGGCCGCCGTCGCGCCAGCCGAGCGCCTGAATCGTGACCGACAGATCGCTTTCGAACCGGATGGGATCCATGACGTGCCAGCGGTACATCGCGTGGCGGTGCTGCGCGTTGTAGGTACCGTCGGGACGTATCACCTGGTGCATCCCCATGAAGGGACCCGTGTAGATCTCGTACTCGCCGCCGACGTCCCAGTTGTACGACCCGCCAAAGTAGTCCTCGGTGCCGGTTCCGCAGATCGTTGGATACTCGTCGTCGCCGTCGATGTAGAACTTGATCTCGCCCTCACCCCACCAGCGGTTGTTGTTTATTCCCCATCCCATCGACGTGCCGACGTAGTGTCCTGTGCCTTTGATCCCGTCGACGATCGTGTAGACGTCCTTGTACGGAAGCGGATTCACGCGCCGGAACTGAGCGTGGAAGCACGCACAATCGTCGGGTACGTCGGTCAGCGTGTAGTTGATCTGGTAGTAGCAGACCTTCTGATCGGTGGGATGGAGGTTCTCGATCGTGATGCGGCAGCCCTTGCGGAAGGGCATCTCCCAGAAGCAGTTCTGACCGCTCCGCGGCGCTACCATCACCGGGATAGAGGTCACACGTACGGAAGCCGGTCTTCTATCCGGGCCGACGTAGTCCGGGCCCCAGGGAAGCGCGAAGAAGTCGGGCAGCGGCGCTTCCACCGACGGAGCGACCTGCCCGTCCCAGTAGACGCGAAGGATGAAGTCGCGGCCGACGTACCCTGAGATCCAGACGCTCTGGATGGCGCCGGGTCCCTCGATATCCGCCAACGTGTACGTTTCGCCGGCGCCGATCGATACCGATGGACTCACCTTCCAGCCCTTGCCCAGGTCACGCGCGCAGCCGGCGCCCGTGCCTTCGGTCGCCATAGCCCCGCGGCCCTTTTCGCCCGTCGGGTTCTCAGCGCTGATCGATCGCGTCTTCGCCTTCGACAGCCTCGACAGGTTCCCCAGGTTCATGCCCAATCCGTTGAATCCGGTGCTCACATATGCTCCTTAACCGTACGCGCAAACGAGCAGCTGCCCGAGAGTACCACTACGCGGCTGATCTCGTCCGCCCCGTCCGTCGTGGGCCAGCTTGCAGGATAGCTGATTCACCAGTATACCCCCATTTCTGTGAAACCTAGGACCGAAGAACTCGCCTCCCCGGCGGAGTCACGATCGAAGCTGCCCGACCTCATCAAGCTCATCGCCGAGCTCGACGACTACGACGGACGGATGTGGAGCTGGGCCGGCGACGGCGGGCTCCTGGCCTTGAACGAGGCGCTTCGACTGTTGACAGTTCGACGGCCGCCGGATAGGGTGGTCCCATCCTGACCGCCGATCCCGGCGCGTCGTTCTGGAGGAGCTGCGGTGAAGAGGTAGTACGAGTCCCATCCCCCAAGGAGGCTCGTATGTACCTGCAGTTCACATCCGTTTCGTTCACGCATCAGGCTCTGGTCGATCCACTGCTGACCGATCTCAGTTTCACGGCCCCCGTCGGCTGGACCGGTGTCGTCGGCGCGAACGGTACCGGAAAGAGTACCCTGCTCGCGCTCGCGACCGGCGCGCTCACGCCGGATTCCGGGACGATCGTATCGCCCGGGTCGGCGGCCGTCTGCGAGCAGCGTACCGACCGGCAGCCGCGCTCGAGGGCCCGAACGGCGCGGGCAAGTCAACGCTCCTCGCCGCGCTCGTCGACCACGCGCTGTGCGACGGCCACTTGAGCGACGCCGAGCTCGTACGGCTGCCGCAGGAGATCTCGGCCGCCGACGCGCAGGCGCTGATCGAGCGCGCTCGAGCGCTGGAGAGCGACGCGCTCGGACGCGTCATCTCGACGGTCAGCCGGCTCGGCTCCGACCCTGAGCAGCTCCTGCAGACCGGACTCCCGAGTCCCGGCGAGGCGCGGAAGCTCCTTCTCGCGCTCGGTCTCGAGCGGGACCCCGCGATCGTCGTGATGGACGAGCCGACGAACCACCTGGACCTCTTGTCGATGCGCTGCCTCGAAGAGGCGCTCGCCGGGTTCGAAGGCGCGCTCCTCCTGGCGAGCCACGACGACCGGTTCGTCGCGGCGCTCTGCCGCACGCTCTGGACCATCCGCGACGGATTTCTGGCGCTGGGCGAGGTGTCCCCGCACACTGAGTGATGCGATCGATTGCCCGACGTCACGCCGGGCGCGTCGAGTGCGCCACGGCGGTCGCGGCCGCGATGTTCTTCCAGTCGGTATCCGCAGCGAGCGTGCAGTCGGCGCCCAGGATCATCGCGGGCGGACCCTCGTCGATCGCCGCTCGCGCCTCGGTATGAACCGCGTCGACCGGGCCCTTTGAGAGAACACCCAGTCGTTCCATCCCGCCAAGGAACGGCCTGCCGAGTGTCTCCGCGATCTCCGCTCCCGACACGCGATGGCCGTTGACTTCGGTCGGCGCGCTCACGATCTGCCCGGGGTAGACGCGGTAGCGCTCGAAGCTCTCGTACGGCGCGACGTAGTCGCAAACGTGAAGCACGTTGAACTCGGTGCTCTGTTTGTACAGATCCCACACCATGAGGTCGCTCGGCTTCACATACTCGTCGAACACGCCGTCGGGCAGGCGGCCCTGTTCGCCGCCCTGCGTCGATCCGTAGAACCCGTCGACCCCGCGCTCGATGCATCCGCGGATGAAGATCGCCATGCTCTCTACGATCCGTTCGAGCCCCTTCGCGACCGCCGCGGGATCGTCTTTCATGTGCCGCGAGAGGACGTCCGCGCCGACGGTCTGCTCCGCGAACATGAACGGCGAGTAGAGCGTGACGATCACGACGGACTCGCGCTTCAGCTCGTTCACGACGCCTTCGACCACACCGAGTTGATCGGCGTAGAACTCTTCGTCGTAGACCGGCATGGCGGC
>SKQU01000235.1 GCA_007118855.1 Spirochaetaceae bacterium
CGAGGCACTGAAGCGCGCGACCGATCCGCTCGACGCCGCGTGGCGGAGGCTCGCCGACGCGCGGAGAATCGGGATCAAGTTCAACCAGGAGAAACCGCCGGACCGTGTGGTCACGCGACACGGGCACCGGCAGCAACTCGTCAGTGACCCGGTGGTCCGCGCGACCATCAGACTTATCCGCGAGCGCACCTCGGCCGAACTCTTCGTCGTTGATGTGGGGATCGAGTGTCACGGCCGTCCGGAGCCGCTCGAAGAGTGCATGACGATCCATCCGGTACTCAGGGAGCTCGACGTCCCGTATGTCGACGGTACGACAGACCCGGTGACCTGGGCGAAGGTTCCCGGCGGCGGGCTGCAGTTCGGCTCCTATCCGCTTCCGAGCGCGTCGGTGGAGGCGGACGCGATCGTCTCGGTCCAGAAGGCGAAGAACCACCGCTTCATGGGCGTGACCCTGTCGCTGAAGAACCTCTTCGGGCTCGCCTCGATCCCCCCGGACGGCCGGCCGCGGGCCTACTATCACCATCTGGTGCGGTTGCCGTACGTCCTCGCAGACCTCGGCCGGATCTACGACCCTGCGCTCAACATCCTCGACGCGATGGTCTGCCAGGCCGGCGAAGAGTGGGGCCCGGGTGACGATCCGCGGGACTGCAACACGCTCATCGCCGGCGACCACACCGTTGCGACCGACGCCTGCGTGATGCACCTGATGGGCCACGACCCAACCGCAGACTGGCCGGCCCCGCCCTTTCACCGCGACCGCAACCACCTGCTCGTGGCCGCGCAGAGCGGCTTCGGGACGGTGGACCTGGACGAGATCGACTTCGAAAGCGAGGGGCCCTCGCCGATGGGCGAGTTCCACGCCAACGAGTACGATTCGCACGAGACGGTTCGCAGCTGGCTCACGACCACCGCCGAGCAGGGGCTCTACTACGAGGAGCATCGCGATCGCTTCGTCTCGCGCCACGCCGGTGAGTACGTCCTGCTGCAGATGGGCGAGGTGAAGTGGTCGGATCCGCACGGCCACATCGGGGAGAGCCGCCGAGCCCTCGCCGGCGATCACCCGGAGCAGGGACTGTGGCTCAAGTTCGTGGACCCGGACGAGCTCGAGGAGGAGCACTATGGCATCTACCGGCAGACCCTCAGCCGGGTCGCATCAATCGTGTAACCGCGCCCTCGAGCTGATCGCGTCGCGCCGCGCGCACCACCTCGAAGAGTGGAAGGAGCTCGTGGCCATTCCCTCCATCTCGACCAACCCGGCCTGCAGCGCCGACGTCGCGAGGGCGGCCGCATGGCTTTCGGGCCGGCTGTCCGCCTACGGCGCCTCCCGCAGCGAGGTGATCGCAACAAATGGGCACCCGCTGGTGTGGGCGGAGTTTCCGGCCGAAAGAGCCGACGCCCCAACGGTGCTCGTCTACGGGCACTACGACGTGCAGCCGGCCGACCCGCTCGACCTCTGGGAGAGTGACCCCTTCGTCCCCACCGAGCGTGACGGCCGGCTCTACGCGCGCGGCGCCTCCGACATGAAGGCTCAGGTCATGGCGACGATGCTCGCCGTGCGCGCCGTCGCCGAGGCGGGGCCGCTGCCGGTGACGGTGCGGTTTCTGCTCGAGGGGGAGGAGGAGATCGGCTCGCCGAGCCTCGTCCCGGCGATCGAGGCGAACGCGGAGCGTCTGCGCGCGGATGTGTGCCTCAATCCGGACACCGGGATGATCGACGCGCGGACCCCGTCGATCCGCTACGGCCTGCGCGGCATCGCGTACTTCGAGCTCACCGTCGCCGGCCCCGAGCGCGACCTGCACTCCGGTTCCTTCGGCGGGGTGGTGCACAACCCGGCGCAGGCGCTCGCCGAGCTGATCGCCGGGATGCACGACGAGAGCGCTCGCGTCACGCTTCCCGGCTTCTACGACCGGGTCCGCGAGCTCGACGCCGCCGAACGGGATCGGTTGGCGAAGGTGCCGGTGACCGACGAGGACATCCGCACGCTGGCCGGCGTCCCTACACTGTGGGGCGAGCCGGAGTACACGGTCGTCGAGCGCACGGGCGCACGGCCCACGCTCGAGATCAACGGGATCTGGGGCGGGTACACCGGACCCGGCCAGAAGACTCTGATACCGGCGCGGGCGCACGCGAAGATCTCTACGCGTCTCGTGCCGGATCAGCGGCCGTCCGAGGTGCGGCAGCAGCTCGAGGCGTACCTTGCCGCGGCGACCCCGCGCGGCGTGCGGTGGAGCCTCACCGAGCTCGCCAGCGGCGATCCGTTCATCTGCGACCCGGATTCACCGGCCCATCGCGCCTTCGCTGAGGCGCTGCGCGAGGTATGGAAGGCGCCGCCGGTACTCGCGCGGATCGGGGGAAGCGTTCCCGTGGCCGCCGACCTCGAACGGCTGCTCGGTATGCCGTCGGTACTCACCGGATTCGCCCTCCCGGACGACCAGATCCACTCGCCGAACGAGAGTCAGGACATCGCGAACTGGTACCGCGGGATAGAGGCGATCGCGCGGTTCCTCTACCGCTATGCGGAGACGGCACTCGCGCCCGGCGGCGCCGGGACGTAACTTTCGTCCTCTTTCGTTGTGTAATCTGTACAGTTCGGCTGCTCGCCAGGACGCGTCCCAACGTCGTCGCAACGATACAAGCCAGGGATAAGGAGGGCGCCATGAAAGGTGCTACCCTCATTGCCGCGGCGGTTGTCATGCTGGCAACCTTCCTGGGATGCGCGACCACGGGGGAGATCCCCGTGGCGATCGAAGAAGACCAGGCTATCTACATCTCACCGGCGAACCAGGACGGCATCCAGGATGCCGTGACGCTGGAGCTCGTGGTGACACCGCTCGAGCGCACGCGGCTCGTCTCCTACGAGGTCGCGGTCACGACCGGCACCGGGGCGGCCGTCTTCTCGCAGGAGCAGTCGATCCCGCAGGTGGGCTTCTTTGCCCGCCTTTTCGGGCGCAACCGGAGGGCCTCGGTTGAACCGCCTGAGATCGTGCTCTGGGACGGGCGCGACGCAACGGGAGCCTTCGTGCCCGACGGCACCTACACGCTCTCCGTCGTGGTCCAGGACAACCGCGGCAACACGGGAGAGGGCGGCCCGCAGCGAATCGTCGTCGACAACACCCCGCCCTTCGTCGAGGTATCCGCCCCGTACACGCTCTTCACGCCCAACGACGACGACATCCTGGACATCCTGCCCATCTACCAGCGACGGTCGACCCGGGAGGATCGCTGGGTGGGCGAGATGATCGACCGCTCCGGGCGGACGGTGCGAACCTTCACCTGGCAGGGCGGCGCCCGTGACTTCACCTGGGACGGCACGACCGACGCCGGGCTGCCGGCCGACGAGGGAACCTATACCTACCGGGTTTCGGCGACCGACCGTGCCGGGAATACCGGCGCCTTCGAGCTGCCGGGGATCGCCCTCGAGCGCGAGCCTCGTCAGGCGGTCGTCTCGGTCAACCGCCGCGCCTTCTCGCCCAACGACAGCGGCCGCGCGGACACGATCGGTATCCGGCCGCGCGCGATGGTCACCGAGAACCTGGAGGGGTGGCGAATCGAGATCAGGAACGCCGCCGGGGAGACCGTGCGGACCTTCACGGGATCCGGCGAGCCGGTGCCCTTCAACTACAACGGCCGGGATGAGGACGGGAACACCATTCCGGACGGGACCTATCGGGCGGTGCTCACCCTCACCTACCGCGGCGGCCAGACCCCTCAGACCGCCTCGGACCCGTTCGTGAGCGACACCACGCCGCCTCAGGCCACGGTACGCCTGTCCACCACCGTCTTCTCCCCCGACGGAGACGGGCTGAAAGACACCGTCCAGGTGTTTCAGAGCTCGAGCGAAGAGCGCGAGTGGACCGCAACGCTGACCGGCCCCGGAGGCGAGGTCGTACGCACCGTCGTCTGGGAGGGACGCGTGGAGAACTTCGTCTGGGACGGGACCGACGCGCAGGGCTCCGTGCTCCCTGACGGGGTCTATACCTACACCCTCACGGCGGAGGACGAAGCTGAGAACGTCGCGCGCCCGATCGTCACGCGCGTGCGCATAGACACGCGCCCCACCCCGGTGCGGATCACCGCGAGCGACGCCGGCTTCTCGCCGAACGGCGACGGGATCCTCGACGTCTTGGGGTTCAACCTGGCGCTGACGGTGCGCGAGGGCATCGATTCCTGGGCGGTTGCCGTTCTCAACGCCGCCGGCACGAGACTCGGCACGATCGCGAGTGGGACCGAGCTTCCGCCGATGGTGAGCTGGGACGGCCGGATCGACGGCAGGCCCGTCGGCGACGGCCAGTACGTCGCGGAGCTCGAGGTGCGCTACGAGAAGGGAAACATCTCCACCGGACGCAGCGGCGCCGTTCGCGTCGATACGACGCCTCCGGAGGTGGTCGTCGGTCTCTCTCCGCCGCTCTTCTCGCCGGATGACGACGGGATGGATGACGTGTTGTCCATCACGATCACGGCGCGCGATCTGAGCCCGATCGCCCGCTGGCAGGCCGACATCTACGACCCGGCCGGCAACCACTTCGTCGGCTGGAGCGGGACCGGCGCACCGCGCAGCCCGCTTCGCTGGAACGGCCTCTCCGCGGACGGCGAGCTCGTGCAGTCGGCAGAAGACTATCGGCTGGTCGTACGCGCTACCGACTCGGTCTGGAACACCGGTGAGGCGGCCGCGACGATCCCCATAGACATCCTCGTGATCCGTGAAGGCGACCGCTACCGCATCCGGATCTCGAGCATCTACTTCGTGCCCTACACGGCGGACTACGTCAACCTCGAGCCCGAACAGGCGCGGCGCAACCTCGAGACGCTCGACCGCCTCGCGGTCGTCCTGCAGAAGTACCCGCAGCACACGATCCGTGTGGAGGGACACGCGGTCCAGGTGCTCTGGGAGAACCCGCAGCGCGCTGCGACCGAACAGAACGAAGTGCTTCTGCCGCTCTCGCTCGCGCGGGCGCAGGCGATCAGGGAAGCGCTCATCCGTCGCGGCGTTGCGGGCGGCCGCATGACGACCGCCGGCTACGGCGGCGCCTTACCGGTCGTCCCGCACGGCGACCTGGAGAACCGCTGGAAGAACCGTCGGGTGGAGTTCATCCTCGAACGCAGGTAGGCGTCTTCAGCCGCGCCCCCCGGCGGGGCGCGGGCCGGGGCGCGGCCGACCGCCG